>WQZX01000002.1 GCA_009780515.1 Nocardioidaceae bacterium | reverse complement strand
CGGCCATAGCGGCAGGGAAACACCCGGTCCCATCCCGAACCCGGAAGTTAAGCCTGCCAGCGCCGATGGTACTGCAACCGAGAGGCTGTGGGAGAGTAGGACGCCGCCGGACAAACATTGCCGCAGGGGCCACTCGCTAGAGTGGCCCCTGCGTTGCTTTTCCCGACAGAAGAAGAGAGATTCGCCGTGCCTGAAGAACGTGGCCGCCGCACCGGCCCGCGCAAGCCCGCCGCCAAGGGTGGCTACCGCAAGGACGGCGCTTCGGGTGCCGGGCGATCTTCGGGCGGTGGTCGGTCGGGCGGTCCTGGCGGCGGCCGACAGGGCGCCGGTCGCTCCGGAGGGGCCGGCAAGCCTGCTGCCCGCCGTGGCGCGAGCCAGCGGCCTCCGGTCGAGCGTGCCCCGCGCACCGAGGCGCAGGAGGTGTACGACGGCCCTCCGCTGCCCGAGGACATCACCGGTCGCGAGCTCGCTCCCGACATCCGCGCGCAGCTGCGCAGCCTTCCGGAGAAGCTCGCGACCCGCGTCGCGCGCCACCTCGCTGCCGCGGGTGCTCTGATCGACGACGAGCCCGAGGTCGCCTACCAGCACTCGCTCGCCGCCCGTGCCCGTGCGCCACGCCTGGCGGTCGTCCGGGAGGCTGTGGGTGAGGCGGCATACGCCGCGGGTCACTACAACGAGGCGCTCTCCGAGCTGCGGGCCGCGAAGCGCATGAACGGTGCCACGGCGTACCTCCCGATCATGGCGGACTGCCACCGGGCGCTGGGCAACGCGAAGCGCGCGATCGAGCTGGCCAAGAGCCCGTCGGTCGCCAGGTTCGCCCCCGAGGCGAAGGCGGAGATGACGATCGTCGAGGCCGGCGCGCGCCGCGACCTCGGCCAGGTCGACGCCGCGCTGCGCACCCTCGAGCTGTCGCCCATCAGCAGCAAGAGCCGTGAGCCGTGGGTGCTGCGACTGCGGTATGCGTACGCCGACACCCTCGAGCACGCCGGCCGGCTGGAGGACGCGCTGAGCTGGTTCCACCGATCGAACGCGATCGACGGCGAGGAGCTCACCGACGCTGCCGACCGCGCGGCCGCGCTGGAGAAGCGGCTCGGCGAGTAGGCCGGGTCGCGCGCGGGTCTACTGGCCGCGCTGGACGAGCGACACGACCGCCTTCGCGTGGCCTGCGGGCTTGGTGCCCCAGCGGAGGCCCTCCTGGAAGGCGATCCGGATCTGGTCGATGTCGGCCAGGACGGTCTGCGTGCTGTCGAGCCTGAGCACGATCGAGTCGCCCGCGTCGAGGCGCTGACCGGCTGGGTTGTCGAGGCTGGCGCAGAACTGGTTCGGCTCCGTGGTGACCTGGATGCTGCCGTGGCGGCACAGCAGCGGGGTGATGCTGAGCTTCGTCGACGCCTTCGCGGTCACCTTGATGCCGGACATGTGCAGCCCACGGTCGAAGCCGCTCGGCGTCGAGAACATGCCGACGTACAGGGGCTGTCCGACGATGCCGCTCGCGGTGATCGTCTGGCTGTCGGTGGGCAGGTCCTCGGGAGTGGTGACGTACCAGGCGACCCAGCCGACGAGAAGTGCGGTGGCGGCGACGGGGGCGGCCCACTTCCATAGCCGGGACTGTCGGCGTGGACGGGGGAGGTGGGGCGCCTCGAGCGTCGCGTCGTCCCCGCGGGTCTGCATGCGTGCAGCCTAGGCCACGTCGGCGGTGGAGCGCCGCGCCGCTCCGTCGGGCGTCGTGCCACACTCTGCGCATGCTGGAGCGCCCGCTGGTCGAAGGAAGCGTCGCCGTCCGCGACGGGCGACGTCTGAGCTTCGCCGAGTACGGCTCGGTCCACGGGGCTGCCCTCGTCTGGATGCACGGCACGCCGGGTGCGCGCCGGCAGATCCCCCTCGAGGCGCGTGAGTACGCCGAGGAGCACGGTCTGCGGCTCATCGGGATCGACCGCCCCGGCATCGGGACCTCGACGCCGTACCTCTACCCGAACGTCCTCGACTGGACGGTCGACCTCGCGATGCTGCTCGACGGGCTCGGCATCGACACGCTGCGCGTGATCGGGCTCTCCGGCGGCGGCCCCTACGCCCTGGCCGCCGGCGCAGCGCTCCCGGACCGCGTCCACGCCGTCGGCGTGCTCGGCGGAGTGGCGCCCACCCGAGGCGAGGATGCCGCTGAGGGCGGGATCATCCAGCTCGCGGTCCACTGCGCGCCGTTCCTCACCGCCGCGCGGCTGCCGGCCGGGATCGCCCTGACGACCGCGATCCGGCTGGTCAAGCCGCTGGCGAGCCCGTGCCTGGACCTGTACGCCGCCGTGCAGCCGGTGGGGGACAAGCGCCTGCTGGGCCGGCCGGGGTTCAAGGCGATGTTCCTCGACGACCTGCTCAACGGGAGCCGGTTCCAGACCTCCGCGCCGCTCGCCGACCTGGTGCTGTTCACGCGTGACTGGGGCTTCCGCCTGGACGACGTCACGGTGCCCGTGCGGTGGTGGCACGGCAACGCCGACCACATCGTTCCGTTCGCGCACGGGATGCACGTCGTCGACCGCGTTCCGAACGCGACGATGTCGGTGATCGAGGGCGAGTCGCACCTCGGCGGCCTCGGGATCGCGACCTCGGTGCTGGAGGAGCTGATGACGCTCGAGGCAGCCACGCGCTGAAACACTGGTTTCTCTGCCCTTCTTGGGCCACAATAGGAGCACAACTACACAGGAGTCACTGGGTTTCCCGACAAGTTGCTCCATGATCGACCGACCGAACGACGAGACCGCTGGGGAAGGCGTACCTCGCGCCGGATGGAAGGAAGATCAAGGAGATCGTGGTGACCCACAACAGTGCTACCCGGGGCGTGTTCTACGTCCACTCGGCGCCGTCTGCGTTGTGTCCCCACATCGAGTGGGCCGTGGGCGGCGTATTAGGCGTTGCCGTGAGCCCCGACTGGACGCCCCAGCCGGCGCAGGCGGGCACGTTCCGCTGTGAGTTCTCCTGGAGCGGCCAGGCCGGCTCGGCGTCGTCGATGGCCTCGGCCCTGCGCGGCTGGAACCACGTGCGCTTCGAGGTGACCGAGGAGCCGACGCCCTCGACCGAGGGCGCGCGCTACTCCTACACCCCCGATCTCGGCATCTTCCACGCCGTCACGGGCATCCATGGCGACATCATGATCCCCGAGGACCGGCTCAAGGCCGCCGCCGTCCGTGCCGCGCTCGGCGAGACCACGCTCGAGAACGAGATCGACAAGCTCCTCGGCAAGCCGTGGGACGACGAGCTCGAGACGTTCCGCCACGCCGGTGAGGGCGCGCCGGTCCGCTGGCTGCATCAGGTCGTCTGACCCACCGGGCTCTCGACGTACGACGCGAGCCCGGTGACGGTCGTCAGGCCCGCGACCTCGTCGTCGGGCACGGCGACGCCGAGCTGCTGCTCGACGCC
This sequence comes from Nocardioidaceae bacterium, assembly GCA_009780515.1. Taxonomy (GTDB): domain Bacteria; phylum Actinomycetota; class Actinomycetes; order Propionibacteriales; family Nocardioidaceae; genus Nocardioides. Next base: position 103,336 of record WQZX01000002.1, on the reverse strand, counting down.
GATGACGATCTCGATCATCGCCAGCGAGTCGACCCCGAGGTCCTCGACCAGCCGCTGGGCGGGCTCGATCGTGTCGGCCTCGCGGCCGATCACCTCGCCGATGATGTCGCGGATGACGTCGATCGGGGGTGTGCCGGGCATGACGCCAGCCTAGTGGCTCGTCCGCAAACTTCTTGAACGGTTGAGGCACCCCGGGCACGCGCCTCGCTGCGTTGCCGACGCTTGTCAGACGGACCGGTATGGCGGCGCGCCGACGCCTTGCGATGCACGCACCCGGGAGCACCTCAACCGTCCAACAACTTCACGGACAACCACTAGGGCAGGCGTTCGTCCCGGGGACAGCGCGTGAAGCACGCTTGGAGCATCGGGGCGCTCGACCGCTTCGCACCCGCGCGACGCAGCAGCCAGGGCGCCGACCGTGCGCGGCGGCGGCGCTCTGGCGCAACGTCACCGTCCACGGTCAGCGCCGCGCGTCCGTCATGGCCGGGAGGGTCCGACACCATGCCCCAGGACCATGCCTCAGGCGTCGCCGCCCTCCTGGGCGACGCCGCGGACGGCCGTCGGGTCGTCGATGCGGTAGCGATCAGCGGCCTCCTTGACCCGGGCCGGATCGATCTCGCCGGCCTGGGCCAGCGCCTGCAGCGCCTGCACGACGACCGACTCGGCGTCGACGTGGAAGAAGCGGCGGGCGGCCGCGCGGGTGTCGGCGAAGCCGAACCCGTCCGTGCCGAGCACCCGGAAGTCCGCCGGCACCCAGCGCGCGATCTGCAGCGGGACCGCACGCATGAAGTCCGACACCGCGACGACCGGCCCCTCGACGTCGGCCAGCACCTCGGTGAGGTACGGCGTGCGCTGCGACTCGCCCGGGTTGAGGAGGTTCCAGCGCTCGGTCTCGATCGCGTCGCGCGCCAGCTCGTTCCACGACGTGGCCGACCACAGGTCGGCCGCGACGCCCCAGTCGTCGGCGAGCATGCGCGCCGCGTCGGCGATCCAGGGGTAGCCGACGCCCGAGGCGACCAGCTGGACCCGCGGACCCTCCTTGTCGGAGGTGCCGGTCCGGTAGAGGCCCTTGAGCAGGCCCTCGACGTCGAGGGCCTCCGGCTCGGCGGGCTGCGGCACCGGCTCGTTGTAGACCGTCATGTAGTAGATGACGTCCTCGCCGTGCGGGTGCTCGTCGCTGGCGCCGTACATGCGCTCGAGGCCGGCCCGCATGATGTGCCCGACCTCGTAGCCGAACGCGGGGTCGTAGTGGACGACCGCCGGGTTGCTCGCGGCGAGCAGGGGGGAGTGGCCGTCGGCGTGCTGGAGGCCCTCGCCGGTCAGCGTGGTGCGCCCCGCGGTGGCGCCGACGAGGAAGCCGCGCGCCATCTGGTCGGCCATCGCCCAGATCGAGTCGCCGGTGCGCTGGAACCCGAACATCGAGTAGAAGATGTAGAACGGGATCATCGGCTCGCCGTGCGTGGAGTACGCCGATCCCGCGGCCGTGGCGGAGGCCAGCGCGCCGGCCTCGCTGATGCCCTCGTGCAGCAGCTGGCCGTGCTCGGACTCGACCCACTTCATCAGCTGGGTGCGGTCGACGGACTCGTAGCTCTGGCCTGCGGGGTTGTAGATCTTGGCGGTCGCGAACATGGAGTCCATGCCGAAGGTGCGGAACTCGTCGGGCGCGATCGGCACGATCCGCGGGCCGATCTCCTTGTCCTTCATCCAGTCGCGCAGCAGCCGCACCGTGGCCATCGTGGTGGCGACCTTGTTCTTGCCCGCGCCCTTCTTCAGCTCGGCGTAGACCGGGTCGCCGGGCAGCTTCAGCGCCTTGGGCTCGACGCGACGCTTGGGGAGCGAGCCGCCGAGCTGGCGGCGCCGCTCCATCATGTACTCCATGTCCGGGTGGTCGGGGCCCGGGTTGAAGAACGGTGCGGTGTGGTCGGCCTCGTAGGCGTCGGTGATCTCCTTGTCGCTCATCGGCAGGTAGAGCCGGTCGCGGAACTTCAGGAGGTCGGGGAGCTTGAGCTTCTTCATCTGGTGGGTGGCGTTGCGGCCCTCCAGCGCCTCGATGGTCCAGCCCTTGACGGTGTGGGCGAGGATCACGGTCGGCTGACCGGTCGTCTTGGTGGCGGCGTCGAACGCGGCGTACACCTTGCGGTAGTCGTGACCGCCGCGCGGCAGCTTCTCGATCTGGCGGTCGGTCATGTGCGCGACCATCTTGCGCAGGCGCGGGTCGGGCCCGAAGAAGTGCTCGCGGTTGTAGGCGCCGTCCTCGACCGAGAAGGTCTGGAACGCGCCGTCGGGCGTGGAGTTCATCTTGTTGACGAGCACGCCGTCGACGTCGCGGGCGAGCAGGTCGTCCCACTCGCGGCCCCAGATCACCTTGATGACGTTCCAGCCGGCGCCGCGGAAGTTGGCCTCCAGCTCCTGGATGATCTTGCCGTTGCCGGTGACCGGGCCGTCGAGCTGCTGGAGGTTGCAGTTGACCACCCAGACGAGGTTGTCGAGCTCCTCGCGCGCGGCGATCCGGATGGCGCCCAGCGACTCCGGCTCAGCCATCTCGCCGTCACCGAGGAAGGCCCACACGCGCTGCTGCGAGGTGTCCTTGATGCCGCGGCCGTGCATGTAGCGGTTGAACCGCGCCTGGTAGATCGAGTTCAGCCCGGTCAGGCCCATCGACACCGTCGGGAACTCCCAGAAGTCCGGCATCAGCCGGGGGTGAGGGTAGGACGGCAGGCCCTTGCCGCGGCCGTGCTGGACCTCCTGGCGGAACGCGAGCAGCTGCTGCTCGGTCAGGCGGCCCTCGAGGAACGCGCGGGCGTAGATGCCGGGGGAGGCGTGACCCTGGATGTAGATCTGGTCGCCACCGCCCTCGTGGTCCTTGCCGCGGAAGAAGTGGTTGAAGCCGACCTCGTAGAGGCTCGCGCTCGACTGGTACGTCGCGATGTGACCGCCGACCTCGAGGCCGGGACGGTTGGCGTCGGACACCATCACGGCGGCGTTCCAGCGGATGTAGGCGCGGATCCGGCGCTCGATCTCCTCATCGCCCGGGAACCAGGGCTCGCGCTCGGGCGGGATCGAGTTGATGAAGTCGGTGCTGCGCAGGGCCGGTACGCCGACCGACTGCTCGCGCGCACGCTCGAGCAGTCGCAGCATGAGGTAACGAGCGCGGCCGCGGCCGCGCTCGTCGACGAGCGCGTCGAAGCTGGCGATCCAGTCCTGGGTCTCGTCGGGATCGATGTCGGGCAGCTGGGTCGGGAGGCCCTCGTGGATGACCGAGGGGGCCGAGCCGGACGTGGCTTCGTGGGTCACATCACACATCGTCCCACGCGCGCGCGAAGGTTCCGAGTCGGAGTCGCTACTCGCAAGTAGGTCCCAGCGATCCGCCAGGCAGGCCGCTCACGGGCCCTCGCAGCGGCCGCCGTGTCGGCGTACGACAGGCCGGCCGGGGGTGTGCAGCGCCACCGAGTTGGGCCCAGCGCTTGCGCCGTACGCCGGTTGTCCGCTGGACTACTCCCACTGAGCGGGTCGGAAGGCGATCCGCGAGACCCTCAGGAGCTGGAACACCGTGACTTCCACCGCCGGTGGCGGGACGACCCCGACCGGAGTCGGCGAACGACTGGGCTTCAAGAAGGGCCTGGTCGTCCAGGAGCTCGGCTGGGACCAGGACACCGACGATCAGCTGCGGATCGCGATCGAGGACTCGATCGACGGCGACATGGTCGACGGCGACCACGGCAACGTGGTCGACGCGGTCGTGCTGTGGTGGCGCGACGACGACGGCGACCTCGTCGACGGGCTGGTGGACTCGCTGACCGACCTGGTCGGCGGCGGCTTCATCTGGCTGCTGACCCCGAAGGTCGGTCGCCCCGGTGCCGTCGACCCGGCGGACATCGCCGAGGCCGCGCCGATCGCCGGGCTGTCGCAGACGACCACGGCGACCGTGAGCAGGGAGTGGGCGGCGAGCAGGCTCGTCGCGCCCAAGTCACTGGGCTGAGATCACCGGGCTGCACGCCTGGGATAGCGTCAGCCCGTCCGCATCGGCGCGTCGACGGGAGAAGGCAGTGAAGACGATCACCGGGAAGGTCACGGGCCTGGCCCGAGACGCCGCGGTCAGCCTCAAGATCCTGACCGAGTCGGGGATCGTCCGGCTCTACTCCCCGAAGGTGCTGGCCGGCATGGCCACCACGCTCTACCAGTGGGGGCCGCACCCGGCGGGCGGGTTCAAGACCCTCGCCCAGCGCGCGCCCGACGACGTCGCGATCATCGACGAGCTCGGGTCGCTGACGTTCGGCGAGCTGCACCGTCGTACCAACTCGTTGGCGCGGGCCCTTCGCGAGCGCGGGGTCGGCCAGGGCGACGGCGTGGCCGTGATGTGCCGCAACCACCGCGGCTTCATCGAGGCGTCCATCGCGATCAGCAAGCTCGGCGCGGACGTGCTCTACCTCAACACCGCCTTCGCGGGCCCGCAGCTCGCCGACGTGCTCGAGCGCGAGGACCCGCGGGTCGTCATCCACGACGAGGAATTCAGCGAGCTGCTCGGTGAGGCCGACCTACGCGACCGCGTGATCGCCTGGTCCGACGGCGAGCCCGGCCCGGACAGCCTGGAGGGCCTGATCCGGTCCGCCGGCGACGACGAGCTCGACCCGCCGTCCGACCACGGCCGCACCATCATCCTGACCTCGGGCACCACCGGCACGCCCAAGGGCGCCCCGCGTCCCCAGGGCGGCGTGGGCGCCGCCGTCTCCCTGCTCTCGCGGATGCCGCTGCGCAGCCGCTGGCGCTGCCATGTCGCCGCGCCGCTGTTCCACACCTGGGGCTTCGCGCACTACCAGATGGCGATGCTGCTCGGCACCACGCTCGTGCTGACCCGGAAGTTCGACCCCGAGGGCGCGCTGAAGCTGCTCGCCGACAACGAGTGCGAGTCGTTCGCGGTGATCCCGGTGATGCTGCAGCGCATCATGGCGCTGCCCGAGGAGACCCGCGCGAAGTACCCGCTTCCCCACCTCGAGGTCGTCGCGTCGTCCGGCTCCGCGCTGCCCGGCGACCTGCCCGAGCGGTGGATGGACCAGTTCGGCGACAACCTCTACTCGGTCTACGGCTCCACCGAGATCGCCTGGGCGTCCATCGCCGATCCCAAGGACCTCCGCGAGTCGCCCGGCACCGCCGGCCGCCTGCCGCACGCCACGATCGTCAAGATCCTCGACGAGTCCGGCAAGGAGCTGCCCGTCGGCGAGTCGGGCCGCATCTTCGTCGGCAACGACCTCCAGATCGAGGGCTACACCGGCGGCGGTGGCAAGGAGATGGTCGAGGGCCTGATGTCCTCCGGCGACGTCGGCCGCTTCGACGAGGCCGGCCACCTGTACGTCGAGGGCCGCGACGACGAGATGATCGTCTCCGGCGGCGAGAACGTCTTCCCCAAGGAGGTCGAGGACTGCATCGCCCAGTGCAAGGGCGTCCACGAGTGCGCGGCCATCGGCGTCGACGACCCGGACTTCGGCAAGCGGCTGAAGGCCTTCGTGGTGCGCGAGGACGACAGCGTCAGCGAGCAGGACATCAAGGACTGGGTGAAGTCCAACCTCGCCCGCTACAAGGTCCCGCGCGAGATCGTCTTCCTCGACGAGCTGCCCCGCAACGCCACCGGCAAGGTGCTCAAGCGCGAGCTGGCCGCGGACCGATGACGGCCGCTCCCCAGCCGCAGGGCCTCGAGGTCGGCGCCCAGGCGCCCGACTTCACCCTGCGCGACCAGTTCGGGCAGGACACCACGCTGTCGTCGTACCGGGGGAAGAAGGCGGTCGCGCTGGTCTTCTACCCGTTCGCCTTCTCCGGCGTCTGCACTGGCGAGATGGGTGCGATCCGTCATCGCCTCGACGAGCTGCTGACCTTCGACACCGAGGTGCTGGCGATCTCCTGCGACCCGGTCTACTCGCTGCGAGCCTTCGCCGACAGCGACGGGCTGAACTTCGCCCTGCTCAGCGACTTCTGGCCGCACGGCGAGGTCGCTCGCAGCTACGGCGTGCTCGACGAGCAGCACGGCTACGCCCGGCGCTCGACGTACGTCGTGGACAGGTCGGGCGTCGTCGCCTGGGCCGTGCACAGCCCGCTCGGCACCGCCCGCGACGTCGACGAGCTCATCGAGCAGCTCGACCGGGCCGTCTGACCGCGAGCCGTCCTCCGATCGGACTAACGGCCTAGTCACTTCGGATGGTTTTCGCTCCGAACGGTTGGAAGCCGCTGCCACCGCCACTAGAGTTCTAGTTGTTGAACCGCTGGTGACCCGAGACGCCAGCGGTTCGACGTTTTTTGGCCTCCGGACTGAGCGCGTCGCCGCTCGAGGGCGCTGTCGCCGCCCTTGGCGCGGACCCTCGCTCCGGTCGCTCGTTCCTCGCTCCGCTCCGCTCCGGCCCGCACCAAGCCCGGCCTCCGCGCCCGCGGCGCCGCGCTGCCAGCCCTCCGGCCTTGCGCGGTCGAGGCGGTCGGTGGTTTCTCGCCGCCGGCGGCTTGCGGGCTTCGGTGGTCGCTGCTGCTGTTGATGTGGACAGTCGGGGGCGGCCGTGCCGGTTGGGTCGGGGGCGGATGCGATCGGTAGGGTGAGCGGGCTCTCGGGTGCATAGCTCAGCTGGTAGAGCGCTTCCCTTACAAGGAAGATGTCAGGGGTTCGAGTCCCTTTGCACCCACCGTCTGACCTGCGGCGGAAGATTTCAGTACACGCTCAGTACACGCGGCACGGGAAATCCGCCCCACAACGCACAGAACCGCCCCGCCCTCCGGAGAGGGACGAGGCGGTCATGCGCGGTCCGCGCAGAGGGGTGGCAGCGGATGGCGGTCGCTAGACGACCGTGAGCACGATCCCCATCGCATCGGCCACAGCGATGGACGCGAGGAGCAGATAGATCACGGCGGTGACGTTGAGCCGCTTCGATCTGCCTGCCAGCGATGGAGTGGTGTCGGTACGTGCGTCGGGCGGAACGTACTTGGCTTCGACTCGCTTCACCCTGTCGCGGGTGCGCTGGTAGTAGCCGTGCTGGATGCGGTGGACGAGCACCGTCATGACAGAGGCAACGATGCCGAGCGCGAACACGAGGACCGCCAGGCTTCCGGAGTGCGCGGCGAGGGCGACGGCTGCGGCGAGGATCGCGGCGTTGAAGGCGAGGAGGTACTGCACCCGGTTCCAGTTGAACTGAGCCTGGAAGCGGTACTCCTCGATCGCAGCGCGATAGATCTCGGCAGGTGCCAGGTTGTCGTCATCGCCCATGTTGCCGTCGCGAGAGGTAGAGAGCGCGGTCATCTGGTCCAGTGTGGCACTGCGAACGTCGGTTGGGGAGGAGGCTTCCAAAGTTTCTAGAAACTTCCTCCCTCAAACCGTAGACAGTATCTAGATACTACGGTAGTGTTCTTCTTGTCAGGCCGGGAGATACCCGGAAGACAGAGAGGGGGAAGCGATGAAGATCATCACCGAGGTGGTGGCAGTCGCTGCGGGCCTCTCGATCATCGCTCGCAACATCGCCGAGATCGTCAAGATCCGGCGGGAGCGCAAGCGGGACGAATAGCCCGCGAGGCCGGGGGTAGGTATGAACCCCCGGCCTCAACCCCTCCAGTAGAAGGGATGGAGACGATGAGCGCAACCCTCACCGCGCTGGGCCTGGTGGTGCTGTTCGTGCTGCTCCAGATCGTCGGTGCTGCCGACCTGCCCGCATGGGCATGGACCGTGCTGGCTGCCGCCGTGGCATCTGGGGCCGCGGCTGACGTCGTGCGGGCCCGGCGATGACCCGTTCGCGGCTCGACACGCCGCTGGGCATCAAGCTGTCGGCGGAGACAGCCGCGCGCGCTCGGGCGCTCGTGGCCGGTCTGCGCGGCACGCCGGAAGCGCTGGACGGTGGACTGTCGGGCCTGATCGAGCAGGCGCTGGAGCGCGAGCTGCGACGCCTGGAGCGCGCTCACAATGGCGGGCAGAGATTCCCGGACGTCGAGCGGCTGCCGAAGGGGCCGGGCGTCTGAAATGACGACACCGCCCCGCCGGCCATCTGGTCAGCGGGGCGGCTGCAAACTGCTGCAAAGAAGTTCCAGTAGCGGCCTACTTCGGCGGCTCGGTCTTCTTCGCGGCCGTCTTGCGCGGCGCACGCTTGACCGGTGCCTTCTTGGCCGGCGCGGTGGTGTCGAGGGCGGCGGGCACGGGCTGGGCGGCAGCCACGGCGGCGGTGATCTTGTCGGTCTGCCGCGCCGACTCGCCGGTGATGACGGGCGTCAGGCGTGCTTCCACGGCGCCGATGACGCGGTTCTCGAGGGTGGACAGCGCGTCGTGCAGGTCGTCGGCGGTCAGGGTCGGGATGGTGACGGCGCCGCTGGTGTTGGACGCGGCACCGGCGTGGACGAGCGCGGAGACGAACGCGAGCGCGGCCACGGTCCAGTCGCCGTCGCTGGCCTGCCAGGCAGCGAAGCCGAGCGCGACGAGCGAGAGCAGGACGTAGACGATCTGCCGGTACCTCGCGGGGATGATGTTGGTGAGCATGGGTCAGTCCTCGTCGTAGTGCCGGGAGCAGTAGGGCGCGTCTCCGGCGGTTGGGTTGTTGCAGCAGGGGTAGGAGCAGGCCCCGCGCATCAGTCGGCCCTGCGGAACGCGTGGAGCAGGTGGGCGACGAAGATGAGCGCCAGGCCGAGGGCGAGCACGACGGCGGGCGGCCAGATCGCGAGGGCGTCGAAGCGGGGCCGTCGAGCGCCATAGATATGCCAACACCGTACGACTTCTGGCCCTGGCGATCTTCGTCGCTCTCGGCGGCGTGGTGCTGGCCGTGTGGCACATTTGCGAGACCGCTACGGCGCGGCTGATCGAGTCGGTCGCCGTGGCGCGGGAGCGACGCGACGGCCCGCGCTTGGTCGACTAAGAACGAAGGAACGAATCTCCGATGAACCAGAATAGACACCTGCCGGGGTGGTATCCGGACCCCGATCAGGCCAACACGATGCGCTATTTCGACGGCGCTGTCGGTGGCGAGACGATGCCTGCTCCGGGGCTGGACGCTCTCGAGCAGATCGCCGCAGACGTCCGCACGATCAAGACCGTGGCGATCTTGTGGGCGGTCCTGACGTTGATCGGCCTCGTGGTCACAGTGGCCGTCGTAGCGACGCGGTCCTAGGCGATCGCTTTCGGCTCGGCAGCCTGGAGGGCGGCGGTCTTCGGCATCGCGGCGAACACCCGCGCGGTCGCGTCGGCCGCGGCCTGCTGCAGGTCGGGTACGAGGTGGCCGTAGGTGTCGACGGTGGTGGTGATCTTCTCGTGGCCCAGGCGTGCCTGGATGACCGGCAGCGGGACGCCCTCGGCGATGAGCCATGCCGCGTGACTGTGGCGCAGGTCGTGGATGCGTGGGTGCGGGTCGAGCAGTCCGGCGCCGGCGCACGACTTCGCGAGCCACACGTTGCGGTAGAACGCCCAGCGGCGCATCGGCTCGCCGTCCTCGTCGAGCATGACGAACAGGCGCTCGTTCTTGCCGCGGCCCTGGGTCAGCTCCTTGAGGATCGTCACCAGCTCCGAGGGCAGGCCGATGGTGCGACGCGACTTCCGGGTCTTGGTCGGGCCGATGCGGACGCGGCCGGGCGCGGTGGGGTCGACCTTCTCGGCCTTGGTGATGCTCACGGTGGCCGCGTCGAGGTTGACGTCGGCGACGTTGAGCGCGACGACCTCGCCCCAGCGCGCGCCGGTGCCCGCCAGGAACATCACCAGCGGGCGCCAGCGCTCAGGGGTGGCTGCCAGCAGCCGGGCGAACTCCTCGAGCGTGAGGAACCGGGCCTCGGCGCGCTCGTGGTCGGAGTGACGGCCGAGCTTGACGCCGACGTGCGGAGAGCGGGGGATGACGCCGTCGTTCACGCGAGCTTGAGCATGTGGGTCAGCACGGCCCACTTGTTCTTCCGCGTCTTGTCGGCGCCGGGAACGGCGTTGAGCGCAGCCGCGACGTCGGTGCGGGTGATGGACCCGAGCGGCAGGTGGCCGAGCTTGGGTGACCAGTCGCGCTCGTAGACCCGGCGGTAGGTCGCGATGGTCGAGGGGCTGGCCTCGGTGAGGGCCGCGAAATGCTGCGCGGCCCACTCGTCCAGCGTCGGGGTGCCGTTGCCGTTGGCGCGCTTGTACTCGGCCAGGGCCCACACCACGCCCCGGTCGGCGACGTCGCGGCAGAAGCGCTCGGCCTCGGCGGCGGTGGCGAAGGTGGCCGAGGTATAGCCCGATCTGCCCGGCGGCGGGTCGGGGTGACGGACGCGGACCTTCCATCGGGAGCCTTGCTGGTGCGGGACGGGCATCTGATCCTCCTAGGGCCGCGTGTACTAGTACACGTTTGCAGACATTCGGGGACCCTGCCAGACCTTTGCAGAATCTCCTAAACCCTGCTCTGACCTGGGCAAACGGTGAGTTCCACGCTTGTCATTCAGTACACAGTAACCGGTTCGAGTCCCTTTGCACCCACCGAACGTCGTCAGGCCCAGAGGGTGTTGATCGGCACCGGCGCGCCGAGGAGGTTCTCGGCGGCGCGGTGGCCGGAGCGCAGGGCGGCGGTGACTGTGGCGGGGTCCTCGGTCCAGGTGGCCTCGCCGGCGAGGTGGAGGACGCCGCCGACCGGGGTGGCCAGCGCGTCGTGGTCCTCGGTCGTGGCGCCGACGGTCATGTAGGCGTAGGAGCCGCGGGCGAACGGGTCGTCGCGCCAGTGCGTGACATGCACGTGCTCGGGAGCGGGCACGTCGGCGTATATCTCCCGCAGCGAGGCGAGCACGGAGTCGGCGACGGCGGCATCGGTCCAGGTGCGGATCGCCTCGGCGCACGGGCCGGCGGCGAAGGTCAGCAGCGTGGGTACGCCGTCCAGGCCGGTGAGGTCGTACCACGAGTGCCACCACTCGCCGGCCGGCCCCTGGCGGCGGATCGCGTACACGCCGTCGTCCCAGAACCGGTGCGGGAAGCGCAGCACGACCTTCTCGAAGCGGTTCATCTCCAGGCGGCCGAGCGCGCCCGCAACGGGCTCGGGCAGCGGCGGATCGATCACGAGGTCCGGCGAGCGGAGCACGCCGACCGGCACTGTCAGCACCGCGCCGGCAGCCTGCAGCTCCCCGTCGTCGCCGCTGACCACCACGCCGTGCGGGCCCCACCCCACGCGTCGTACGACGTGGCCGAGGCGGACGTCGAGACCGTCGGCCAGGTGCGTGGCCAGCCGGTCGTACCCGTCGGGGAAGACGACCTCGTCACCCTCGACCTGGTCGTCGTCGAGACCGTGTGCGTCGAGATCGGCGATCCACACGCCGTACTGCTCCTCGGTGCGGTGGCGGAGGAACTCCCGCACCCGCTCGGCACGCTCGACGTCCCAGCCCGTCGCGGCGAGGGCCGTCGCGGCGAGGGCCGTCTCGACCACGTCGGCGTAGGAGTCGTCGGCGGTCGAGGCGGCGATCACGCCCGCCAAACGCTCGTCGAGCGCGTGGACGTCGTCCGCGAACGCCACGGCCGCGCCGTCCTCCAGGCGCGAGCCGGAAGGGTCGTAGTAGGCGATCGGCCGGCCGGCCGGCTGGAAGCTGCCGACGGTGAACTCGCGGGTGGGCATGCCGAAGGCGGCGACCGCGTCGTACAGGGGGTTGTCGTCGATCCCGTGGATCCAGGACGCGCCGAGGTCGGTGACGAGCCCGGCCGAGCGTGCGGTGTGCAGGCGCCCGCCGACGCGGTCGCGGGCTTCGAGCACCACGACGGACCGCCCCGCCCGGGCCAGCAGTCGGGCGGCGGCGAGGCCGGCGATGCCGGCTCCGATGACGACGATCTCGGGATCGCTGGGGGACATGGGACACAGTCTGGGGCAGGCGGAGCAGGCAGGGTGCCGCCGGGGGCGAGACAGGTGGAGCCCCCGGCGGCGGTCTCGGGGCGTCGGCGACGCCGGCTACAGCGGCTTCAGGTCGGTGATCACCCAGGTGCCGCCGATCTTCGCCGCCTTCACCGAGAGCTGGGCGGCGGAGACGGTCGACTGCTTGTCGGTGGCGCGCTGCGAGGCCTGGTCGAGGAAGACCAGCAGGGTCGCCGCGCGGCTGGTGAGGTCCTTCACCGCGGCGACCTGGACCTGGGCGCTCAGGGTCAGCTTCTGGCCGGGCGCCTTCTGCTGCAGCGACTTGAACAGGACGTCGTACTCCTGACGGGCGTCGCCGGCCAGCACCTGCTCGGCGGCGGTCTGCGTGGTCGCCGGGTCGGTGTAGTCGTAGGTCAGGACCCGCAGCAGCGCGCTGGAGACGGCGTTCTGCACCTCGGTGGTCGCGTTCGCGTCGACGAGGGCGTGGTTGCCGACGCGGTCGGTGTGCCGGGCCCGGTCGGCCTGCCAGAACGCGGCGAGCCCGAGCAGCAGGGCGACGGCGCAGACGATGGGCAGGACCGCGCGGGCGCGAGCCGCTGCCGGGACGTGTCCGCTCACGAGATGCTCACCGCCACCTGGTCGAGCTTCTCCAGCAGCCACCGCCCGCCGACGCGGACGAGGTCGGCCGAGAAGCGGTCGCGCTTGACCGTCGGCTGTGCCTTCGGTGCGGTGCCGTCCTTGACGGTCACGTCCACCGCGGCGATGACGGTCGCGGTGTCGGCGGTCATGTCGACCACCGCTGCGTCGACGACGTGCCCCGCCGAGATCTTCTGCTGATCGGCGAGGGCCTGGCGATCCTGCTTGCTGGCCTGCGCGATCTGGTCGTGGAGCGTGCCGGTGGTGATGCCCATCCAGGTCTTCAGGCCCGAGGAGATCCGGCGGTAGTCGAGGGTGTTCATCGTCTCGATCTCGGACGTCGCGGCGATCAGGATCGTGTCGCGGCGCGAGGCCGCCGCCACGGCGCCGGAGTCGTGGCCGCCGGCACGCCACCACGTCACGAGCCCCGCCGCCAGCACGGCCGCGGCGACGAGGGGTACGACGACGTCGGCCCACCGTCGCAGGCCGCCCGCCGACGGCGTGCTGCCGTCGCTCTCGGTGTCGTCCTCGGCGGCGGACGCGGCGGCGGACGCGACCGATCGCAGCCGACGCTCACGACGACGGGGCGGTGGACCTGCGTCGGTCCTGTCCGCAGAGCCACCGGCCCCGTCGTCGTCCCCCCTTCTCTCGCGCCGGGAGGCACCGGCGGAGTCCTGCTCGTCGGGATCGGCCGCCAGGTCGCCCTGGTGGTCGGCCGCGGGGTCGGTGTCCTGTCTCATGCCCATCTCATTCCTGTCCTCCCATGAGGTCGCCGAGTGATCGAGCGACCAGGATCCGGGCGGCCGTCGGTCGGCCGGCCCGGCCCGTCTGCCGCATGCCGGGCACCGCCCGGCTCGCGAGGTGCTGGGGGCCGCGGACGTTGCCGGCCCGGGCGGTGCATCCCGCCTTGAGGTTGAGCGGCCGGCCGGGGCCGGTGGTGGTGCCGGACCGCAGGGTCGTCCCGGCGTACCCCTGGGTGCAGGGGAGCGGGTCGAAGAACGTCGGCACCAGCCCGAGGTTGAGGCCGCGCGAGGTCGAGACCGCCCAGCCGATGCTCAGGGCCTCGGGCAGGTGGACGAAGGTGTCGCGGACGCCGTCGGAGTCGACGCCGAAGACCGTGGCGGTCGTCGCGAGGTTCGACATCAGGATGCCGAGCGGCCTGCCGACGTCGCGGATCAGCTGGCTGACCTGCTGCGCGGTGGCCGGCGCATCCTCGATGAGCGTGCGCAGGTCGCTGTCGGAGTCGCTCAGCGTGGCGGCCAGGAGGTCGAGGTCGTGGCTGTAGGAGCGGATCGAGCCCGCCGACTCCTCCTGCGTGCGCAGCACCCGTCCCGAGTTGCGGATCAGGCTGGTGCTGACCAGGAAGTTGCGGTCGGCGGCCGCGTGGAACTGCTGCGAGGCCTGCAGCAGCCGCCTCAGGTCGTCGCCGACGCCCTGGGTGGCGAGGTAGCCCTGGTTGATGACGGTGTCGAGATCGCGCGACGGCACCGACGCGACGAAGTCGCGCCCGCTGCGGAGCAGGTCAGCGATGCTCGGCGGCAGCGCGTCGATCCCGCCCGACAGGTGGTCCCCGGCGACGAGGTGGTGGCCCCCGGGGCCGCCCCGGAGGTCGAGGTACTGCTCGCCGATGGCCGACCGGTCCTGGACGTGCACGGTCGCGTCGTCCGGGATCGGAGGGGCGTCCGCGTTGATCTCGAGCGTGGCGGTGACGCCCTTCGGCGTGGTCACCAGGTCGCTCACCTTGCCGACGGGAACGCCGCGATAGGTGACCTCGGAATGCACGAAGAGCCCGCCGCTGTCGGGCAGCGAGACGGTGACGGCGTAGCCGTGCGAGAACGGCGAGAAGCCGACGTACGACGCTCCGAGGTAGGTGCTGCCGACGAGCGCGAGGGCGACGAAGAGTCCGAGCTTGATCCGGATCCCGCGGGTGAGTCGCTGCATCAGTGGACCTCCTCGCCGGCCGAGCCGGCGGCGCTCGGTGTGGATGACGGGCTGCTCGAGGCCGACCCGGTGGGCGTGGGCGCACCTGACGACGCACCCGAGGACGACTGGGGCGAGCTCGGGGAGGCTGCTCCCGACGACGGGTCCGTCGGCAGGATCGAAGGACCGGGCACGGTCGGTGACGGGAGCCCCGGTGCGGGCGTGCTCGTGGGCGGCAGGAGGGACGGCGAGGGATCCGTGGACCCCGGGGGGAGAGAGCCGGAGCGCCCGGCCCTCGCCGTCCGACCAGCCACCTGGGGCCACGGGCAGCCCTGACTTCCGCAGCCCGTCGGCAATGTGCGGAAGTTGGTGGTCATGAAGGCGTTGATGTAGTCGCCCTTGATCGCTCCCAGCACCGAGTCGGGGAACGGATAGGTCAGCATGATCTGCAGCGCGTACGGCAGGTCGGTGCCGGCCTTCGCGAGCTCGGTGAGCGTCGGCTGGAGCAGCTCGAGGTCGCCGACGATGTTGTTCTTGGCGCGCCCGATCGTCGCCACGGTCACCTTGGACAGCCTGTTCAGCGAACGGAGCATGCCGACGAGCTGTGGACGCTGGTCGGCCAGCACGCGCATGCCCGGGGACAGGCCGTCGAGGGCCTTGGCGACCTCGTCCTTGTCGCCGTCGAGGGTCTTGGACAGCCGGCCGAGGCCGTCGATCGCCTCGGTGATCGAGTCGCGTCGGTCGTCGAGGACGGTGACGAAGCGGCGCACCTGCTGGACGAAGTTCCTGATGCCCTGCGTGCGGCCGCGGCCGACCTTCTGCAGCTCGCGGGAGATCTCCTGGAACTGCCCGATGCCGCCGCCGTTGAGCACCAGCGACAGCGCACCGAGCACCTGCTCGACCTCGGCGGCCGCCTCGTCGGTCGGCTTGCCGAGCTCACTGCCGTCGTGGAGGTAGGCGGCTCCGGCAGGTACGACGGCCGGGCGCTGCAGTGCGACGTACTTCTCGCCGAGCAGCGAGGTCTGCTCGAGCCGCGCGGTCGTGCCCTGGGGGAGGTCGAGGTCGCCACGGACCTCGAGATCGACGTCGGCGCCGCGCCCGTCGGGCCGCAGGGTGATCGTGGATACCCGTCCGACGGCGACGTCGTCGACCTTGACCGATGACTGCGGCACCAGGTCGAGCACGTCGTCGAACTCGGCCCTCAGGGTGATCGGGTGGGAGCCGAGGTCGGCCCCGCCGGGCAGCGGGGCGTCGTACACACCGTTGGTGAGGCCGCAGCCACCGAGCAGGAGGGTGGTCGCGGCGGCAAGCGCCGCGAGCAGGCGTCGTCGGTTCACTGGTCGGCTCCCGTCCCGGGGATCAGCACCGGCGGCGCGTTGCGGGAGGTACGGCCGTGGAGGCCGTCCTTCGCCCAGACCGTCAGCTCGTTGAGGTCGGCCCGGCCCTCGATCGTGTTGCTGCCGGGGTCGTAGGCACCGATGAAGTTCTGCAGGGCGAGCGGGATCGTGAGGATCGCCTCGTTGAGGGACTTCTTCTCGTTGGCGAGGACCGCGGTGGGGCCCTCGAGCCCCTGCACGCTGCCGCGGATCGCCGCCCGGTTGTCGCGGATGAACTTGGTCAGGCCCGCGAGCGCCCCGCCCAGGTTGCCGATCGCGCCCGAGAGGTCGCCGCGGTCGGCGGCGAGGTAGCGGGCGACCGAGGCGAGCTGGCGGTTGGCGCCCGCCACGCCGGAGTCGTGGGTGAGGAGCGTGCTGTTCAGCTTGTCGAGGTTCGCGACGGTGGCGAAGAAGTCGCCGTCGACGTCGGAGAGCGTGCCGGAGGCGTCGCTGAAGCCCCGCAGCATCGTGTTGATGTTCGCGCCCTGGCCGTGCAGGTTCTTCGCGAGCGTGGTGATCAAGCGCGAGAGCGCGCCGTTGCTGTTCACGCCCTTGGGCCCGAGCTGGGTGCCGAGGTCGGTCAGGCTCGAGTAGAGCTGATCGATCTCGACGGGTACGGCGGTGCGCCGGATGGTCGAGCCCGAGGCGAGGGGTGCGCCGCCGGTGTAGGGCTTGGTGAGCTGGACGTAGCGGTCGCTGACCAGGGTCGGCGCGACGATCACCGCGGCCGTGCCGGCGGCGACCTTCTGACCACGATCGAGCCGCATCTCCACGTCGACCCTGTCGCCCTCGGGTCTCACGGCGGTGACCTTGCCGACCGGCACGCCGAGGACCTGGACGTCGGATCCGGGGTAGAGCCCGACCGCGCTGTCGAACCGGGCGCTGAAGGTGGTGCCGCCGCCGGACACGAGGTGCCGCGCGACCAGCCCTGCGGCGACGACCAGCGCGATCGCGACGACGACCGCGGGCGTGCGCAGGTTGTGGGCCTTGATCATCGGGCACCCCCGGGGTGGCAGTTGCGCAGCACGTCGTTCTTGAGGACGGGTGCGTCGTTGTTGTCGAAGAGTCCGCAGATGTAGGAGTCGACCCAGCGGCCGTTGCCCATCGAGGTGGCGAGCATCCGGTAGTAGGGCCCGAGCGCGGCAACCGCCTTGTCGAGGTCGCTCTGGTTGTTGCGCAGGATCGTCGCGACCCGGTCGAGCTTGGCCAGCGCCGGCCTGAGCGAGCGCTGGTTGTCGCGGACCAGCCGCTTGACGGCGGTGCCGAGGGTGGCGGTGCTGCTCAGCATCCGGTGGACCGCCTTGCGGCGCGCGGCCAGGTCCTCGAGCAGGGTGTTGCCGTCGTCGACGAGCTTGCCGATCTCGGTGGTGCGGCCCGCGAGGGTGCCGGTGACCTTGTTCGTGGCCCGGAACAGCGAGGCGAGCTGGGTGTCCCTGCTGGAGATGGTCCTCGAGAGCCGGGTCAGCCCCTCGACCGTTCCGCGCAGCGCCTTCGGCGTGCGTGCGAGCACCCCGGAGAGCACGTCGAGGCTGCGCGCCATCTTCTTGGTGTCGATCCGCTGGACCCTGGTCGACAGGTCGGAGAGGGCCGCGTTGACGTCGTACGGCGTGGTGGTGTGGTCGACCGGGATCGCGCCGACGAGGTCCTCGGTGCCGAGTGGTGCGATCGCGAGGTACTTCTGGCCCAGCAGCGTCTTGACCTTGACGGCGGCACTGGTCTGGTCTCCGAGTCGGACGCCCTTGGTCTGGAAGGTGACGAGGACCTTCGCACCGTCGAGCTCGACGCCGGTAACCTTGCCGACCTTGACGCCGGCGACCCGCACCTCGTCGCCCGAGCGGATGCCGCCGGCCTCCGCGAAGTAGACCTGGTGCTCCTCGCCGCCGCCGATCACGGGCATGGAGTCGGCGTTGAAGGTGACGAAGAACGTCGCGGCGAGGAGGGCGAGGCCGACGATCGCGATGAGGATGCGGTTGCGCTCGGCGAACGAGCGCGGGTAGCGCTGGGGCATCAGGAGCACCTTCCTGCGACCGGGTTGACACCCAGGTCGCCGAGATAGCCCTCGGGCAGGGGGATCCGCCCTTGGATCGAGCAGACGTAGAAGTTGATCCAGGAGCCGTAGCTGGCGGTGCGGCCGATCCGGTCGAGCTTGGTGGGCAGGGTCTTCAGGAAGCTCGAGAGCACCGGGCCGTTGTCGGCGAGGTTGCCGGCCAGGTGGCCGAGGGCGTCGATGTCGTGCTTGAGCGGCTTGCGGCCCTGCGTCAGCAGGCCCGAGACGGTCGAGGACAGGTTGCTCATGCCGTCGATGGCGCTGGTGATCGCTCCGCGGTCCTGGGCCAGGCCGGAGACGAGCTGCTGAAGGGTGACCAGGGTCGTGTCGAGCTGGCTCGAGCGCTGGTCGACCACGCCGAGAACGGCATTGAGGTTGGTGACCAGCTCGCCGATGACCTGGTCGCGGTCGGCCAGGGTCGAGGTCAGGTCGGCGGTGCTGTTCAACAGGCCGTCGACCGTGTCGCCCTCACCCTGGAAGACCGAGATGATCTGGCCGCTGAGGGTGTTGATGTCCTTGGCGTCGAGGAATCGGAACAGCGGCTGGAAGCCGTTGAACAGCAGCGTCAGGTCGAGTGCGGGCCGTGTGTGCTGGAGGTCGAAGGTGTAGCCGGCCGGCAGCCTCGCGCCGTCCACGGCCCCGGGGTGCAGGTCGATGTAGCGCTGGCCGACCAGGTTGCGGAACCGCAGCTCGGCGGTCGTGCCCTGGGTGACCGGGGCGCTGGTGGAGATCGTGAAGGTGACCTTCGCGACCTTGTCGTCGCTCACCGAGATGTCCTTGACGGTGCCGACCTTCACCCCTGCCATGCGTACGTCGTCGCCCTTGTTCAGGCTCGTGGCGTCGGTGAAGAGGGCGACGTACTCGCTGCCGCTGCCGGAGGTGCCGTTGCGGATCGTGCCGGCGAGCGCCAGGGTCGCGAGCACGGTGATGACGGTGAAGGCGACGCTCTTGGCGATCGTCTTGATCAGGGTGGGGCTCATCGCAGCTCGACCTCCGTGCCGCGCAGGGTCGGGCCGAGCAGGAGGCTGGCCCAGTCGGGGAAGTCTGCCGGGGCGAGGCCCTGGGTGGGTGCGACGAGCTCGGCGATCAGCTCGTTCTCGGCGGGGGAGTTGGCATCGCCGAGCCCGCCGGCGGTGGTGAAGATCCGACGCGTGGACGTCGTCGGTGGTGGCGGGATCGTGCGTGGGGCGGCCCTGCCGGACGCGGTGCTCGCCGCCCTCGGCGCCGGGCCCGTCCTGCCGGTCTCGTAGGGGCACCTGGGTGCGCCGTGCGAGGCGAGCGTGGGGGTGTCCTTGCCGGCAAGGTAGCGACCGCGCGAGGGCTCGACGTTGAGGACCACGTGAATGCCCGGTTGCTGCGTGCCCTTGCCGAGGTTCTTGTCCATCACCGGGATGAAGTCGCGCGCCGACTTGAGCACGCACGGGAACTCCGTGGCGTACGGCGCGACCGCCGCCAGCGCCGCCCTGCTGCGGTCGGCCAGCACCGTGATGCTCTGGGAGTTGGCGTGCATCCAGCCGCCGGTCGTGTTGCCGGCCACGGTGACGTTGGCGAAGACCTTGGTCAGCTCGGTGCGCTCGGCCGCCACCGTGGCCGACGTCCTCGTCATCGTCTGCAGCGCGTCGAGCAGGTCGGGCGCGGCCGCGGCGTACCCGTCGGCGACCTTCCCGACCGCGGCGAGGTCGTCGGTCAGCTGCACGGTCACCGGGTTGAACCGGCGCAGGTAGCTGCCCCAGTCGGTCATCGTCCTGCCGATGTCGGCACCGTTGCCGCGGAGCATGCTCGCCAGCTCGCCGAGCGTCGCCGAGAGCTTGTCGGGCTGGATCGCCCGGAGCACGGGCAGCAGCTGGTCGAGCACGTCGGACAGCTCGACGGCCTCCTCGGAGGTGTCCTGGTGGATGGTGTCGCCGGACCGCAGCGGGCCGCCGCCGGAGCCGGGCACCAGGGCGACGTACCGCTCGCCGAACAGGGTCTTCGGCAGCAGGCGGGCGGTGGTCGTGGACGTCAGCTCGCCGACGACGTGGGGGTCGACGGCGAGCGTCAGCTCGGCCCCGTCGGGTCGCGGACTGATGCCGGACACCGTCCCGACGGGGACGCCGTTGAGCTTGACGTCGGAGCCCTTCTGCAGCGCGTTGCCGAGCGATGCCGTCGTCAGGGTCACCGTGTCGCGGTGCGTGAGGACCTGGTTGTACGCCGCCCAGGTGCCCGTGACGACCAGCGCGATCGCGAGCAGGTAGGTGAGGCCCAGGGAGGCGTCCCGGACGCGCCCGCCGCTCATCCGGCGATCCGGACGGTCGTGGTGGTGCCCCACATCGCCATCGACAGGGCCAGGTCGAGCAGCGCGACCACCACGATGGTGCGTCGTACGGAGCGGCCGACGGCGATCCCGACGCCGGCGGGCCCGCCGCTGGCGAAGAAGCCGAGCCGGCAGTGGATCAGGATGATCAGCACCGAGAACAGCAGCACCTTGCCGAAGGACAGGAAGATGTCGACCGGTGGCAGGAACAGGTGGAAGTAGTGGTCGTAGGTGCCGGCCGACTGGCCGTGGAACCACACCGTCACCGCGCGGCTCCCGGCGTAGGAGGTCAGCAGCCCGACGACGTACAGGGGGATGATCGCGATGAAGCCGGCGACGACGCGTGTCGAGACCAGGTAGGGGACCGCGTCGAGCCCGATCACCTTCACCGCGTCGATCTCCTCGCTGATCCGCATCGCGCCGAGCTGGGCGGTGAAGCCCGCACCGACCGTGGCCGACATGGCAAGTGCGGCGACGAGCGGCGCGATCTCGCGGGTGTTGAAGTAGGCGGAGATGAAGCCGTTGAGGGTGGCGGTGCCGATCTGGTCGAGGGCGGCGTAGCCCTGCAGGCCCACGACTGTGCCGACGAACAGGCTCATGCCGGTCATCACGCCGATCGTGCCGCCGATGACCGCGAGCGCTCCGCTGCCGAAGGTGACCTCGGAGAGGATGCGCCAGATCTCGCGTGGGTAGCGGCGGATCGCGACCGGGATGCCCGCGAGCACGGTGCCGTAGAAGCGGACGTCGCGGCCCGACCGCACGAGCGGCTCGAGGCGGCGGTCCCACCAGGGGCGCTTCTGCGTGCGCGGCGGGGCGGCTCGGCGCGAGGGGCGCGAGGGGTGGGCTGCGGACGTGTCGAGGCCGGACATCAGGCCCCCTTTCCGGGCACCAGCTGGAGGTAGAGCGTGGTGATGACGAAGTTGACGAAGAAGAGCAGCAGGAAGGTCACGACGACGGACTGGTTGACCGACTCGCCGACGCCCTTCGGGCCCGGCTTGGTGTTGAGGCCTCGGTAGGCCGCCACGACGCCGGCCAGGAAGCCGAACATGACCGCCTTGAGCTCGCCGACCCACAGGTCCGAGATCTGCGCGAGGGCGGTGAAGGAGGACAGGTAGGCGCCGGGGGTGCCGCCCTGGACGACCACGTTGAAGAAGTAGCCGCCGAGGACGCCCACGACCGAGACCAGCCCGTTGAGCAGCACGGCGGCGAGCACGCACGCCAGCACCCGTGGCACGACCAGGCGCTGCACGGGGTCGAGGCCGATGACCTTCATGGCATCGATCTCGTCGCGGATGGTCCGGGCGCCGAGGTCCGCGCAGATGGCCGCTCCGCCCGCGCCGGCGATGACCAGCGACGTGACGATCGGCGCGGCCTGCTGCACGACCGCGAGCACCGACGCTGCGCCGGTGAAGGACTGCGCACCTACCTGCACCGTGAGGGTGCCGAGCTGGAGCGCGATGACCGCGCCGAACGGAATCGCGACCAGCAGCGCGGGCACCCACGAGACGCTGGTGACGAACCAGAACTGGTCGAGCGCCTCGCGTACGGCGAACCTGCGCCGGAACGTCGCACGGATCGTGTCGAGTGCCAGCGCGAAGAAGTCGCCGACCTGGTCGAGCGCGCGCGAGACCGGATCGGGCCGGGTCAGGGGAGCCGGTCGGTCCGCCTCCTCGTCGTCGACATGGAGCCGTGCCTCGCCCGAGGACACCCGCCGCGCGTGCCGCTCAGCACCGGCGCGGACGTGGCCGTTGGCCGGCTGGAGCTGGCGGGGCAGCACCTCGATGGCGCGAGCGCCGGTGCGGACCATCGTGGGCGCGCCGCCGTCGGTGCGGTAGCCGTACTCGTCGAGAACCGGGGCCGTGCTGGAGTGGTCGACCTCCTCGCTCATGCCGATCGGGCCGATCGGGTCGCCGCTCATGAACTGCGCGACCACGGGGTGGTCGGTGAGCAGGAACTCCTCACGCGGCCCGAACATCACCAGCTTGCGGCGGTAGAGCATGCCGATGTTGTCGGGCAGGGTGCGGGCCAGCTCGATGTTGTGGGTGACCACGAGCATCGTCGCGTCGGTCGCGGCGTTCACGTCCAGCAGCAGCTGGGCGAGGTTGGCGGTGCGGACCGGGTCGAGGCCGGAGTCGGGCTCGTCGCACAGGATGATGGACGGCTCGGTGACCAGCGAGCGCGCGAGGCCGGCGCGCTTGCGCATGCCGCCGGAGATCTCACCGGGCAGCTTGTGCTCCTGGCCGAGCAGGCCGACGAGCTCGAGCTTGTCCAGCGTGATCTGGCGGACCTCCTTCTCCGGCTTGCGGGTGTGGGCGCGCAGCGGGAACGCGACGTTGTCGAACACGCTCATCGAGCCGAAGAGCGCGCCGTCCTGGAAGAGCACGCCGAACCGCTTGCGCAGGTCGCGGCGCTGCGACTCTCGCGCACGCACCATGTCGACGCCGTCGACGAGGCAGGTGCCGGCCTCGGGACGCAGCAGCCCCATCAGGGACTTCAGGAAGACCGACTTGCCAGTGCCGGAGGGCCCCAGCAGGGCGGTGATCTCGCCCTGCGGCAGGGTCAGGGTGACGTCGCTCCAGATGTTCTGGGCACCGAAGCTCTTGGTGAGCCCGGTGACTTCAACACTGCCGCCCATCGGTGGCCTCCTCGGTTGGTGATGGCTGGTCGGGGGTGGTCGGCGCATCCGTCGGCGCGTCGGTCGGGTCGGTGGAGCCGTCGGTCGACGGGTCGGTGCTGGTGGTCTGCTGATCGGCCGGCGCGCCCGTCGTCGGTACGTCGGTGGGCTGACCGGGCTGGCTCGCGCACTGGCCGGGCGAGGGCGAGGGCGAAGGCGAGGCGCTCGGCGGCGGTTCGTCGGGCGAGGCAGGGTCGCCGCCCGACGGTGGCTGGGCCGGATCCGGGGGAGCGACGTGCTGGTGGTGGACGTGTGCCGCCGCGTGCACGTGGGCCAGGGCGGTGCGGACCTGGGCGACCGCCGCGGCCTCGGCGGGGCCCGGTGGGGCGACCGCGGGCAGCACCAGCGGGCTGCCGGGAGTGAGCGGGACGGCGGCGAGCTCGTCGACGTACCGGTGGCGGACGGCGAGGACGGCGGCGGCGAACCCGCGACCGGTGTCGTAGTGGCCGAGCGCCTGTCGCAGGGCGGCGCCTCGTGACAGGTCGTGGCCGGGCGCGCAGAGAACCACGGCGGCCGCGAGCGAGGCGTCGTCGACGTCCTGCGGGTTGCGAACGCCGTCGCCGTCGGCATCGACCGCGACGTCTGCCCAGGTCGAGGGAAGCAGGCCCAGCGGGCCCACGGGCCGGTCCCATCGCCGGTCGTGGTCGATGCGGCCGCGGTCCGTGTCGGACACGGCGCCACGGTGGTGGCGCCCGTCGAGCTCGGCCCCGAAGATCGGCGGCACGCTGACGCCGGCGGGGGTCACCCGGTGACCGAGGTGCTCGCCGCGGCCGTGATCGGACTCGACCCGCGCGACCGCGGCCAGGGTCGGCCAGTCGAGCCGGCATCGCGCGGCGGCGTCGATGACGGTCGCCGCCCGCTGGTACGCCGCGAGCGACGGTGCCGGCGCGGACATGAGCGATCCCGTGTAGCCAGCGACCGGGCCGACCGGGCCGCGGTGGTCGAGGGCCGCGGCCGGCTGGATCACGGGCGCGGGCGGAGGGGCGGCGGGCACCGTCGCGGACGCTGTCGGGCGGGGCGCGGGGGATGCGCCGTGGCCGATGGTCGCAGCAGTCGCGGTGCCCGCCGCAGTCACGGTGGCGACGACGGCGCCGGCGATCACTGCGCGTCGCCGACGACGTCGTGGCGGAGTCGTGCGTCGGGCGGTCATGGTCGGTGCCTTCCTGTCGGAGCGGTTGGGCAGCACTCAACGTGCGCAGGGGCGGCGAGAACAGACCTCGAAGATGCCCATACTGAAATGGCCCAATATGTTGTGACAGCACTCATAAGATTTGGATCAACACATCGATGTGCAGACGGCGGTCATCCGGTCCTCCACGCTGAGCGCGAAGAGCAGGAGCGTGGTGAACTCGGGGTCGTCGAGGCGCCTGCCGAAGAGCTCGGTCAGCCGCTGCTTGTGGTTGCGGACGGTGTGCTCGTGGCTGCCGAGCCGCTCGGCCAGCCGCTTGGCGTCCTCGCCGGTGCGCAGCCAGGCGTCGAGCGTGCGGCAGAGGGCGCGCCGGTAGTCTGGCGGGCAGCCGACCAGAGGGGCGAGCGCCTCGGTCGCCTCCCACCGCGACAGGGTCGGGTCGGCGTGGAGCAGCAGCGCGACGTGGTGGTCGGCGCAGCGCAGCACGTCGGGCCGGGGGAGCACGCCGGAGCCCGCGAGCTCGCTCGCACGTGCAGCCCACGTCACCGCGGCCGGTACGTCGGCGGGCGGGACCGCCGCCGTCACCACGACCGGGCCGTTGCGCGGCCAGCCGCTCAGCGCCGTGCAGACCGGCCCCGCCTCGTCGGGCGCGGCGAGGACGGTGGTACGCCCGGCGTCGTTGCGGCACAGCGCGTCCGGCGGCAGGCCACATCCGCGCTCGCCGGCGGTGTCGACCGCGCAGACGACGAGCGCGGCGGGTAGCGGCCGGCCGAGTCGGCCGCACAGGTCGGCGGTGCGCTCGGGCGAGGTGCCGGAGACGAGGTGGGCGAAGAGCTGCCGCCGCAGCCAGTCGGGGTCCTCCTGGCGCTCTCGGACGCCCTGCTCGTAGCCGCGGGTGACGTCGCTCGCCAGCAGCGCCATGTAGGTGAGCACGCCGCCGCGCAGGAGGGGCTCGACCCGAGACCGGTCGCTCGTGGCGCGGTCGCCCAGCGCGGTGTCGAGCGCCGCTCGGGCCGGGTGGACGAGCGCCTGGGTGACCCGGTGGCTGGCGATCTCGAGCGCGGCACGGAAGCCGTCGAGGCTCTGGTCGGCGAACGCCTCGCCCCGCCCCATCGAGACGAACAGTGCGTGCACCGACTCGGGGGACGCCGGCACGTGCTCGATCGCATCGATGAACAGGTCGACCGCCTGCTGGACGGCGACGTGGATCAGCTCCCGACGCTGCGGTGTCGCCACCCGTGCGTACGCGTCGACCTCGCGGAGGATCTCCTCGACGATCTGCGGGATCAGCCGGCGGGCGACCGGCCTGATCACCGGACCGACCTCGGCCGGCACCTCGGCGGTGCCGATGAGCCGGCCGAGCGCGATCGACGCACTGCGCCTGGGCATCTCCGGAATCACGATGGGTCCGCGCCGGTGGCGCCGATCCGGGTGGTCCGGCGTCTTGCTCCCGTTGTTGCTGGTGGCCACGGCTGAGCCGTCCGCTCTCCCCCCAGCGTTGTGGATGTGTGCTGTCACGAGGAGATCGGGGGAGCGGCCGAGTCCGCGGCGACAGACCCATCCCACCGCGCCGCCTCGGGCCACGCCAGAGGTGCGGAGTCGGAAGTGCTGAATTGGGCCGGGTCTTGTCACCTGCGTGACAAGACCCGGCCCAGTCCGTGTCGCTCAGTTGCCGTTCTGTGGAATGGGAGGCGCCCCTCCTGCGGGAAGGACCGCGGGATTGGTGTTGCAGGGCACGGACTCCGGTGTGGAGGCTCCCGGCTTCGGCGGCAGATTGTTGACGCTGCACGCGAAGGCACTGCCCTGGATGACCTGCAGGGGGAAGCCGGTGCCCGAGATCGTCGCGGTCAACAACCGAGAGAGATCGTCGCCATCAGCGGTGGTGCAGCCGGCGAACGCGGGCACGTCCACTGTGCCGGTGAGAAGTCCGCCCGAGGAGACGTTGTAGTGGCCGTTGTCCCAGTACGGAGTGGCCGGTGCCGGCACAGTTTTGGTCCCGTCCCAGCCCTGGTAGTAGCCCTTGCCGTGCAGATCGACGGTCCCGGGGCTCCGTGTCCGGCAGCCGCCTCCGAGGTTGACCGGCACACCGTCGACCTGGAGCGCGGTCACGTGGGTGAACAGCGAGAACTTGAACTCGTTGTCGGGGACCTCGATGGCTCCGAGGGTGTTGGAGCATACCTGCGTGCTGAGCCGGATCGGCACAGGAAGCCCGGCGGCGCGCGCCTGCTCCAGTTGAACTGTCGCGTCGACCGGGATGCTGCCGAAGGCGACGGTGTGCACGGTGATGTCCCGGCTCGCACCGTAGTTGTGCGGCCCCCCGGCTGGCGCGACGAGGTAGGAGTTGGCGTTGAGCACCGTGCACTGGTTGTAGTGGGAGGGGTCCGGGTTCGGATCCACCGTGCCGCTGTTGATGTCGAACGCCGCGGTCATGAGCGGTGTGCGCACCCACTGTCGCGCTCGCTGCACGTAGGCGGTCGCGCCGAAGGCAGTGCCGCCCCAGCTCCTGTGCGCCAGTGGCGGTGGCGGAACCTCGGTAGGCGGCAGGCCCGGGTAGGGCGGGTCGTCGGCCCGGCTGCTGCCCGAGCTCAGCGTCACCAGGGTCAGCACCGCCAGCACTGTGAGGGTCGCCGATCGCGCCTTCGTCCATCGCATGCAACGACGCTCACACGGGCGGGAGCGCGCGGCAACGGCGCGGCTCCTGTGTGGCAGTCGTTCGCAGATGCGTTGTCATGCAGGTGACAAATCCTCAGAACGACGGACTGTTCGATGTCGCTGGCGCGACATCCAGGACCCGATTTCGTGGATTCCTGTCGATGGGCCGATCGACAACCACGGTGTGGTCGAGGGATCAAGAGATCCCAGGACGTACGAGGCGTCCACGAAGAACAGGAGCCACATGATGTTCAAGAAGACCATGCTCGTCGGGGCCGCCGCGTCTGCGATGGTGCTGTGCGCGCCCGCGATGGCGCAGGCGGCCCCGCCGTACACCGTGTCGGTCGGAGGCAGCAGCGCCACTGCGGATCACTCCTTCACAGCAAGCTCAGTTGGGGCCATCACCTTCACCGTCCCGCTGGACACGATGACGTGTACGTCCGCTGACGCATCGGGAAAGGTGCACAGCGGCACCGGGATGAGCGGTGCCTACACGCCGCCGTCGCCGCCGTGGAACAACCCCGCCACCATCTCCGGCTCGACCTGGACCGGGTGCTCCGAGCAGTTCGGCACCCCGCTCCAGGTGACCCAGAACGGTGACTGGCAGCTCGAGGTCGACGACCCGTCGGTCACCTCGGCGCAGACCGACGTCGTCCAGGGAGACATCACCCACATCGACGCACACGTACAGGACATGATCGGCGGGGCAGTTTGTGACTTCGAGGTCACCGGCTCGGCCAACGCGTCCTTCGACGAGGCGAAGCAGCAGCTCGATGTGAACGAGACCGGCGATGGCAGCCTCATCGTCTCGGCGGTCACCCAGAACTGCCTCGGGTTTGTCTCCGTGGGTGATGTCGCGACGTTCAAGGGCACCTACAACATCTCCGTCCCTGACGGCGCCGTCAACATCTCCTGACGCTTCTCCCCACCAGCCGGGGCGGCGTACCCCCTGACGCCGCCCCGGCACCCCTCTGAATCCCACCGAAGGAGCACCTGTGACAGCACTACTCACCCGTCGGACGGTCCGGGCGGGCATGGCGGCAGCCGCCGCGCTGGCGGCGATCGCCGTGACCAGCGGGCCGGCGTCGGCGGCCGAGCTCGACATCACCTACGACGCCTCGGGCAGCACCGACGTCGCCACGACCGGGTCGACGATCGCGCTCGGGCCCACCACCCTCGCCACCTCGCTGGACTCCACCACCGGCGCGTTCACCGGCACGATGGAGCTGCCGGCGGCCCACACCGACTTCGACGCGGCGGGGTTCATCCCGATGAGTGCCGACGTCACGTTCGAGGAGGTCGGGCAGGTGTCCGGCAGCCTTTCGGCCGACCCGGCCGGCGGCGGCAGCGACGTGTCCGCGACCGCGGAGTACGACATCCGCCTCTCCGACATCAAGGTCGTCGGGTTCCCCACCTTCACCGGCAGCCGGTGCCGGACGAAGGAGCCGGTGACGATCACCATCGCCAATCCGCCGGACCAGCCGTTCGCCGTGTTCAGCGGTGGCCGGCTGACCGGCAGCTACTCGATCGGCGACTTCGCCAACTGTGGGCTGAACACCTGGCTCGTCAACGCACTGGTCCCGGGAGGAGGCAACACGATCGCGCTCGATCTCAGCAACCCGCGCACGAGCTGATGCCCGACGCCCCCTGCCCGCCGCGTGCGATCCACGCGGCGGGCTCGGTTGTGCACAGGCGGGCGCCCGACACTTGAGAAAGGTAAAGACATGGTGAGACTGTGACGGACGCCACAGGGAGTGGGAGCGAAGGAGCGGACCGTGCGACAGAGCGCGCGATGACGCAGATGCACCAGCCGGTCGGGCTGCCCGGCTCGGTCGTCTGGATGCTCAAGAGCCTCGAGGGCGAGGTGCGCGCCGTGGCGGCACGCGTCGCGCGCACCATCGTCGAGATCCTGGCCGACGACACCGGCCCCGAGGTGTCGGACCACACCGTCTTCATGGCCGTGCACAGCGCCCTCGCCCACTTCGTCGACCTCAGCATGGGCCGCGAGGCGCCGTACGTCGCCATCGACGACCACTACCGCAGGATCGGCTACCGGCTCGCGGCGGCGGGGCGTGACCGGGTCGTGGTCGACCAGGCGCTGCACGTCGCCACCACCGAGGTGTGGGACGAGCTGCGCAAGCGTGCCGCCGCCAACGAGCTGTCGGCGGCGGCGCTGAACGCGATCAACGAGGCGGTGACGGGCTACGTCGAGCACCTCACCCACCAGGTCGACCTCGGCTTCGAGGCGGGCTCGGAGGCGCGCGACCAGGACGCCGGGGTCGCCCGGGCGCGCCTGGTCGACCGCCTGCTCGGCGGTGCCGAGCAGGGTGAGGTCGAGCAGCAGGCGGCGATCGCGGGGTGGGAGGTGCCGGACGAGCTCACCGTGATGGTGGTGGAGATCGGCGAGCGCCAGCGGATCGCCCGCGACGCCCTCGACGATGTCGCGCTCACCCGGCGTCGTCCGACCGGTCAGGTCGTCATCTGCCCGGCGGACCAGGCGGACACCGTGACCGAGCAGGTCCGCGACGCCGTCCCCGAGGCGCGGGTGGTCGTCTGCTGGCCGGTGCCTCCCGGCGACGTGGCGGCTGCGTGGAGGTGGGTCAACCGGGCTCTCGGCCTGGTGCGGGCGAAGGTCATCCCGGCCCGTCCCGTCATCCACTGCCGTCGCCACCGCACCGAGATCTGGCTGCACGCCGAGCCGGTGATGCGCCGCCAGCTCGCACAGGAGCTGCTGCAGCCGCTCTTCGCCGAGACCCCCAACTCGCGCGAGATCCTGTCCGAGACGCTGCTGGTCTGGCTCGAGACGCGCGACAGCGCGCCGGCGATCGCCGCGCGCCTCGGCGTCCACCCCCAGACCGTCCGCTACCGCTGGAAGCGGATCAACGACCTGTTCGGCGAGGCGCTGCACGACCCCGAGTTCGTCGTCCAGCTCACGTTGCTGCTCAAGGCCAGCGTGCCGCTCTGGGTCGCCGGCGACCAGAGCGACTTCAGGCGCTACCAGGAGCTGACCAGGTGAGCGGGCAGCTCGCGGCCCTGCTCGTCGCGCTCGTGCCCGAGCTGGTCGCGATGCTCCCCGTCGCCCGGTGGGCCGCGGTCCGGCGCGCGAGGGCGGCCGGCATCGTGTTCGGCGGTCCTGGCGCGATGGTCGCCGCCCGACGCGTCGACCTGGTCTTCCTCGACCGGTGGGGCACGGTCACGACGGGGGAGCTCGTGGTGACCTCGATCGACCCGCTGCAGGCCGACGACGACCGCAACCTGCGATGGTTCGCGGCCGCGCTCGAGCACGCCAGCGACCACCCGGTCGGGCGTGCGATAGCGCGTCTCGCCGCCCCCGGCAGGCTCTCCCGCGTCGAGGAGGTGCCGGGCAGCGGCATCGGCGGCAGCGTCGACCGCCACCCCGTCCGGGTGGGTCGTCCGGGCTGGCTGGGCATGGACGAGCGCGAGGGCCTCGGGGTGACCGTCGGTGTCGAGGTCGACCACCGACCGTTCGGCTACCTGACCGTCGGCGACGAGGTGCGCAAGGACGCCGCCGGATCCGTACGCCGGCTGCGCGACCTCGGCCTGGACCTCGTGCTGCTGAGCGACGACAACGCCCGCAACACCGAGGACCTCGCCGGGCGCGCCGGCATCGAGCAGTGGCTGTCGGCCGATCTGCCCGAGAAGCGCGAGCGGCTGGTGCGCGAACGGCAGGAGTCTGGCCACGTGGTCGCGGTCGCGGCGCGTGCCGAGGGCAACGCCGGTCTGCTCGCGGCGGCCGACCTCGCCCTGACCGTCGCGACCTCCGGTGCGGGAGTGCTCGTGGCGGACCTCGATGCCGGTCGGCTGGCCGAGGCGTTCGGGCTGGCGCGACAGGCTCGCCGGGGTGCCGCGAGCGCGCGGTGGCTCGGAGGGGCGTTCGCGGCGGCGGGCGTCGTACTCGCGGCAGTGGGGGTGCTGGGCGTGGTGCCCGCGGCCGTCGTCGCGCTGGTCGGTGTCGCCGCGACCCTGGTCGCCGCCACCCGGTCGGGGGAGCGCTGACCGGTCAGGGTCAGCGGCCGGCGGTCACGTCCGGCTCATCCGCGGGAAGGATCTCGACCAGCCGGACCCCGAGGGCCTGGCTCAGGGCCAGGAGGGTGCGCAGCTGGGGATTCAGCGGCGTCCCGGGCCTGGACTCGCCCTTCTCGAACTTGAAGTAGGTGAAGGCGGAGACGCCCGCGATCTGGGCGACCCGCTCCTGGCTGAGCCCGCGCGCCTCCCGAGCGCGGCGCAGGTTGAGGCCGAGCTCCCTGGCGTACTGCGCGAGGGTCGGCGGGGACGAGCGGCGGGACACGAGACCAAGCGTGGTGTCGCTCCCGCCGAGGAGTGGACATACTGGTATGGGAATACGTCGGGCGCATCGGGCGAGCTGTGGATAACCGGCCGATCACCGTGTCGGGTGTCGGCGCGGGTGCCTAGATTGCCCGGTGATGCGCTGACGAGCTCGGGCACCGGAGGCACCGTGGACGGAACAACCAGGCCGACCTGGCTGGTCGAGGAGTGCCCGTCCTGGTGCGTGCGTGACCACCGTGAGTCCGACCATCCCGAGGATCGCTACCACCACGGCGAGGCGTCGCTGGTGCCGGTGGTGCTGGCGCGCGACCGGTTCGTTCCCGCGTCGGCCTCGCTGGAGGCGACCGACCTCGTGGTCTGCCGCGGTCGGCACGTCGGGGACGCGGTGGAGTGGGTGGTGATCGAGCCGGCCGAGAGCCCGCAGCCGCGACTGGTCCTCACGCGTGAGTCCGCCGGGTCCGTGGCCCGGGCCCTCGAGGAGCAGCTCCGGAAGGAGTGAGGGCCTCCGCAGGGGGCACCCGCCACTAGGGTTGCGTCCATGCCCGAGCTGAAGGACGTCGTCGCCCTGCTCCACGGGTGGTACCCACCCGCCACGGCCGAGTCGTGGGACGCCGTCGGCCTCGTGCTCGGCGATCCCGACCAGCAGGTCAAGAAGGTCATGTTCGCCGTCGACCCGACGCCCGAGGTGGCGCGGGAGGCCGCGGACTGGAAGGCCGATCTGCTGGTGGTCCACCACCCGCTGTTCCTCAAGCCGGTGCACGGATTCGCGGCGACGACGCCGAAGGGCCGGACGCTCGCGACGCTCGCCGGCGCGGGCTGTGCGCTGCTGACCGCGCACACCAATGCCGACCAGGCGGTCTCCGGTGTCTCCGAGGCGCTGGCGCAGGCGCTCGGGCTGACCGGTCTCACGCCGATCCTGTCGACGCCGGGCGAGCCGATGGACAAGCTGACGGTGTTCGTGCCGACCGATGCCGCCGCCCCCGTGCGGGCCGCCATGGGAGACGCCGGGGCGGGTCACGTGGGCGACTACGACTACGCCTCGTTCACCTCGGCGGTCGGCGAGGGCAGGTTCCGGCCGCTCGAGGGCTCCTCGCCGATGGTCGGCACCGTCGGCCAGATGGAGACCGTCGAGGAGGTGCGCGTCGAGGTCGTCCTGCCCCGCCACCTGCGCGCATCGGTGGTGCGCGCGATGCTCGCGTCCCACCCCTACGAGGAGCCGGCGTACGACGTCAGCGAGATCGCCGACCCCGGGATCGTCAGCACCGGCACCGGGCGCATCGGCACGGTGGAGGCGACGACGCTGCGGGAGTTCGCCGAGCACGTGGCGGAGGTCCTGCCGGAGACGGCGCACGGCGTACGCGTGGCGGGGGACCCGGAGCGGACGGTCCGCAGGGTCGCGGTCTGCGGAGGAGCCGGCGACTTCCTGCTCGACCGCATGGCGAGCAGCGACGTGGATGTCTACCTGACCAGCGACCTGCGCCACCACCCGGCCGCGGAGTTCGTCGAGAAGGACGGCCCCGCGCTGGTCGACGTGGCCCACTGGGCGGCCGAGTCGACGTGGCTGCCGGTGGTGGCCGCTCGCCTCGCCGAGGCGCTCGGCGACGGCGTCGAGACCCGGGTGAGCGAGCTCGTCACCGATCCCTGGACAATGAGGCTATGAAGGCCGAACCCAGCGCGCAGCTGACCCTCCTGGACCTGCAGGCCGTCGACTCGCAGGTCGCCCAGCTGCAGCACCAGCTGGCCCATCCGGTCGAGGCCGCCGAGCTCGCCGAGCTGGGCAGGCGGCGCGCCGAGACCGACGGCTGGGTGCGCGACCAGCAGATCGTCGTCGACGACCTCAGCGCCGCCCAGACGAAGGCCGACGCCGACGTCGAGCAGGTCAAGGCCCGGCGCAAGCGCGACCAGGACCGCATCGACTCCGGCCAGGTCGCGAACCCCAAGGACATCGAGCGCATGCAGCACGAGCTCGCCACCCTCGAGCGCCGCATCTCGGTGCTCGAGGACGAGGAGATCGAGGTCATGGAGCAGCTGGAGACCGCCCAGGCGGGCCTCGAGCAGATGAGGTCCGACCTCGCCGAGATCGACCGTCGAGCCGCGGAGCTGACCTCTGCTCTCGACGAGCGGGCGGGCGAGCTTCGGCAGCGCCTGGACGAGGTCGCCTCCGGCCGCGACCCGCTCGTGGCGGGGGTGCCCGACGACCTCCTGGCCCTCTACGAGCGCATCCGTGCGAGCAGGGGCTCCGGCGCCGCGCTCCTGAGGGCCCGCCGCTGCGAGGGCTGCATGCTGACGCTCGACCCGGCCGCGATCAGCGCGATCCGCGGCAAGGCCGAGGACGACGTCGTGCGCTGTGAGGAGTGCACGCGGATCCTGGTCCGCACTGCCGAGTCGGGCCTGTGAGCCGACGGGTCGTCGTCGAGGCCGACGGGGGCTCGCGCGGCAACCCGGGGCCGGCGGCGTACGGCGCCGTGCTCAAGGATGCCGCCACCGGCGCGGTCCTCGGTGAGGACGGCACGGCCATCGGCGTGGCCACCAACAACGTGGCCGAGTACTCCGGCCTGATCGCCGGGCTCGAGCTGGCCCGCGACCTCGCTCCCGGCGCGACGATCGAGGTCCGGATGGACTCCAAGCTCGTCGTCGAGCAGATGTCGGGCAGGTGGAAGGTCAAGCACGCGGCCATGAAGCCGCTGTTCGAGAAGGCACGCGCGCTCGCACCGGCCGGTACGACGTACACCTGGATGCCGCGGGCCGAGAACGCCCACGCCGACCGGCTGGTCAACGAGGCGCTCGACGGCACGCGCTCCGGGGTGACCGTGCCCGTCGACTCGCTGATGGAGGAGATCCAGGGGCCGGCCGACGACGCGCCCTACCGCGGGCTGCCCGAGCCGCTGGCCGCCCCCACCACGCTGATCCTGCTGCGCCACGGCGTCACCGAGCACACCACCGCGAAGCGCTTCTCCGGCGGGCTCGGCGGCGACAACCCGGGGCTCTCCGACGAGGGGCGTGAGCAGGTCGCGGAGGCCGCGCGCTGGCTCGGCGAGCTCGGCGACAAGCTGGCGCTCGTCGTCGCATCGCCCGTCCGCCGTACGCGGGAGTCGGCGGACATCGCCGCGGCCGAGCTCGGTCTCGAGGTCGTCGAGGAGGGCGGCTTCGCCGAGATGGAGTTCGGCGACTGGGACGGGATGACCTTCGGCGAGGTCGCGGCCTCCGACCGAGAGCGCTTCGACCGCTGGCTCGGCGAGCTGACCGTCGCTCCTCCCGGCGGCGAGAGCTTCCGCGAGGTCGAGGACCGGGTGCTCGCGGGGCTGCGGCGCGTCCTGTCGTCGTACGCCGGGAAGACCGTGCTCGTCGTCTCGCACGTCACCCCGATCAAGACGCTGGTGGCCCATGCGATGGGTGCGGGGCTCGCGTCCGTCTTCGCGATGGAGCTCTCACCGGCATCGGTCTCGGTGATCTCCTTCTACCCGGACGGGAGGGCCGAGCTCGGCCGTCGCGGCTCGCTCCGGCTCTACAACGCGCTCGCGCCCGGCTCCCGCAGCCTCGTCGACAACGGTCGCTGGTAGCCGGACCTCAGCCGAGGACCCGGCGGAGGTAGGCGTTGCCGAGGACGCGATCGGGGTCGAGGCGGTCGCGGAGGGCGAGGAAGTCGCCGAACCGCGGATAGAGCCCGGCCAGCCCGTCGGCCTGGCGCGTGTGCAGCTTGCCCCAGTGGGGGCGACCGTCGTGCGCCGTCAGGACCTCCTCCATCAAGGCGAAGTAGCGCGCGTGATCGGCCGCGTGGTGCGTGTGGAAGGCCAGGTAGAACGAGTCGCGCTGGTACGCCGTCGACAGCGGTACGTCGTCGGCCGGAGCGACCCTGATCTCGACCGGGAACGACACCCGCAGCCCCGAGCGCTCGAACACCCGCCGACACTCGGCGAGCGTCTCGAGCCCGGCCGCGCGGGGGACGGCGTACTCCATCTCGCGGAAGACGACGCGACGCGGCGAGGTGAAGACCTTGTGGGCGACGTCGGTGTAGGTACGCGGGCCGAGGAGGCGCGCGGCGAGGCGGTTGGCGCGGGGGATCGCGGCGGGTCCGTGGTTGAGCGTCGCGGTCTGCGCGCCGAAGACGGTGTTCGACAGCAGCTCGTCGTCGAGCAGGCCGCGCCAGCGGGGGAGCGGATCGGCCTTCGAGAGGTCCGTGCCGACGCGGGTGTTGCGCTTGGTGAGCATCCGGTCGGAGTGGGGGAACCAGTACATGTCGACGTGGTCGTGGCCCGCGACGAGGTCGTCGAAGGCGGCCGTCGCGTCGGCCCACGACATCGGCCGCTCCTCGGCCCGGAGCAGGAAGAGGGGCTCCACGGCGAACGTCACCGTGGTGAGCACGCCGAGCGCACCGAGCCCGACGCGCGCGAGGTCGAGGACCTCGGCGTTCTCGGTCGCCGACGCCGTGAGGACCTCGCCGGTGCCGGTGACGAGCTGGAGCCCGACGACCTGCGCGGACAGCCCGGCCCTGCGGCCGCCGGTGCCGTGGGTGCCGGTCGAGATCGCGCCGGCCAGCGTCTGCTCGGCGATGTCGCCCATGTTGTGCAGGCTGAGGCCGAGAGTCTCCAGGCCGCTGTTGAGGTCCGCGAGCCGGGTGCCGGCCAGCGCCGTGACCGTCATGGCGTCGCGGTCGACCGCCACGATCCCCGACAGCGACTGCGGTAGCAGCAGGGTGTGCTCCGGACGGGCGATGCCGATGAAGCTGTGGCCGGTGCCGGCCATCTTCACCGTCTCGCCGGTGGCGCGCGCCCGTCGTACCTCGGCGACGATCTGGTCCGTCGACGTCGGCTCGGCGACGCGGATCCCGGCGGCGCGCTCCAGGCCCGACCAGTTGCGCCAGGTCGTCTGCGTGCTGCGCGGCCGGCTCATGGACCCAGACGTTAGCCCCAGGGCCGTACGACGGTCGTCGGCCCTCCCTACGATGGATCCGTGACGAGTGCCCAGTCGGCCAGCCAGCCGCCGTACGACGCCATCCTGCTGCTCTCCTTCGGCGGGCCCGAGAAGCCCGAGGACGTCATGCCGTTCCTGGAGAACGTCACCCGTGGCCGGGGGATCCCGCGCGAGCGCCTCGAGGAGGTCGGCGCCCACTACTTCCAGTTCGGCGGCCGCAGCCCGATCAACGACCAGAACCGCGCGCTGATCTCGGCGTTGGAGGCCGACCTGGCGGCCTCCGGCGTCGACCTGCCGGTCTACTGGGGCAACCGCAACTGGGAGCCCTACCTCGGCGATACCGTCCGGCAGATGGCCGCCGACGGCGTACGCCGGGCGGTCTGCGTCACCACGTCGGCGTACTCCTCGTGGAGCAGCTGCCGCCAGTACCTCGACAACCTCGACGAGGCGCTCGCCGGGCTGCCCGAGGGGTCGGAGCTGACCATCGACAAGGTGGGCGCCTACTACGACCACCCCGGCTTCGTGGCTCCGTCGGTCGACCACACCGTCAACGCGCTCGACGACCTGCCGGCCGACGTGCGCGACGACGCGCGGCTGCTCTTCGTCACCCACTCCATCCCGACCGCGATGAACGACGAGAGCGGCCCGGAGGGCGGGCGCTACCTCGCCCAGCACCTCGAGGTCGCCGCCCGGGTCGCCGCCGGCGTGGCGACCGCGACCGGCGTCGCGCGCCAGCACGAGCTGGTCTTCTGCTCCCGCTCCGGCTCGCCTCGCACCCCCTGGCTGGAGCCGGACGTCAACGACCGCATCCGCGAGCTGTCCGCCGACGGTGTCCGGGCGGTCGTGATGGTCCCTGTCGGCTTCGTCTCCGATCACATGGAGGTCGTCTACGACCTCGACACCGAGGCCATGGCCACGGCCGGCGAGCTCGGCATCGAGGCCCGCCGCGCCGGCACGGCCGGCACCGACCCGAGGTTCGTGGCGGCCCTGCGCGAGCTCGTCTCGACAAGCGCGACCACCCGCGGCGCCTGCCGGCGGTGCCCCGACGGCTGCTGCCTCCCGCGGTCATGACGACGGCTGCCGAGCTCCGCGACACCGCGGTCGAGCTGGCGCGGGAGGCAGGCGCCCTCGTCGAGTCGTACGCCGGACGGGTCGGCGTCGCGGCCACCAAGTCCAGCGACGTGGACGTGGTGACCGAGGCCGACCGGGCCGTCGAGGAGCGGATCCGGCTCTGGCTCGGGCTGTCCCGGTCCGACGACGCCATCCTCGGCGAGGAGGGCGACGACGTCCCGGGCACCAGTGGGGTGCGGTGGATCGTCGACCCGATCGACGGCACCGTGAACTTCCTCTACGGTCTGCCCGAGTACTCCGTCTCGATCGCCGCAGAGGTCGACGGCGAGGTCGTCGCGGGAGCGGTGCTCGACGTCGCGAAGTCCCGCCTCTACGCGGCCGACACCGACAGCGGCGTCGCCACCTGCAACGGCGTACGCCTGGGGGTGCGGGGGCCTGCTCCGCTCGGCCAGCGGCTGGTCCTCACCGGCTTCTCCTACCGCGCCGAGGTGAGGGCGGTCCAGGGTGCCGCAGTGGCGCGGATGCTGCCCCGGGTCCGCGACATCCGCAGGCACGGGTCCTGTGCCCTCGAGCTGTGCCACGTGGCCGCCGGCGACGCCGATGCGTACGTCGAGGAGGGCGTCAACCTGTGGGACTACGCCGCCGGCGGGCTGGTGGCCCGACTGGCCGGGGCGCGCCTCTCCGTCGGCCGCGGAGCGGGTGGCGGCGACCTCGTGATCTGTGCCCCCGATCACGGCTTCGAGGAGTTCTCGACACTGGTCGGGGAGTGCGGCTTCTCGGCCCTTGATTGGGGGGAATACCCTGCGCCCACGCGCTGTTCGGCAACCCGGACGAGACCGGTGTCGCGACCCGATGCCGGATAGTGCACAATCTGCCGTTGCCTGAGGGCGAAACCCCAGGGCCGACGAGGGAGAGGGACAAGTCATGGCGACCGATTACGACGCACCGCGCAAGAACGAGGACGAGCAGTCCGAGGAGAGCATCGAAGAGCTCAAGGCGCGCCGCCACGACAAGAACTCGGGCAAGGTCGACGAGGACGAGGTCGAGGCCGCGGAGTCGTTCGAGCTGCCGGGTGCGGACCTGTCCCACGAGGAGCTTGCCGTCGAGGTCAAGCCCAAGCAGGAGGACGAGTTCACCTGCATGAGCTGCTTCCTGGTCCACCACCGCTCGCAGCTCGCCGACGAGAAGAGGATGATCTGCCGCGACTGCGCCTGACCGGCCTGAGCCGGCCGCGCGCGGCGCCACCGTGCAACGCGAAGGCCGGGCGATCCCGAGAGGGATCGCCCGGCCTTCGTCGACTTCGGGGGTCAGGCCTTGATGGCCGGCTCGTCCTTGCGCAGCGGCGGCGGCAGCTCGCCGGTGGACTTCAGGTAGTAGTTCGCGGCCCGGCGCTGCAGCAGCATCTTGATCAGCGCGACGACGGTGCCGCTCGCCACGGCCCACGCCACGGCCTCCGCGACCTGGACGTCGGGGTCGGCCGGATTCTCCGGGGGCTGCTTGCCGGTCGCGGCCTTCCAGCCGACGTTGAGCAGCTTCTTCGCCACGATGCCCCCGCCGACACCCGAGACGACTGCCATCAGGGACCAGACCTTGGAGCTGTCGTTCGACTTGGCCTTGCTCTTCTTCTTGCCCATGCCGCGAGCCTAGTGGTTCGCCGGGTGGTTGTGTCTCGGGTCAGCGGTCGGCGCGAGCGGCGGACAGCGCGCCGGCCAGGCGGTCGGCGTGGCGCGAGCTCACCAGCCAGTACGGCGTCGGGTCGGCGGGGTCGACGATCTCGACCCTGACCGCACGCTTGAGGTAGGGCCGCATCATGAGGTAGGCCCGCACGTCGGCGTCCCGGCCGGCCACCAGGCTGGTCTGCTCGGCGTCGAGGGCCGCGACCTCGCCGACGTACGACGTCTCGACGCGGGCCCTGCCGGCCTGGAACCAGCCCTCGGAGACGATGACGCGGGCGTCGCCGTACCACCAGAGGCAGACGGCGAAGAAGACGCAGGCGACGGCGGCCGCGATCCAGGCGGTGGGTCCGGGGACGGCCACGACGATGGTCAGCCAGATGATGGCGACGGCCATCGTGGCCTGGGCCCACCAGCGCAGCGGGACGCCGAGCCGCTCGTGGTACGTCTCCGGCGTGCTGCTCACGGAGGGAATGATCCCATCCGCCCCCGGCATCGCTGCAGTTAGGGTTCGGTGCGTGCCTCTGAGTCCCTCTCTGGAGATCGCGGTCAAGCGGCTGGACCCGGACCTGCCGCTGCCGTCCTACGCCCATCCCGGCGACGCCGGAGCCGATCTGGTGACCACCGTCGACCTCGACCTCGCGCCCGGCGAGCGGGCGCTGGTCCCGACCGGACTCGCGATCGCCCTGCCCGACGGGTACGTCGCCCTGGTGCACCCGCGCTCGGGCCTGGCGGCCAGGCACGGGCTCTCGATCGTGAACACCCCCGGCACGATCGACGCCGGCTACCGCGGCGAGATCAAGGTCCTCCTCATCAACCATGACCCGGTGGAGCCGATCTCGCTGCGCCGCGGCGACCGGGTCGCGCAGCTGGTCGTGCAGCGGTTCGAGCGCGCCTCGTTCGTCGCGGTCGAGGACCTTCCCGAGAGTGTTCGTGGTGATGGCGGTTACGGTTCTACTGGGGTCGGCGGAGCGCCGGCTGGAGGACATCGAGAGGCGAGATCGTGACCAGCGACGAGGCTGTGACCGAGCAGGACACCGAGACCACCGAGCAGGGCGGAACCGTCGAGGCGACGGGTCCCTACGACGTCGACGAGCTGCCCGACGCAGATATCGAGCGTGTGGACCTGGGCTCGCTGCTGATCGCCCCGTTCAGCGGGCGTGACCTGCGCGTCCACTACGACGAGGAGAGCGGCGAGGTCCGCGGCGTCCAGCTGGTCGACGAGCAGGGTGACGTCGACCTGCGTGCGTTCGCGGCCCCGCGCGGCGGAGACCTGTGGGGCGAGATCCGGCCCCAGATCGCGGCGGAGGCCTCCCGTCTCGGCGGCAACGCGACCGAGCGCGAGGGCCGCTTCGGCACCGAGCTGCTCTGCGAGGTGCCCGCGACGCTTCCCGACGGCGGTCAGGTCGTGCAGCTGCGCCGCATCGTCGGCGTCAACGGTCCGCGCTGGCTGCTCCGGGCCACCTTCACCGGCGCGCCGGCCGAGGACGAGGCCGTCGCCGCCGTGTGGGACGACGCGCTCGCCCAGGTCGCGGTGCGCCGCGGCGGCCACGCCATGCCGGTGGGGGAGCAGCTCGACCTCCGCCTGCCCGACGGTGCGGTCCGCCAGGAGGGCGGCCATGGCTGAGCGCAGGAGGATCCTGCGCTCGCTGAGCAAGTCGGCGACCACGGACGAGACCGACGGCCGAGACCTGCGGCGCGCGAGCCGTGGCGCCGCCGTCGTGTCGATCGCAGACGCACCGGTGCGCCTGGAGACCCGGCTCCGCGGCACCCTGCGCACCGTCACGCTGCGCCCCCGCGGCGGAGTCCCCGCCCTCGAGGCCGACCTGTACGACGGCACCGCCTCGCTCACCCTCGTCTGGCTCGGCCGGCGCCGCATCGCGGGCATCGAGCCGGGCCGCTCGCTGGAGATCGTCGGCCGGATCGGCGTGCAGGACGGCGACCGGATCATCTACAACCCGCGGTACGAGCTCCGGTGAGCGGGGTGGAGCAGAAGGAGGCGAGGACCCAGCCGATCGACGTCGAGACCGTCGAGGCGCTGGTCCGCCGGCAGCTCGCGAACTCGCTCGGCGGGCGCCGCGGCATCCTCGAGGCCGCGATCCCCGGCCTGCTGTTCACGGTCGTCTGGCTGCCGACCAAGCACCTCGAGCTGGCGCTGATCGTGAGCCTCGCCGTCGCGGCGGCGGCTCTCGTCGTACGACTGGTGCAGCGGAGCCCGACGCAGTACGTCTTCAACGCGATCTTCAGCATCGCGATCGGCTGGGTGTTCGTCGTGTGGGCCGGCCACAGCGGTGGCTCGGAGACAGACAAGGCGCTGGCGTTCTTCCTGCCCGGCATCCTCTACAGCCTGGGCTACACCGTCGTCCTCGGCCTGACCTGCCTGGTCCGGTGGCCGATGCTCGGCTTCATGCTCGGGGCCGCCACCGAGGACCCGCTCGGCTGGCACGACAACCCGCAGATCGTGCGGCTGTGCGGCCGGCTGACCTGGGTGATGCTGATGCCGGGGGCCATCGGCGTCCTGCTGCAGGGTCCGGTCTGGCTGCTCGGCCACTCCGGCACCATCAGCGGCACGTCCGCCGTCGCGATCATCGCCGTGCTGCGCCTCGGGCTGGGCTGGGTCCTGCGGATCGCGAGCTGGGCGGCCATGATCTGGCTGCTCGCCCGCAACGCGACCCCGCTCGACCCCGATGCTGAGACCGCGGACCTGGCGGAGAGAGGCTAGTCGGACTCGCGGCGCTCGGTGCCGGGAGCGAGCAGGCGCTCGAGGTCGTCCTCGGCCTCGGCAGGTACGACGAACAGCAGCTCGTCGCCCGCCTCGACCGGCTGGTCCGGAGTCGGCGCGTAGACCAGGCCGGCGCGCAGGATCGTCACCAGCGCGCAGTTGTCCGGCAGGGGTACGTCGCCGCTCGGCCTGCCGACGTACGGCGAGTCCGCGGGGAGCGTCATCTCGACCAGGTTGGCGTTGCCCTGGCGGAACTCGAAGAGCCGCACGAGGTCGCCGACGGTGACGGCCTCCTCGACCAGCGCGGACATGATCCGCGGGGTGGAGACGCTGACGTCGACGCCCCATGCCTCGGTGAAGAGCCACTCGTTGTTGGGGTGGTTGACCCGGCCGACGGTCCGCGGGACCCCGAACTCGGTCTTGGCCAGCAGCGAGGTGACCAGGTTGACCTTGTCGTCGCCGGTGGCCGCGATGACGACGTCGCAGTTGTCGAGCCGGGCCTCCGCCAAGGAGGACAGCTCACAGGCGTCGGCCAGCAGCCACTCGGCCTCGGGCACCCGCTCGGGCCGGATCGACGCCGGCGTCTTGTCGATGAGCAGGATGTCGTGGCCGTTCTGGATCAGCTCGCGCGCGATCGAGCGTCCGACCGCGCCGGCTCCGGCGATGGCGACTCTCATGCCTCAGTGCTCCTCGGGGCCGCGACGGACCGCGTCGTAGGCGTGGTTGGCGTTCTCCTCGCGGGTGACCACGTGCAGCTGGTCGCCCTCCTGCAGGAGCGTGTCGCGCGAGGGGAGGACGCCCTCGCCGAGACGGTCGATCCAGGCGACCCGGGCGCCGGTCTGCTCCTGGAACCTGTCGACGGACGCGCCGACCCAGGCCTCGGGGAGAACGATCTGCTCGACGCGGATGGTGCCGGACGGGTCACGGAAGTCCGGCTCCGCGCCGGCCGGCAGCAGCTTGCGGATCACCTGGTCCGCGGTCCACTTGACCGTCGCGACGGTGGTGATGCCCAGGCGCTGGTAGACCTCGGCACGCCCCGGGTCGTAGATGCGCGCGACGACGGACTCGATGCCGAACGTCTCGCGGGCGACGCGCGCGGCGATGATGTTGGAGTTGTCCCCGCTGGAGACGGCGGCGAACGCGTCCGCGCGTCGGATGCCGGCCTTCTCGAGCACCTGCTGGTCGAAGCCGACACCGGCG
This sequence comes from Nocardioidaceae bacterium, assembly GCA_009780515.1. Lineage (GTDB taxonomy): Bacteria > Actinomycetota > Actinomycetes > Propionibacteriales > Nocardioidaceae > Nocardioides. Next base: position 60,938 of record WQZX01000002.1, on the reverse strand, counting down.
ATCTTGTCGCCGTTGAAGCCGGGGCCCAGGCGCCTGAACGAGTCGGGCTCGCTGTCGATGACCGACACGGTGTGGTTGCGTTCCTCGAGGCTGCGGGCGAGCGTCGAGCCGACGCGGCCGCAGCCCATGATCACGACGTGCACGCGATCAACCTAGGGCATCGAGGTGGCCCGGGGGTGCCGTAGGGTGTCCAGCCGTGGTGAGGGGCCGTGCACGGGAGCGTATGCCGCGAGGGGCGCCGGTCGCCGGCCGCCGCCTCGAGGTCGAGGTCGGACCGATCGCCCATGGCGGCCACTGCGTGGCCCGCGTGCCCTCCGAGGACGGGACGACGCGAGTGGTCTTCGTCAGGCACGCGCTGCCTGGGGAGCGGGTCGTCGTCGTGCTCACCGAGGGCACCGAGGGAGATCGGTTCTGGCGTGCCGACGCCGTGGAGGTGCTGACGCCGTCACCGGACCGCATGGAGCCGCCCTGCCCGTACGCCGGCCCGGGGCTGTGCGGCGGCTGCGACTTCCAGCACGTCGCGCTGCCCGCCCAGCGCCGGATGAAGGCGGCCGTGGTCTCCGAGCAGCTGCGTCGGCTCGCGGGCTGGACATCGACGTCGAGGTCGAGGCGGTGCCCGGTGACGTCGACGGCCTGGCCTGGCGCACCCGCCAGCGCTACGTCCGGCTGCCCGACGGTCGACGCGGCATGCGCGTCCACCGCTCGCACGAGGTCATCCCGGTCGATCAGTGCCTGATCGAGGCGCCGGGCGGGCCGTCGTACACGGTGAGGGGGGTGCCGTTCGAGGTGGCCGAAGGAGGCTTCTGGCAGGTCCACCCAGGCGCACCCGAGGCACTGGTCGACGCCGTGCTGACCGCACTCGAGCCGCGGCTCGGGGAGTCTGCCCTCGACCTGTACGCCGGCGTGGGGCTCTTCTCCCGGTTCCTGCTCGAGGCCGTCGGACCGACCGGGTCGGTCGTGGCGATCGAGGGGGAACGCGCCGCATCGCGGCTCTCGCTCACGAACTGCCCCGGCGTCGACGCGGTCGCCGGTGACGTGGGGGAGGTCCTCGCCGGGGCGCCGTCGGCCCACGTCGACCTGGTCGTCCTGGATCCCCCGCGCACCGGAGCCAGGCGGAGGGTCGTGGAACAGGTCGTCGCCAGGTCGCCCCGCGCGATCGCGTACGTCGCCTGCGACCCCGCAGCCCTCGCCCGCGATGTCGCCATCTTCGCCGAGCACGGCTACCGCCTCGTGTCGCTGCGCGCGTTCGACCTGTTCCCGATGACCAGTCACACGGAATGTGTTGCGTTGCTGACGCGTGCGTGAGGCTGCGACTGGCTGACGGGCAGCAGCCGGCACTTCCACAATCCTAGAAAGTCTTCTAGGATTGTGTGCATGGGATCAGTCAGCGTTGCTCAAGCCGCGGAGAGGCTTGGCGTCAGCGTGCCTCGGGTCCACCAGCGGATTGCCGATGGCTCGCTGGCTGCCGAACGGATCGGATCCCAGTGGGTGGTCGACGAACGCTCCCTGCTCAGAGTCCAAGAGCGCAGCAAGCCTGGACGTCCGCTCTCACAACACTCTGCCTGGGCCGTCATCGCCGCGGCGGAGAACGATCGTGAGCGGTTGCGTCGCGGCGGGCCGGTGGCAGCTTCGCGAGCCCGGATGCAGTTGAAGCGTCTGTTCGAGCCAGCAGTCGAGCCGCCGTCCAGCGAGGAGGCTGTCGGCGATCTGGCCGTGTCGCTTCGGTCGGTGTTCCGGAACCGGGCCAATCGGCAACTGCTCCGCGCGGCTCCGGCTGATCTCGACGATCTTCGGGCGGACGAGCGCTGGGCGATGATCGTCGACTTCGGGGTGGGCGGAATCGCTTCAGTCGACGTCGAGGGCTACCTGCGCGAGTCCGATGTGGACGGGGTGGTGAAGGACTATCTGCTGATGGATGCAGACCGTGACGCCAACGTCGTACTCCACGTCATCCCGGACGCGCAGTACGCCTATCCGGATTCACGGGTGCGGCTCGCAGCGGACCTCGCCGAGCATCGCGGGCCGCGCGAGGAGGCGCGTGCAGGTCAGTTGCTGCACGAGCTGGCCGTGGAGTGGAAGGCTGCCGATCGATGATCGTCCTGCCCGCAATGCCGCCTGAGCAGGCAGCCTCGTGGTTGGGGCTGCTCGACCTCTACGAGCGGCTGGCTGACGGCTGGACCCTGATCGGCGGTCAACTCGTCCATCTGCACTGCGCCGAACGTGGACAGTTCCCGGTGCGACCGACGAATGATGCGGACACGGTCATCGACGTCCGCGCCGACCCAACGATGCTGGCCAAATTCACCGGTGTCCTGGCCGACCTCGGGTTCATCTCGGCCGGCATCTCGGCGGAGGGTCTCCAGCATCGGTGGATCCGCGGCGACGCCTCGATCGATGTCCTCCTGCCGGAAGGGATCGGCGAGCGCTCGAGCCGGCGTCCCGGCGTCACCGGGAGCCCAACCCTGCCGACGGCAGGTGGGACTCAAGCGCTGCGACGCAGCGAGACCGTCCGGGTGTCGGTCGCGGGTCGTGAAGGATCCGTGCGCCGTCCCAATCTCGTCGGCGCCCTGGTCGGCAAGGCGGCCGCGCTCAGCAATGCTGGCGATCCCGGACTCGGCCGTCACCGTCGAGACTTCGTGCTCCTCACCGGCCTCGTTACTGCTCGCGATTTTCGGAACGAGGAACTGTCGAAGAAGGACCGGCAGCGGCTTCGGGCGATGGTCGTCGCGGTCCGGAAGGACCGGGCACTCCTGCTCGAGATCCCGGACGCCGAGACTTCGCTCGCGCGCCTGACGATGGCGGGGGAGTTGTAGCCATGCTCGAAGACTTCGTGATCGCCCGCAACACCGAGCCCGGATCGACGCTTCCGCACCTGCTGAGGATCCCGCTCGGCGACGGGATCGTCCTCAAGGCGAAGGACACCTGGCCGCGCACCGGCAAGGTCTACTGCCACCGCGTCGACGAGTGGCCCACCGACGCCGAGATCATCGAGCGAGTGCCTATGCGGTCCTGCGTACGCCGGGGCGCCGCGATCGACCTCGTGCTTGACCGGGGTCGCGAGAACCGCTCCCAGATCGTCATCACCAACGCTCGTGGGCGCCAGATGATCTTCTGGCAGACCGCCCGTACGTCCAAGCAAGCGCGGCCTGCGGTCTCGCTGCCGGGTGCCCGAGCCAGCCGCGTCGCCGACCTGGAGATCGCGATCGATCACCGCGAGCGCTATCCGTTCACGTTCGCCGACCGGCAGGCGACCACGAGGCGCGAGCCGCTCAGTGCCGGAGACTACGGACTCATCGTCGACGGACTGCTGCAGGCCACGGTGGAGCGCAAGTCCCTGGCTGACCTGGTGACGTCGCTGACGACCGGCAAGCTGAAGTTCCAGCTCACCGAGTTGGCGGCGATCCCGCGCGCGGCAGTCGTCGTCGAGGAGCGGTACTCGCAGGTCTTCAAGCTGGACCACGTGCGGCCCAGCGTCGTGGCCGACGGGATCGCCGAATGCCAGATCCGGTTCCCGACTGTGCCGATCGTCTTCTGTGAGACCCGCAAGCTCGCCCAGGAGTGGACCTACCGGTTCCTCGCGGCTGCGAAAGTAGGGCTGGCCGAGGAGATGGTCGGCGACCTCGCCCTTCGGAGCCTCAAAGCGGCGCCTGCGCTCGCGCCTGCACCGCCGACGCCTGCCGACGTACGACGATGGGCGGCGCGAGCCGACATCGTCGTCTCCGACCGCGGCCGGATCCCGGCGGCAGTGATGGATCAGTACCTCGAAGCCCGCGCTCGCGGCGAGATCTGACGCAACGGTCGTTTGCGACCGTCGGTGCCCGCTGACGCGAGGGCTCGGAATGGGCTCGCTTTGATTCGCACATGCCCGCAACGGCGCGCCGATGACGTCAGACGGCGCGGTAGGCATCACTGCAGGTCAGAGCTCAGTTTCGCCCGTTGGCTGCAGCCAGCCGCAGAGGATCGCACTCACGCTCAGACCCATCCACCTCTTCCCGATGACGCACCACGTCGAATGCGTCGCTCTGCTGACCAAGACCGGCCCTGACCTGCGGTGACCTGATGCGGCTCGCGGGCCGCTTCCACCGCTCGACTTCGACCGCGCGACCGATCTCGCACCTGCGGACCCGGTCGTCGTCTCCGTCGGATCCGCGCGACCGAAGTCGACACGTGCGACCTTGGTGCGCGCACCACGTCGAGTCGGCCACCCCCTGTGACGCAGAGCGCGTTCCACCGCTTCGGAATCCTGATCCCCGTTGTGGCAGACTCCGTGCGGCCGTGGCGAAAGCACGGCGGAGAGTCGCTGGGTGAGACGTGAGAGACGAGACTGGGAACGTGCCGGCAGGTGGCTCGAAGGCTCCGGTGTTCGGGCCCGCCGCGCCGGTCCTCGGTGAGCCGGTTTCTCCGCGCACAGGAGACGGTCACGCCGCCGAGGTGAAGCGGCCGTGGTGGCAGGTGATGTGCCTGACCGGCCTCGACCTGTTCTCCTCGCTGGGCTACCAGCCGGGTATCGCCGCGCTGGCGGCGGGCCTCGTCGCGCCGATCGCGACCATCGGCCTCGTGGCGCTGCAGCTGTTCGGAGCGCTGCCGGTCTACCGCAGGGTCGCGGGCGAGTCGCCGCGCGGCGAAGGCTCGGTCGCCATGCTCGAGCGCCTGCTCGGTCTGTGGAAGGGCAAGCTCTTCGTCCTCGGTCTGCTGGGATTCGCAGCCACGGCATGGGTGGTCACGATGACGCTGTCCGCCGCGGACGGTGCCGGCCACCTGGTCGCCAACCCCTACTGGCCGCGGGCGCTCGCCCATCAGGAGATCATCACCCTGGTGATGCTCGCGCTGCTGGGAGCCGTGTTCCTCAAGGGCTTCGGCGAAGCGATCGGCATCGCGGTGGTGCTGGTCGCGGTCTACCTGTGTCTCAACGTCGTGGTCACGGTCGACGGGCTCATCCACATCCTGAACCACCCGCACGTCGTCACCGACTGGCGCACGGCGCTGTTCCACCAGCACAGCAACGTCTTCGCGATGCTGGGCGTCTCGGTGATCGCATTCCCCCAGCTCACCCTGGGCATGAGCGGCTTCGAGACCGGGGTCGCGGTGATGCCCCAGATCGTCGGCGACCCGACCGACACCGAGGCGCGACCGCGCGGGCGCATCCGCGGGGCACGCAGGCTGCTGACCACCGCTGCGGTTCTGATGAGCGCCCTGCTGGTGCTGAGCTCGATCTGCACCACGTTGCTGATCCCGCAGAAGGCCTTCCAGCCAGGGGGAGCGGCGAACGGGCGAGCGCTCGCGTACCTGGCCCACCAGGACCTGGGCAGCGCCTTCGGCACGATCTACGACCTCTCCACCATCACGATCCTCTGGTTCGCGGGCGCCTCGGCGATGGCCGGGATGCTGAACCTCATCCCGCGCTACCTTCCCCGCTACGGCATGTCGCCGGTATGGGCCGCGGCCCGGCGGCCGCTGGTGCTGGTCATCACCGCCGTGGCGTTCGCCATCACCTTGTACTTCCGCGCCAGCGTGGACGCCCAGTCCGGTGCGTACGCCGCCGGGCTGCTCGTGCTGATGACGTCGGCCTCGATCGCGGTCACCCTGTCGGCCCGTCGGGCCGGCCAGCGCCTGCGCATGCTCGCCTTCGGCGTGGTCTCGGCGGTGTTCATCTACACGACGATCAACAACATGATCTCCCGCCCCGACGGGCTGCTGATCGGCTGCATGTTCATCATCGCCATCGTCGTCGTCTCGCTGGTCTCGCGGATCGGCCGCTCGTTCGAGCTCCGCGCGGTCTCGGTCGAGCTCGACGAAGCCGCTGAGCGCTACATCCGTGACACCGCCCGGCGCCAGATCCGGCTGATCGCCACTGAGCCCGACCGTCGTACGGCCGGCCCTGGGGGAGCCCACGGCGGACCCAAGCGGCCGGGGGCCGGCAAGGCCGGCAAGCACACGCCGGAGCGGTACGCCGACAAGCTCCGCCAGATCGTGGCTCGGCACGACCTGACCAACGAGGGCGACGTCATCTTCGTGGAGGTCCTGGTCACGGACCCGTCGGAGTTCGAGAGCACTCTGCGGGTGACCGGGTCCATCGAGCGTGGCGAGCACAGGGTGTTGCGCCTGGAGTCGGCGGCGGTGCCCAACGCGCTCGCTGCGCTCCTGCTGCACATCCGTGACCTCAGCGGCGTCACGCCGCACATCTACGTCGAGTGGACCGAAGGAAGTCCGGTCCACAACCTGCTGCGCTTCCTCTTCCTCGGCGTGGGCGAGGTCGCGCCCACCACCCGGGAGGTCCTCCGGCGCGCCGAGCCGGACCCCGCGCGCCGACCTCACGTGCACGCCGGCTGATTCGAGCACACCTCGCGCCGCTCCGTGTGGAGTGCGCGAAGTCGGCGGCCGGAGCGGTCCGTCGGGCGTCAGGATCGTACACATCCATGAAGCCGGCGCGCAGGTGTGTCGCCCCGCTCGAGCCCCGGGGAGTCGACCTGGGAGAATCCGAGGCGTGCTGCGACGTGTGGTGGGTCTGGTCGGTGTCGTCCTCGCGCTCGGAGCGATCTCCGGCCTGCTGGCCGGGTGCGGTGGGCCGCCGGCCTTCCAGGCGGGCCCGGGCCGCGCGCGGATCTCGCCGATCCCCGAGGGGCACGGCGAGGTCAACTACCCGGCGAACGTGACCGTCGGCGGCACCAGCCTGTTCGTCTTCACCCACGGCGTGCGCAAGGAGGGGCAGCGGTTCGAGCTGAACGTCAGCGCGATCGCCAACCCGTCGAGCTCGTCCACCCCGGCCGTGGACGCCGTACAGGCGTGGCTGGGCCAGGGGGACTCGATGAAGGTCGCCGGTCTGACTGTCACGATGACCGCGGTCTACAGCCCCCAGCAGGAGGGCGACATCCACGTCACCGCCGCGTCCGGAGCCTCGGCGTCCGCGACCGCCTCGCCCACCTCCTAGGCCCGCCCGCACCCGACGTCGGGACCGGCGGCGGTCGTGGTATCTTGATATCAAGATAAACGCCGGGCAGGGATAAGGCTCGCCTCACTTCCCAGGTCGTCGCCGACGGCGGCAGGATGGCCCGGAGACCTATCCCGACCAAAGAGTCGACGAGGACGGAGACGCGGATGGCCAGCGTGAACAGCTTCGGTGCCAAGGGCACCCTGGACGTGGACGGCAAGTCCTACGGGATCTACCGGCTCGACGCGGTGACCGGCGACGGTCTCGACGTCGACAGCCTGCCCTACTCCCTCAAGGTGCTGCTGGAGAACCTCCTCCGTACCGAGGACGGCGCGGACATCACCGCCGACGACATCAAGGCGCTGGCGGGCTGGGACGAGACGGCCGATCCCGACAAGGAGATCCAGTTCACGCCTGCGCGCGTGATCATGCAGGACTTCACCGGCGTCCCGTGCGTGGTCGACCTGGCCACCATGCGCGAGGCGATGGAGGACCTCGGCGGCGACCCGTCGAAGATCAACCCGCTGGCTCCGGCCGAGATGGTCATCGACCACTCCGTGATCGCCGACGTCTTCGGCACGCCCGAGGCATTCGAGCGCAACGTCGAGATCGAGTACGACCGCAACAAGGAGCGCTACCAGTTCCTGCGCTGGGGCCAGGGCGCCTTCGACGACTTCAAGGTCGTCCCGCCGGGCACCGGCATCGTCCACCAGGTCAACATCGAGCACCTCGCCCGCGTGGCCTTCACCCGCGAGGTCGACGGTGAGCTGCTGGCCTACCCCGACACCTGCGTCGGCACCGACTCCCACACCACGATGGTCAACGGCATCGGCGTCGTCGGCTGGGGCGTCGGCGGCATCGAGGCCGAGGCCGCGATGCTCGGCCAGCCGGTCTCCATGCTCATCCCGCGCGTAGTCGGCTTCAAGCTCTCCGGCGAGCTGCCCGAGGGCTCCACCGCGACCGACCTGGTGCTCACCATCACCGAGATGCTCCGCGAGCACGGCGTGGTCGGGAAGTTCGTCGAGTTCTACGGCCCCGGCGTCTCCGCGCTCCCGCTGGCCAACCGCGCCACGATCGGCAACATGAGCCCGGAGTTCGGCTCGACCATCGCCGTCTTCCCGATCGACGACGAGACCGTCAACTACCTGCGCCTGACCGGCCGCAGCGACGAGCAGCTCAAGCTCGTCGAGGCCTACGCCAAGGAGCAGGGCCTCTGGCTCGACCCCGCCGCCGAGCCGCGCTACTCCGAGAAGCTCGAGCTCGACCTCGGCACGGTCGTGCCGAGCATCGCCGGCCCGAAGCGCCCCCAGGACCGCATCGAGGTCTCCGCTGCCAAGGCCGGCTTCGCCGAGCAGCTGCCGACGTACACCTCGAACCCCGACGCGAGCGTGCCGGTGACCCTCGAGGACGGCACCAGCTTCGAGCTCGAGAACGGTGCGGTCACGATCGCGGCGATCACCTCCTGCACCAACACCTCCAACCCGAGCGTGATGATCGGTGCGGCGCTGCTGGCCAAGAAGGCCGTCGAGAAGGGCCTCGAGCGCAAGCCGTGGGTCAAGACCTCGCTCGCGCCCGGCTCCAAGGTCGTCACCGGCTACTACGAGCGGGCCGGCCTGACGTCGTACCTCGACAAGCTGGGGTTCAACCTGGTCGGCTACGGCTGCACCACGTGCATCGGCAACTCGGGGCCGCTGATCCCCGAGGTCAGCGACGCGGTCAACGAGAACGACCTCGCCGTCGTCTCGGTCCTGTCGGGCAACCGCAACTTCGAGGGGCGCATCAACCCCGACGTGAAGATGAACTACCTGGCCTCCCCGCCGCTGGTCGTCGCGTACGCGCTCGCCGGCTCGATGGACGTCGACCTGTTCAACGACCCGCTGGGCCAGGACACCGACGGCAACGACGTCTTCCTCAAGGACATCTGGCCCTCGCCGGCCGAGGTCGAGCAGGTCATCGCCGACTCGATCACCGCCGACATGTTCACCGAGGACTACGCCGACGTGTTCGCCGGCGACGAGCGCTGGCGCTCGCTGCCGACCCCCGAGGGCGACATCTTCGAGTGGGACGAGGACTCGACGTACGTCCGCAAGGCGCCGTACTTCGACGGCATGCCCGAGGAGCCCACCGAGGTCACCGACATCGAGGGCGCGCGTGTCCTGCTGAAGCTGGGCGACTCGGTCACCACCGACCACATCAGCCCGGCCGGTGCCATCAAGAAGGACTCGCCCGCGGGCAAGTACCTCTCCGAGCACGGCGTCGAGCAGCGTGACTTCAACTCCTACGGCTCGCGCCGGGGCAACCACGAGGTCATGATCCGCGGCACCTTCGCCAACATCCGCCTGCGCAACCAGATCGCGCCCGACACCGAGGGCGGCTTCACCCGCGACTTCACCCAGGCCGACGCCCCGGTGACGTCGGTGTACGACGCCTCGGTGAGCTACCAGGAGGCCGGCACCCCGTTGGTCGTGCTGGCCGGCAAGGAGTACGGCTCCGGCTCGTCGCGCGACTGGGCGGCCAAGGGCACCTCGCTGCTGGGCGTCAAGGCCGTCATCGCCGAGAGCTACGAGCGCATCCACCGCTCCAACCTCATCGGCATGGGCGTGATCCCTCTGCAGTTCCCCGCAGGCAAGAACGCCGAGGAGCTCGGACTGACCGGTGAGGAGACGTTCGTGATCTCCGGCATCACCGCGCTCAACGACGGCAGCACGCCGAAGACGGTCAACGTCAGCACCGACTCGGGCGTGGAGTTCGACGCGATCGTCCGCATCGACACCCCCGGCGAGGCGAACTACTACCGCAACGGCGGGATCATGCCCTACGTCCTGCGCAACCTGCGCAAGGCCTGAGGCGCCGCCCGGCTGATCGATCCTGTCGAGACCCGACGGCCCGTCACCTCGTGGGTGGCGGGCCGTCGGCCTTCTCACCCGCCCCCCACGCCGCGCCTCCGTGCCTTCGTCGCCCCGGCGCGACAGGATGAGGGGATGCGCCATCTTCTCGCCGTGACAGCCGCGCTGCTCGCCCTCGCCGTGGTCTCGGGCTGCGACGCCGGCAACCTGGACGCGACCGACCACGCCTTGACGGTGCGTGCATCACCCACGGTGCCGCGGTCGTCGGTGTACTTGCCGACGCCCGCCAGGTCGCGCTCCGCCGAGCCGTCCGAGCCGTCCAAGCCGTCGAGGTCGGCGAAGGCCCACCCCCGGACCGGTACGCCGGCACCCACCGCCATGGCCACCGACACCGCGAACACCGGCACGAGCGGCTCGTCCGGCGTACCCACCACCTACGCCGCGGCGATCGCGGGGTTCGCCGCCCTCAAGGGCGCATCGCACACCAGCATGACCCGCTTCACGACGCCGGGCGACACCGTCTACTGCGTGCTGCGGGACAGGTACGTCCCGACCTCGTGCGAGCTCGGGCACGGGGCGATCCGCGACCCGAGGGTCTGCGCCCAGTCGATGGCGGACGCCGTCGGCCGGATCCAGCTCGGCGACGACGGTGCCGCGCCGGAGTGCAACTCCGACACCATCCGCCAGCCCGGCGCCAAGACGATCTCGCCCCCGGCGGTGGTCACGCTGGACAACCTCGAGTGCGCCGTGGAGAAGATCGGGGTGACCTGTCTGAACACGAGGGCGAAGGTCGGGTTCTTCCTGACCCCCGGCAAGTACGCCACGTTCTCGGGCTGATCGGAGGAGCTGTCATGGTCCGCTTCGCATGTGTCGTCCTGGTCGATCCGCAGGGGCGGGTCCTGATGCAGGAGCGCGACGAGCACGCCAAGATCGCGCCCGAGCAGTGGGGGCTGTGCGGCGGTCACCTCGAGAAGGGCGAGGCTGAGGTCGACGGCGCCGTGCGTGAGCTCAGGGAGGAGACCTCGGTGGATCTCCGGACGTCCGAGATCACCTACTTCGGCCGCTTCGAGGTATTCCACAAGGAGACCGGGACGCTCGACACCCTGGCCGTCTTCGCGGCGCCCACCGCGCTGACCGATGCCGACATCCTCGTCGGCGAGGGGCGCCAGATCGTCTTCGTCGACCCACCCAGCGCCCTCGAGCTCGACCTGACCGACTCGGCGGCGCTGGCGCTGCCGGCCTTCCTCGCCTCCGACCTCTACCGGGAGCTGGTGCCGTGAGCGCATCGCGATCGTTCACCGTCGTACCCGTCCCGGGGCCGGGAGCCGAGGACGTGGTCGTCGCGACGAGCGGCCCCGACGAGGGCTCGGTCTTCACCGGCACCGAGGACGGCGCGGTGTTCCGCGTCTCCCGCGACGGCGCGCGGATCGACCGGGTCGCCCACACCGGCGGCCGTCCCCTCGGGATCGAGGTCGCGCCCGACGGCCGCCTGCTGATCTGCGACGCGCACAAGGGGCTGCTCTGGGTCGATCCCGCCTCGGGCGGCGTCGAGCCGATCGTCGACTCGGTCGACGGCACCCCGATGCGGTTCTGCAACAACGCCGCGATCGCCTCCGACGGCACGGTCTGGTTCTCCGACTCCTCGCAGCGCTACGGCATCGAGCGGTGGAAGGACGACTTCGTCCAGAACACCCGCACCGGTCGCCTGCTGCGCCTCGCGCCCGACGGCACCCTCGCCACCGTCGTCGGCGGCCTCGCGTTCGCCAACGGCGTCGCGCTCGCGGCCGACGAGTCCTTCGTCTGCGTCGCGCAGACCGGCGCGCGCTGCGTGACCCGGCACTGGCTGACCGGCCCGGCCGCGGGCACGCAGGACCGGATCTGCTCCGACCTGCCCGGCTACCCCGACAACATCGCGCGCGGCTCCGACGGCCTGATCTGGGTCACCATCGCCAGCCCGACGGACCCGTTCGTCGAGCGCCTCCAGACCGCGCCCCTCGCCCTGCGCAAGGTCGCCACGAAGGTCCCCGAGCCGCTCCAGCCCAAGGTCAAGCGCACCGTCCGCGTCCAGGCGTACGACGACCGCGGCACCCTCGTGCACGACGTCGACCTCGCGCCGGACGGTGCCGTGGGCGGCGCGGGCTACCACATGGTCACCGGCGTGAGGGAGCACGAGGGCCGGGTGTGGCTCGGCAGCCTGCACGAGCCGGCCATCGCGGCGTACGACCTGTGACGGTCGGGCCCTGGTCTCCACCATCACCTCCTAGACTCATCCCCATGGGTGCCCTCGACCAGATCACCGGCCCGCGCGACCTGCGCGCGCTGACCGATGACCAGCTGGCCGAGCTCGCCACCGAGATCCGCGAGCTGCTGGTGACGACCTGCGCCCACACCGGCGGCCACCTCGGGCCGAACCTCGGCGTGGTCGAGCTGACCCTCGCCATCCATCGCGTCTTCGACAGCCCGCACGACCGCGTCGTCTTCGACACCGGCCACCAGGCCTACGTCCACAAGATGCTGACCGGTCGCGCCGGCCGCTTCGACACCCTGCGCCAGGAGGGCGGCCTGTCCGGCTACCCGAGCCAGGCCGAGTCCGAGCACGACGTCGTCGAGAACTCCCACGCGTCGACGTCGCTGAGCTACGCCGACGGGCTGGCCAAGGCCTACGCCATCCGCGGCGAGGACCGCCACGTGGTCGCCGTGATCGGCGACGGCGCGTTGACCGGCGGCATGGCCTGGGAGGCACTCAACAACATCGCGACCGGCGCCGACCGCCGCCTGGTCGTCGTGGTCAACGACAACGGCCGCTCCTACCAGCCGACGGTCGGCGGCTTCGCCGACCACCTGACCACCCTGCGCACCAACCCCCGCTACGAGCAGGTCCTCGACCTGGTCAAGAAGCGGCTCAACGCCGTCCCCGGCGTCGGCCCGGCGGCGTACGACGCCCTGCACGCCGTCAAGAAGGGCCTCAAGGACGCGCTCGCCCCGCAGGGCCTCTTCGAGGACCTCGGCCTCAAGTACGTCGGCCCGATCGACGGTCACGACCGTGAGGCCATGGAGCAGGCGCTGACCCAGGCCAAGCGGTTCGGCGGCCCGGTCATCGTGCACGCGATCACCCGCAAGGGCTTCGGCTACGACCCCGCCGAGCTCAACGAGGTCGACCAGCTCCACCAGACCGACCCGTTCGACGTCGAGACCAGCCTCGCGAAGCCGAAGGGCCGCATCTGGACCGACTTCTTCAGCGACGAGGTCGTCCGGCTGGGCGACGAGCGGACCGACATCGTCGGCATCACCGCCGCGATGCTCTACCCGGTGGGGCTCGACCGCTTCGCCGCTCGGTTCCCCGAGCGGACCTTCGACGTCGGCATCGCCGAGCAGCACGCCGTCACCAGTGCCGCGGGCCTGGCGATGGGTGGGCTCCACCCGATCGTCGCGGTCTACGCGACCTTCCTCAACCGCGCCTTCGACCAGGTGCTGATGGACGTCGCGCTGCACAAGTGCGGGGTGACCTTCGTCCTCGACCGCTCGGGCGTCACCGGCAACGACGGGGCCTCCCACAACGGCATGTGGGACATGTCGATCCTCCAGGTCGTGCCCGGTCTGCGCCTCGCGGCCCCGCGCGACGGCGCCCGCGTGGCCGAGCTCCTGCGCGAGGCCGTCGACGTCACAGACGCCCCGACGGTGCTGCGCCTGCCCAAGGGCGCCCCGCCCGCGGACATGACCGCCGTCGGCCGCGTCGGTGGCTGCGACGTGCTGCGCCGCACTGGCGAGCGGGACGTGCTCGTGCTCGGGATCGGCTCGATGGCGACGGTCGCCCTCGACGTCGCCGAGCGGCTCGTGGCCCAGGGGATCGGCGTCACCGTGGTCGACCCGCGCTGGGTGAAGCCCGTCGACCCCGCGCTCATCGACCTGGCCGCGGACCACCGGCTGGTCGTGACCATCGAGGACAACGGCGAGGTCGGCGGTGCCGGAGCGGTCTTCCTGCAGACGCTCGCGGCCGCCGGCGTCACGACCCCGACCCGCATCCACGGCATCCCGCAGCGCTTCCTCGACCACGCCAAGCGCGAGTCCATCCTCGAGCAGATCGGCCTCACCGCGCAGGCGATCGCGCTCGACGTCGTACACACCATCTCTGCCGACCGCTCGGAGCCGGACCTGATCGACATGGACGGTTCACGCTGAAGATCCTCCTGCGGGCTGCCCTCCTCCTGGGCCTGCTTCCACTGACCGCCTGCTCCCACTCCGACCCCGGCGCCTACTACGGCAGCCTGTCGGACATCGTCTACTCCATCACCCAGAACCTCCACCGGAGGCAGACGGCGCTCCGCGACGACGACCTGCAGGGCTTCCTGCGCACGATCGTCACGGGCAGGCGCGGCCGTCAGACCAAGCTCGAGCGCGGTCAGCGCACCTACTTCGCGAACATCCAGAACCTCCCGGTCGGCAGCCTCAAGCTCGCCGTCGTGCCGAAGACCCTGGCCAAGGCGCCGGGCGACGGCGCCTACTGGGCGGAGATCCGGATCACCACCAAGCTCGACGGGTACGACGCCAAGCCGGTCAGCAGCTACGACCGCTGGCTGTTCCGCCCCAACATCGACGGCCAGCGCTACCTCCTCGCCTCCACGACCGACAAGGAGTGGGAGGACAGCCACGACACCGGCACCGAGCCGTGGGACGTCGAGCACGTCTACGTCGACGAGTACGGCAGCGTCCTCGGGATCTTCGACTCCAGGACGGCCGCGCACGCGGACCGCGTCGTCGAGGCCGTGTCCGAGGCGAAGGACGACGACTCGCTCGTCATCCCCGAGTCCCTCCAGCCGTCGGCCGGCCTCGGCACGGTCGTCTACATGCTCAGCGACCAGCGGATGATCAACGGGCTGAGCGGATCGGCGGTCGGCAACCCGGCCGAGCCCGACGGCCTGACCATCGCGATCCCCGCCGACGTCAACGACGCATCGGCCGGCACCGCGGCGTACCGCGTCGCCTTCAACCCGAGCGACGCGGACCAGCCGGCGATGGTCTTCGACCGCCTCATCCGGCACGAGATGACGCACGCGACGCTGGGCGCGCACACCCAGGGTGTGCCGACGTGGCTCAACGAGGGGATCGCGGAGTACGTCTCGGTCCAGAACCTCCCGCGCTCCGAGCGCCGGCTGCCCAGCGACGCGCTCGCGGTCGGCGCGACCGCGCAGAGCCTGCCGACGACCGAGGACTTCGCCGGCGCCGACGCCCCGGCCTGGTACGGCGTGTCCTGGTGGGTCTGCCAGTACATCGCGAACACCTACGGCCAGAGGACCCTCTGGACGCTGTTCGAGCAGCTCTCGGGCGGTGCGGACCAGGACCAGGTCATCCCGTCGCTGCTGCACATCACTCCCGAGGTCCTCGTGCGCCGCGGCGTCGACCTGATGACCAGCACCTACTCGTCCTGAGCGGGTCCCGGGCCCACCGGTCCGGGCAATAGGCTGGTGTCGTGACTGCTCCGAACCAACCGCGGCTGGTCCACATCGTCGACGACGTGCCCGAGCTCGCCGAGGTGGAGGACCTGCGCATGCTGGTGGCCCTCGACGGCTTCCTCGACGCCGGCAACGCGGGCGCGCTCGCGTGTGCGCACCTGACGTCCACCGGCGCGCCCGGTGGTGGGGTCGTCGTGGCCACCTTCGACGTCGACCAGCTCCACGACTACCGCGACCGCCGGCCCCCGATGTCGTTCGTGCGCGACCACTACGAGTCCTACGACGCCCCGCGGCTGGTCGTCCGCCTGCTGCACGACACCGGCGGCACGCCGTACCTCCTGCTGCACGGGCCGGAGCCCGACACCCGGTGGGAGGCGTTCTGCCGGGGCGTGCTCGAGGTCATCGAGCGGTTCGGCGTACGACTGGTGATCGGGATGGGCGCCGTACCGATGGCGGTGCCGCACACCCGACCGATCGCGATCACCCACCACGCCAACCGGCCCGAGCTGCTGACCGGCACCAGCCCGTGGCGCGGCGAGCTGCGGATCCCGAGCAGCGCGCAGGCGCTGCTGGAAGTGCGGCTGGGGGAGTGGGGCCACGACGCGCAGGGCTTCGTCGCGCACGTCCCGCACTACCTCGCCCAGATGGACCACCCGGCGGCCACGATCGCGCTGCTCGAGCACGTCGAGCGGGCCGCCCGGCTCACCATCGACCTCTCGGACCTGCACGCCGCCGCCGACGTACGCACCGAGGAGATCGACCGCCACCTCGCCGCCAACGAGGAGGTCCGCGACGTCGTCAACGCCCTCGAGGCGCAGTACGACACGTTCGCGCGTGCCGAGGCCGAGGGCAACAGCCTGCTCGCGCAGGACGAGCCGCTGCCGACCGGCGAGGACCTCGGCCGGCAGTTCGAGCAGTTCCTCGCCGGGCTCGACGGCAACGACGGCGAGGGCACCGACAGGGGCGAGCAATGAGCGGTGGACCCGAGGCGACCCGCAAGCTGGTCGAGCTGCTCGACCTCGAGCGACTCGACACGAACCTCTTCCGCGGCACCCAGCCCGAGACCATCCGGCAGCGCGTGTACGGCGGCCAGGTGGCCGCCCAGGCGCTGATCGCCGGGTCGCGCACGGTCGAGCCGGACCTGCACGTGCACTCGCTGCACTCCTACTTCCTGCTGCCCGGCGACTACCAGGTCCCGATCATCTACGACGTCGAGCGCACCCGCGACGGCAGGTCGTTCGCCACCCGCCGGGTGCTCGCGCGCCAGCACGGCCGGCCGATCTACTACCAGTCGATCAGCTTCCACCGGCCTGAGGAGGGCTTCGAGCACCAGGACGTCATGCCCGACGTGAAGCCGCCGGAGCTGGGCATGGACCTCATCGAGCTGATGCGCCGGCGCGGCTCCGACGACGGCCTCGGCCAGGAGTGGGCCGCGCTGGACGTGCGGTGGCTGGGCAACTCCCGCCACGGCCTCGAGCGCGACCCGATGCACCCGTCGCGCACCCAGCTCTGGATCCGCATCGACGGGCAGCTGTCCGACGAGCCGACCGAGCACCTCGCGACCTTCACCTACGCCAGCGACGTCTCCTTGCTCGGCGCGACCCTCGCCGCGCACGACGGCGGCGAGCCGCGCAACGTCCAGATGGCCTCGCTCGACCACACCATCTGGTTCCACCGACCCTTCCGCGCCGACGAGTGGTGGCTCTACGACCAGTGGTCGCCGTCGGCCCAGGGCGCCCGTGGCCTCGCCATCGGGCGCATCTTCACCCAGTCCGGCGAGCTCGTCGCGACCGTCGCCCAGGAGGGGCTGATCAGGCCGAGGCAGAAGCCGGGGTCCTGACGTGCACGAGGCCCGCCCCCGGCATCGGGAGCGGGCCTCGTGAGCGTGACCTACAGGCTCGTCGTACGACCGAGCAGGTGGGGCGCACCCGACTTCGGGCTCACCAGCGCGAAGCTCCAGCCGTTGGCGGTCTCCTCGGCGCCGAAGCGCGCCTTGCCGGGCAGGAAGATCGGCTTCTTGAACGCGACCTCGACCTTCACCGCGTCGGGCAGCCGGTTCTCCAGGGCCGCGATGCAGGCGGCCTTGCTCCACATGCCGTGGGCGATGTGGCGCGGGAAGCCGAGCGCCTTCGCGGTCAGCGGGTAGAGGTGGATGGGGTTCCGGTCGCCCGAGACCGCGGCATACCTGCGGCCCAGGTTGTCCGGCAGGCTCCACACCGGACCCTTCACGTCCACTGCGTCCAGGCTCATGCCCGGGTCGCCGTTCTCCTTGTCGCCCTTGCCGACGCGGAGGTACGTCGACGTGGACTCCCACACGACCTCGTCACCGACGGTGCCGGTGACGTTCATGTCCCAGGCGCGGCCCTTGGTGCTGGCGCGCAGGTTGGTGGCCTGCAGCGCCAGCGAGACGCTCTCGCCGATGGCGACGGGACGGTGCTCGACGATGGTGTTCTCGAGGTGCACCGAGCCGATGGCCGGGAACGGGAACCGCGCGTCGGTCATCAGCTCCATGTGCAGCGGGAACGCCAGCATGTGCAGGTAGGGGACCGGCGCGACGTCCTTGTTCGGGAAGCCGCACACCGCGGCGTACCGCTCGACCTGCGTGCGCTCCACCGCGACGTCGTCGCGGCGCAGCGTCACGTCGGGCAGCGAGCCACCGGTCTTCTTGATCCCGGGCAGCTGGTTGACGACGGGTACGGCGGGCAGCGCCGCCCTCACCATGACGGGCAGTGCCATGTCAGGCGCCCAGCATCATCTGGCCGCAGACGCGGACCACGTTGCCGTTGACCGCGGTCGAGCCGGCGGACGCGTACCAGGCGATCGCCTCGGCCACGTCGACCGGCAGACCGCCCTGCGACATGGCGTTGAGGCGCTGGCCGACCTCGCGCGGGCCGAGCGGCATCGCGGCGGTCATCTGGGTGATGATGAAGCCCGGTGCGACGGCGTT
Organism: Nocardioidaceae bacterium; assembly: GCA_009780515.1. Lineage (GTDB taxonomy): Bacteria > Actinomycetota > Actinomycetes > Propionibacteriales > Nocardioidaceae > Nocardioides. The sequence goes on along the minus strand of WQZX01000002.1, from coordinate 42,767 downwards.
GATCGTGATGCCGTCCTTGAGGTCGCTCGCGAGCGAGTCGACGAAGCCGATCACGCCCGCCTTCGAGGCGGCGTAGCTGGTCTGGCCGACGTTGCCGGCGATGCCGGCCATCGAGGAGACGCCGATGATGCGGCCGTTGGCGTTGACGACGCCCTGGCTCAGCAGCTCGGCGGTGATCTTCTCGGGCGCCTCGATGTTGATCTGCAGCACCTTGGCGAAGCGCTCAGGCTTCTGGTTCGCCAGCTTCTTGTCCATCGTGACGCCGGCGTTGTGCACGACGATGTCGACGCCGCCGTGCTTCTCCTTGAGGTGGTGCGCGATGCGCTGCGGCGCGTCGTCGGCGGTGATGTCCAGCGTCAGCCAGTCGCCGTCGAGCTCCTTCATGACCCGCTGCAGGTCGTCGGCGGCCTGGGGCACGTCGAGGCCGACGACCGTCGCGCCGTCGCGGTGGAGCACGCGAGCGATCTGCTCGCCGATGCCGCGGCTCGCGCCGGTGACGAAGGCGACCTTGCCGTCGAGCGGGGCGGTCCAGTCGGCCACCTCGGCGGCCTTCTTCTCCTTGTGGGCGCCGATGCGGACCACCTGGCCCGAGACGTACGCCGACTTGGGGCTGAGCAGGAAGCCGAGCGTGGACAGCGCGGAGCCCTCGTAGCCCTCGGCGATGTAGACCAGCTGGACGTTGCCGCCCTTGCCGATCTCCTTGCCGAGGCTGCGGGTGAAGCCCTCGAGGGCGCGCTGCGCCACGCGCTCGGCACCCTTGACGAGCTCCGGCGGGGTGCCGATCACGACGACGCGCGGGCAGGTCTCCAGGCTGCGCAGGACGGGGGTGAAGAACTCCTGCAGCTCGACGAGCTGGTCGACGGAGGTGAGGCCGGTGGCGTCGAAGACGAGGCCCTTGTACCTGTCGCCCTCGACCTGGGCGTCGGTGCTGGCGATGCCGAGCACGTCGAGGAGACCCGCGAGGGACTCCGCGAGGCGGCCGCGGCCGCCGGTGAGGATGGTGCCCCGCACCAGCGGGTCGCCCGCGCTGTAGCGCTCGAGCTTGGTCGGGTTGGGCAGACCGAGGTTCTTGACCAGGATCTTGCCGATGGGCGTGCTCACGAAGCCCTGGTACTTGTCGCTCATTGGCGAGGCGCCTCCGCAATCTGTGATGGGTAGCTGTTCCACGCGGGCAGAGCCCGCTCCGACACTCATGTAACTAGATGTGTAACTCTGAGTCCACATTTCGTGATCTGGCTCCCAATGGGTTCCCAGCCAGACCCTTAGACACGAGGATAGGAACCATGGCTAACTCCGTACGTCGTGCCGCCGTCCTGGGCGGAAACCGCATCCCGTTCGCGCGCTCCAACGGCGCCTACGCCACCGCTTCCAACCAGGAGATGCTGACCGCCGCGCTCGACGGCCTCGTCGCCCGGTTCGGCCTCGAGGGCGAGCGCGTCGGCGAGGTCGCCGGTGGCGCCGTGCTCAAGCACGCCCGCGACTTCAACCTGGTCCGCGAGTCGGTGCTCGGCACCAAGCTGGCGCCCGAGACCGCCGCGGTCGACCTTCAGCAGGCCTGCGGCACCGGCCTCCAGGCGATCAACTACATCGCCAACAAGATCAAGCTCGGCCAGCTCGAGTCGGGCATCGGCGGCGGTGTCGACACCACTTCCGACGCTCCGATCGCCATCGGCGAGAAGCTGCGCAAGAAGCTCATCCAGCTCAACAACGCCCGCACCACCAAGGACCGCCTCGCGGTGCTCGCGTCGATCCGCCCGGGCGACATCAGCCTCGCGATCCCGTCCAACGGCGAGCCGCGCACCAAGCTGTCGATGGGCGAGCACCAGGCCCTGACCGCCCTCGAGTGGCAGATCGCCCGGGAGGCGCAGGACGAGCTCGCGGTGACCTCGCACCACAACATGGCCAAGGCCTACGACGAGGGCTGGCAGGACGACCTGATCACGCCGTTCCGCGGCCTCGACCGCGACAACAACCTCCGAGCAGACTCCTCGCTGGAGAAGCTCGCGAAGCTCAAGCCGGTCTTCGGCAAGGGCGAGGCGGCCACCATGACCGCCGCCAACTCCACGCCGCTGACCGACGGCGCCTCCGCGGTGCTGCTGGCGTCGGAGGAGTGGGCCGAGGCCCACGGCCTGGAGCCGCTGGCCTACTTCGTCGACTCCGAGGTCGCCGCCGTCGACTTCGTCAACGGCAAGGAGGGCCTGCTGATGGCCCCGGCGTACGCCGTGCCGCGGATGCTCGAGCGCAACGGCCTGACCCTGCAGGACTTCGACTTCTACGAGATCCACGAGGCGTTCGCCTCGCAGGTGCTCTCGACGCTGGCCGCCTGGGAGAGCCCGGTGTTCAGCAAGGAGCGCCTCGGCCTCGACGCGCCGCTGGGGTCGATCGACCGCACCAAGCTCAACGTCAAGGGCTCCTCGCTCGCGGCCGGACACCCGTTCGCCGCGACCGGCGGCCGGATCGTGGCCAACACCGCCAAGCTGCTGAAGGCCAACGGCGGCGGCCGCGCGCTGATCTCGGTCTGCGCGGCCGGCGGTCAGGGCGTCGTCGCGATCATGGAGGCCTGATCCGACCCAGGTGATCGGCTGATCGGCTGATCGGTGGCCGTCCGGAGCGATCCGGGCGGCCACCGGCGTCTTCTGCGACCTCAGGCGCTGGCGGGCTGGGCCAGCATCGCCAGGGCGGACGACACCACGAACTCGCGCACCTGGTCGGGCGAGATCGGCCCACGGGTCGGTACGCCGGGCGCGGCCTCCCCGACGAGGATGCCGAGGCGGGCCAGCTGGAGCGCTCCGAGGCCGCTGGCGTAGAGCATGTTGGCGAGCAGGGTGGGGTCCTGCGTGGCGGTGAAGCGCCCCGAGGCGACCCCGTCGACGAGGACGTCGGAGAGCACGCCCATGCACGAGGTCATCGCCCGCCCGAGCAGGAAGAGCGCCCGCTCGGAGACCTCGTCGAGCAGCTCGTCGCCGGGACGGAGCATCAGGGCCTGGGCGCACTCCACGAACGCCGGGTGGGCCAGGCCGAAGTCGACGAACGCGTGGATCGTCGCGGCCAGCCGGTCGGTCGGATCCGACGCTGAGGCGCCGGCCTCCACCAGCGCCTCGTGCAGCTCGTCGAGGTAGCCGACCAGCGTGAGGGCGAAGATCTCCTCCTTGCCGGTGAAGTGCCGGTAGACGATCGCGCGGTTGATCCCGACGGCGCCGGCGATCTCGTCGATCTGCACCTCGCGGACACCCTTGGCGTCGAACAGCTCGCGCGTCGCGGCGATGATCTGTGCCTCGCGGGCCCGCCTGCGAGCGGCCGCCGCCTTGCGACGTCCGTCCCCGGCTCCCGGTGTGCTCGCCATGGGAGAAGTGTACGGGACGTGCAACTCGGTGTTGCAACATCTGTGACACAGACGTGTCAGGGTGCCAGCAGACCGCGTACGGCGTCGATCGTGTCCGCCTCGTCGGCGGACTTGTCGTGCCGGTATCGGACGACCCGGGCGAAGCGGAGCGCGAGGCCGGCGGGGTAGCGGGTGGAGCGCTGGAGGCCGTCGAAGGCGATCTCGACGACCTGCTCGGGACGGACCGTCACGACCCAGCCGTCGTCGGCCACCTCGAGCTCGCGGAAGCGCTCGGTCTGCCACGCGAGCATCGCGTCGGTCATCCCCTTGAAGGTCTTGCCCAGCATGGTGAAGCCGGTCGGCGAGGCGGGGTCGCGGGCGCCGAGGTGGATGTTGGAGAGCCGGCCGCGGCGACGGCCGGAGCCGTGCTCGACGGCGAGGACGACGAGGTCGAGGGTGTGGACCGGCTTGACCTTGACCCAGGCCGAGCCGCGGCGCCCGGCGTCGTACGGCGCGGAGGGCGACTTGACGACCACGCCCTCGTGGCCGGAGGCGAGGACCTCGTCGGCGAACGCGGTCGCCTCGGCGACGTCGCCGCCGATCCACCGCAGGACCCGGTGCTCGGCCGGCACGAGCGCCTCGAGGACCTGCCAGCGCTCGCGCGCCGGACGGTCGAGGAGGTCCTCGCCGTCGAGGTGCAGCACGTCGAAGAAGTACGGCGTCACGACGGTGCCGCCTTCCGACGCGCCGGTGGCCGTGCGGGAGGCAGTGTCCTGGAAGGCCCGCGGGCGACCGTCGGCAGCCAGGGCGAGGGCCTCGCCGTCCAGGACGAGCCTGGACGCCGGCAGCGCGCGGACGATCGCGACGACCTCCGGCAGGCGGTGGGTGATGTCGTCGAGGCTGCGGGTCGCGACGACGACCTCGTCGCCGTCGCAGTGCACCTGGATCCGCACGCCGTCGAGCTTGGCGTCCACCGCGACGGTCCCGTCGGCGCCGACGGCCTTGGCGAGCGCGGCCGGCACGTCCGGCGCCGACGAGGCGAGCATCGGCAGCACCGGCCGGCCCACGGTCAGCCCGACGTCGCCGAGCGCGTCGACGCCCGCGAAGGCGTCGTCGACGACGTACGTCACGCCGCCCGCGAGCATCGCGGCCCTCCTGACTGAGGCCAGCGGGACGTCCGCCGCCTGGGCCACCGCCTCGGTGACGACGGCCTCGAGCGCGCCCTGGCGGACCTCGCCGACGGCCACCGCCCGCAGCCAGGCCTGCTCGTCGGGGGTCGCGCGGCCGAACAGGTCGGCGACGAGCGAGGCGCGCGCGGCCGCGGAGCCCGTGCCGGCGAGCTCCGACATCGCCTGGAACGCCGCGTCCACCTCGGCGACCTCGAGCGAGGGCGTCGGCGCGGGGGAGGGCAGGGCGGCGAGGCTCCGCCAGCCCAGACCGGTACGACGCTGGCGCAGCCGCCCGCTCAGGTAGTGCGCGGTCAGCGCGCGCTCGTCCGGGTGGGCCGCCAGCAGCAGCTCCGCGATGAGCCGGGTCTTGTCCTTGCGCGACCGCGTCGCGGCGACGGCACCCGAGGCGTCGACGAGGTGCCGCAGCAGCATGGCGTCAGTGGGTGGCTTCGAGCACCGCGGCGGTCACCGAGCCGCGGATGACCTGCTCGAAGACCTCGTCGAGGTCGAAGGGCTGGACCTCCGGGCCCGGGTCGCCGAAGTAGCCCGCGGCCTCGAGGCTGACGAAGCCGTGGAGGGCGGCGAAGACGGCCATCCCGGTCGGAAGGTGCCGCTCCTCGGGCAGCCCGGCTGAGCGCACCATCACCGAGAGCGCCTCGATGGCCGTGACAGCCGCGGCGAAGAACTCGTCGCGGTCGATCGGCGGGCGGGTGAGGGCGGCGTACCGCTGGGGGAACCTGCGGGCGAACGCGCGCAGCTCGTGGCTGATCGCACGGAGGCCGTCGGCGCCGGCGTGGCCCATCGCGGCGCTGCGGACGTGCTCGCCGAGCAGGCGCATCGCCCGGACCTGGAGATGGGCGCGCAGGTCCTCGAGGTTCTCGACGTGGTTGTAGAGGGAGGAGACCCGGGTCTCCAGCTCGGCGGCGAGCGAGGTCATGGTGAGGGCGTCGTACCCGTCGCGGTCGACGAGCGCCTCGGCCGCCTGCAGCACTGCCTCCTGGTCCAGGCGGGCCCTTCGGTTGCCGGCCGGGTCGGTGCTCAAGCGCTCTCCTCTTGTCGTGCTTCCTCCGTCGTCAGCCTAGGCCATCTGCTGCCCCACGGGAGCGGTGCGTGCGTGGGGCGCACGCCGTACAGTCGACGCGTGCGAGGGAGCGGAGACACCCGGACCTGGAGGCCCGGGCGGGAGGTGTCGGTCGGCGCGCTCCTCGCGCAGCACCGCCGTGGTCGAGGTGACCCGACCCAGCGCGTCGACGGGTCCGGGTGCCACTGGCGAGCCAGCCGTACGCCGGAGGGCCCGGTCGGCCTGGCGATCGCACCCCAGTCGCGGGCCGGCGAGATCCTCGCCGAGGCGTGGGGGCCCGGCGCGCAGTGGGCGCTGGCACAGCTGCCCGAGCTGCTGGGCGACGCCGACGACTGGACCGGCTTCGAGCCCGTCCACCCGCTCCTGGCCGAGATCCGCCGCCGGATGCCGCACCTGCGGCAGGGACGCACCGGCCGGGTGCTGGAGTCGCTGGTGCCCTCGATCATCGAGCAGAAGGTCACCGGCAAGGAGGCGTTCGGCGGCTTCCGCGCGCTCGTCCGGAGGTACGGCGAGCGTGCACCGGGCCCGGGTGGCGACCTCGGCCTGATGGTGCAGCCGGATGCCGACACGCTCCGCGGGATCCCGTCGTGGGAGTGGCTCGCGCTCCACATCGACCCCGCGCGCTCGCGCACCGTCGTGGCCGCCGCCCGCGCCGCGGCCGCGTGGGACAGGCTGGGCGACGTGGACGCCGCCGTCGCGTCGGTTCCGCTACGCTCCGTGCGCGGCATCGGGGTGTGGACCAGTGCCGAGGTGCGTCAACGCGCTCTGGGGGATCCGGACGCCGTGTCGTTCGGCGACTATCACGTGGCCCGGGATGTCGGGTGGGCGCTGGAAGGCAGGGAGTTCGATGACGACGAGCTGGCGGCGTACCTCGAGACCTGGAGACCGCATCGCGGCCGGGTGCCCCTCCTGCTCGGAGCAGCGGGAGTCCGGCGTCCACGGAAGGGCCCGCGGATGTCCTCGCGTGGACACCTCCCGGGGCGTGACCAATTCGCGTGATATCTGTTACATGGAGAAACAGGCAGTCGTCTGGCTCGACGACGGACCGGTCTTTCGGTCGTGCCTGAAGGAGACAGGGGTCCGGATGGAACTCGCCACGCAGGTCGGAACGGGAGGCGGTCGATGAGTGCCGTCGTCGCGTCCGGGCGATCGTTCGTGGACAGCATGACCGGCCGCTTCAAGGCCGGCGTCGTCACGACCGGTGATCTGGTCAAGCTCTCGGTCGAGTCGATCTCGTGGGGCTTCTCCGACATCGTCGCCCGGCGGTTCTCGTGGAGCGAGTTCCTGCTCCAGTGCTGGTTCATGACGCGGGTCTCGCTGCTGCCGTCGATCCTGGTGGCCATCCCGTTCGGCGTCATCACCTCGGTCCAGATCGGCGGGGCGGCCAACCAGATCGGCGCGAACTCCTTCATCGGCGCCGTCAACGGCATCAGCGTGCTGCGCCAGGGCGCACCGCTGGTCACGTCGCTGCTGATCGCGGGTGCCGTCGGCTCCGCGATCTGCTCCGACCTGGGCGCGCGGACGGTGCGCGAGGAGATCGACGCGCTCAAGGTGATGGGCATCTCGCCGATCCAGCGCCTGGTCGCGCCGCGCATCCTCGCCGCGCTGCTGGTCGCGCTGCTGCTGACGGTCATCGTGACGATGGCGGCGATGATCACCGCCTTCGTCGTCGTGGTCGGCGGCGGCCAGATCTCCTCCGGCACCTACATCCAGTCGTTCGTCGGCCTGAGCCAGCCGATGGACTTCGTGGTCGCCGAGCTGAAGGCCTTCATCTTCGGCTTCGTCGCCACGATCGTCGCGGCGCACAAGGGCCTAAGCGCCCGTGGTGGCCCGAAGGGGGTCGCCGACGCCGTCAACCAGGCGGTCGTCCTGTCCGTGATCCTGCTCGCCATCATCAACGTCGGCCTGACCCAGGCCTACACGATGCTGTTCCCGGGGAGTGCCTGATGACCGACATCAAGCTGGGGCGCAGCATCGGGGGCAGCATCTCCGACGCCCTCGTGGGGCTCGCCGACTCGGTGATGAAGCAGCTCGCGACCTTCGGCTCGTTCCTGACCTTCGCGTGGGACACGCTGCGCAACGTCCCGCAGACCCTGGCGCTCTACCCCCGCGAGATGCTCCGGCAGCTCAAGGACATCGCCTGGGGCTCCGGTGCCCTGCTGGTCGGCGGTGGCACCGTCGGCGTCATGGTGCTGCTCTCGATCGCGGCCGGAACCTCGCTGGGCATCGAGGGGTTCAACGGTCTCGAGATCGTCGGCCTCGCGCCGCTCGCCGGCTTCATCTCGGCGAGCGCGAACACCCGTGAGCTCGCCCCGCTGATCGCGGCGCTCGCGCTCGCGGCCCAGGTCGGCTGCCGCTTCACCGCGCAGATCGGCTCGATGAAGATCCACGAGGAGATCGACGCGATCGAGGTCATGGCGGTGAGCGCGATGCGCTACGTCGTGACGACGCGCGTGATCGCGTGCATGCTCGCGATCCTCCCGATGTATCTCATCGGCCTGATCGGGAGCTACATCGCCTCGCAGTGGTCGGTGGTCGTCCTGTTCGGGCAGTCGCCAGGCCAGTACGAGCACTACTTCTCCGCGCTGATCCAGGGCAGGGACATCCTGTTCTCGGTGATCAAGATCCTGATCTTCGCCATCGCCGTGGCGCTGATCCACTGCTGGTACGGCTTCAAGGTCGGCGGAGGACCGCAGGCGGTCGGCGAGGCGACGGGTGCGGCGATCCGCGCCAGCATCGTCGTCGTCGTCATCCTCGACATGATCATGACGCTGATCTTCTGGGGCAGCGACTCCGGCTTCCGGATCTCGGGGTGAGGTGACCATGGCTCGCGAAGTGACCCGCAACCAGCTCGCCCGCCGAGGCCTCATCGGCCTCATGGTGATCGCGCTCATCGGCGTGGCGATCACGCTGCGCAGCAACGGCACGTTCGGCAGCAGCCCGCACGTGACCGCCCTGGTCGCCAACGCCGGCGGAGCGCTGACCAACGGCTCCGACGTCAAGATGAACGGCGTCATCGTCGGCAAGGTCAACAACATCAGCCGGGCGCCGTCCGGTCAGGTCGCGATCGACCTGAGCATGACGGGGTCCGACCTCGGACACGTGCCGAGCAACGTCGTCGCCAGGATCCTGCCGGCCACCATCTTCGGCAAGACCTTCGTCGACCTGGTCGTGCACGGCCAGGCCTCGTCCTCGTCGCTGCGCGCCGGCGACACCGTCAAGGCGGACAGCACCCAGGGGACGCTGGAGCTCCAGAACGCGCTCGACGACATCGACCGCCTGGTCAAGGCGCTCGGCCCGGCCGAGCTCGCCTCGGCGATCGGATCGGCCGCGCAGGCGCTCGACGGCCGCGGCGCCGAGATCCACAACACGGTCGTGACGCTGAACAGCTACCTCGACAAGCTCAACCCGCAGATGCCCAAGGTGCGCAGCGACCTCCAGCAGCTCGCCTCGGCCACCACCGTCGTCAACAAGGTCGCGCCCGACCTGCTCGACGCGACCGACGACCTGCTGGTCACGGCCAACACGATCACCAACAACCAGCAGGCGATCAGCGCGCTGATCTCCGGCGGCACCAGGCTGTCCGACACCGCGACGGGCTTCCTGCACCGGAACAAGAGGAACCTCGTGCGCTTCATCAACGGCTCGTCGGGCCTGCTCGACGCGCTGTACGACAACCGTCAGGCCGGCATCACGGGGGCGATCACGGTCAACCAGAAGCTCGGCAGCGCCCTGGCCTCGACGGTCAGCCACGGATTCGCCCAGACCGACGCCATCCTCCAGCTCGCGGCTCCGGGCTACTACGGCCCCGGCCAGCGTCCGTCCTACCGTTCGGGAGGCAGCCGATGACCGGGCTGAGGTCGATCGCGATCAAGTTCATCGCGTTCGCGGTGGTGAGCGGCTTCCTGGGGTTCCTGCTCGTCAACACGATGCTGAACGGCGTCAGCGGCGACAAGCAGGAGTTCACCGCCGACTTCTCCGACGTCAACGGCCTCCGGGTCGGCGACGACGTCAAGGCGGCGGGTGTCCGGGTCGGCCGGGTCACCTCGATCAGCGCCACGGACGCCGGCGCCGTGGTGCAGCTCGACCTGCTCAAGCAGCAGCCTCTCTACGACAACACGCACGTGATCATGCGCTACCAGAACCTCCTGGGCCAGCGGTACGTGTCGCTGGTGCAGAACGCCAGGCCTGGCAACGAGCTGCCGGCCGGCGCCACCATCCCCGAGTCGCGGACCAGTCCGGGCTTCGACCTGACCGAGCTGCTGAACGGCTTCCGTCCGCTGTTCCGGATCCTGCAGCCGCAGGACGTCAACAAGCTGGCGACGTCGATGATCAAGGTGCTGCAGGGTGAGGGACCCTCCATCGAGGTCCTGCTCCAGCAGACCGGGCACCTCACGAACTTCATCGCCGACCGCGACACCGTTATCAACGCGGTGATGACCAACCTCAAGCCGGTCCTCGACAACCTCGCGGGCCAGGGCGGCCAGCTCAAGTCGACCATCAAGGAGCTCGAGGCACTCATGACCGGGCTGGCCAAGGACCGCAGGTCCATCGGAGCCTCCATCGACGGCGTGAGCAAGCTCGTCGGGAGCACGAGCTCGCTGCTGCGCAACGTCAAGGTGCCGCTCGTGGGTGCCACGAACCAGTTCGTGTCGGTCGCGTCGATGCTGAACAGCTCCCGCGCGACCCTGGAGAAGACGGTCCCCGCCTTCTCGACGGTCTTCGAGTCGCTCGGCCGCGCCACGTCGTACGAGAACGCGCTGAACGTCTACGTCTGCAAGCTCTCGCTGGGCGTGGGGAGCACCACCGAGATCCCGGTGGGCGGCAACAACTTCTCGGCGGTGTGCCGATGAAGCCGATGAACGAGCGCGACCCGTTCAAGGTCGGCCTGGTCGGACTGGCGATGCTCCTCGTCCTCGGGCTCTTCGTGGTCGTGATCAGCACCGTGAACTTCGGCGACAAGTCCTACACCGCGCAGCTGCAGAACACCGGCGGCCTGCGCAAGGGCGAGGACGTCGAGGTCCACGGGGTCTCCGAGGGCAAGGTCACCGGGCTCTCGATCCAGGGCACCCACGTCGAGGTGCAGTTCGCGCTGTCGAAGAGCATCACCCTCGGCAACCGCACCACCGCCGCGGTCAAGGTCGCGACGCTGCTCGGCACCCACTACCTGCAGGTCGAGCCCCAGGGCTCGGGCGAGCTGGCGGGCGACATCATCCCGCTCGACCGAACCACGACGCCGTACAACCTGCAGGACGTCATCCAGAAGGGCCACGGGGCGCTCCAGAAGCTCGATCCCCAGCTGCTCGCCAAGGCGCTCACGCAGATGTCGGACACCCTCGGCGCGAGCCAGGGCGAGATCGGCCCGGCCCTGCAGGGCGTGGCGCGGCTCTCCGAGGTCGTGGCGAACCGCTCCGACCAGCTCGGCCAGCTGCTGACCTCGGCCCGCAACGTGAGCACCCAGCTGTCCGACAGCAGCCAGGACATCATCGGGCTGATGAAGCAGACCAACCTGGTGGTGGCCGAGGTGACCGCCCGCCGTACGGCGATCCACCGGCTGCTCGTCGAGACGACCGGGCTGTCCCGGGCCCTGACGGCGATCGTCAATGCCACCAACGGCAAGCTCAAGCCCGCGCTGCACAACATCAACAACGTGATCGACGGACTCAACGGCGAGAGCGGTCAGCTGAAGAAGGTGCTGACCGTGATGGCGCCGGCGGCCCGCTACGTCGCCAACGCCACCGGCAGCGGACCGTACGTCGGCCTGTACCTGAAGCCGCCCGCCCTGCCCGCGGACAACATGAGGTAGACGTGATGACTTCGAAGATGATGCGCACGATCTGCGCCGCCGTCGTGGCGGTCGCCCTCCTGCTGGCGACCTCGTCCTGCAGCCTCACCGGCGGCAAGTCGATGACGGTGACCGCCTACCTCTCCGACTCCGCCGGACTGTTCGTCGGCAACGACGTCGGCGTCCTCGGCGTGCCCGTCGGCAAGATCACCTCGATCAAGCCGGTCGGCAGGCAGGTCGCGGTGACGATGCAGGTCGACACCGACCAGCCGGTCCCCGCCGACGCGCACGCACTGGTCATCGCCCGCTCCGTGGCGACCGACCGGTACGTCGAGCTCTCGCCGGTCTACCGGAGCGGGCCGAGGATGACCGACGGGACGGTCATCCCGATGAGCCGTACCGAGACGCCGGTCGACTTCGACCAGGTGCTGTCGTCGCTCAACCGGTTCGCGACCGGCATCGGCGGGTCGAAGAACGCGACCCAGGCGATCAAGCGCTTCATCGACGCGGGCACCAAGGCGCTCAACGGTCGTGGCCCGCTGCTGAACCAGACGATCCACTCGCTGGCCGACGGCACCAACGGCCTCGCCGCCCAGCGCGGCAACGTGTCCGCCACGCTCACGGCCCTCGACAAGCTGGTCGGCACCATCGCCAACAACCAGGGCACCGCCAAGCGCTTCATCCAGCAGGTGACCCGGGCGAGCTCGATCCTGTCCGACGAGCGGTTCAACTTCCGCACGATGCTGCGCTCGCTCACCAAGGCCGTGAGGACCGTGGCGAGGTTCGCGGTCGACAACCGGGCGCAGATCGTGAAGACGCTCGGTGGCTCGACCAAGCTGATGCGGACCGTCCTCAGCAGGCAGGGCAACCTGGAGGAGATCCTGCGGGTGCTCCCGCTGGCCCTCCAGAACCTGCAGCTGGCGCGCGACAAGACCGGCACCCGTCTGCCCGTCCGCATCGACCCGCTCGTGCTCGACCCGCTGGGCGGCATCCTGCAGAACCTCTGCAACCAGCTGCCGGCCAACCTGTGCAGCATCCTCGACGGCACGGACCCGGGAGCGAACAAGTGAACGCCCGCCTGAGGTCGGCCATCGCCGTCGCCGTCGTACTGGTCCTGGGCGGTGTGCTCAGCGGCTGCGGTCTCACCATGAACGACCTGCCCATCCCCGGGACCGGGGTCTCGGGCCCGACCATGAAGATGCAGGCCGACTTCCGAGATGCCCTGAACCTCGCGCAGGGCGCGCCGGTGAAGGTCAACGGCGTCGACGCCGGGCAGGTGGCCTCGATCGGCGAGAAGAACTTCACCGCCGAGGTCACCATGACGATCCGCAAGGACGCCGAGATCCGCAAGGGCGCGACGGCGCGGCTGCGCTACACCACGCCTCTCGGCGAGCTCTTCGTCGACATCAAGAACCCGCGGCACGGCCCGTTGCTGACCGACGGCGCGAAGCTCTCCCTGTCCGACACGACGACGGCGCCCACGGTCGAGGACGCGCTGTCCGAGGCGTCGCTGCTGATCAACGGCGGCGGGCTCGACCAGCTCCAGACGGTCACCCAGGAGCTCAACACCGCCCTCAACGGCCACGAGGGCGACTACCGGATGCTGCTGAACAAGGCGCGCACCTTCCTGACGCAGGCCAACGCCACGACCGGCAGCGTCGACCAGGTGCTCAACTCCTTGAACTCGCTGTCCAAGACGCTCAACGCGCGCAAGGGCACGATCAACCGCGCGGTCCGGCAGATCCGGCCGGCGGCGCACGTCCTTCGTCAGGAGACCCCGGGATTCACGCAGCTGCTGAAGGAGCTCCGGAAGTTCTCCGGCGCGGCGAACTCCACCGTCGACGCGACCCGCGCGCAGCTGCTCCGGATGCTGACGGAGGTCCAGCCGGTGCTCGCGGAGTTCGCCTCGAACCGTTCGCGCTGGGAGTCGTCGCTGCAGTCGATCATCCTGGCCGGGCACACGGCGAACGGCGTGATCGCCAACGACTACCTCAACATCAGCCTCAAGCTGCATCTCGACGGCATCGACGTGGGCGGCCTGCTGCCCGGTGTCGCCGACCTCCTGCACCTGCTCGGCCTGGACAACCTGCTGAACAACAAGGGCACGGGTCTGCTCGGCGGGCTGCTCGGGGGAGTCGGCACCCTGCTGGGGGGCGGCAAGAAGACGTCGGCCCCGACGACCAAGGGCGCCAACACGGGCTCCTCGGCCCCGACCGGCGTCGGCGCTCTGCTGAACCAACTCCTGGGCGGGGGCCGCTGACATGGTGCGCAAGATCCTCACCGACAAGCTCTACCTGAGCGTGGTCGGCATCGTGGTGGTGTTCGTCGTCGCGGTGGCCTACATCTTCTCCTCGGTCCTGTCCCAGCCGCTGCTGTCGCGGCCGGACACGGTCAACGTCGACCTCGCCCAGACCGGTGGGCTCTTCGAGGGCTCGCAGGTCACCTACCGCGGCGTACGCGTCGGCCAGGTGACGCGGATCGTGCCGACCGCCAAGGGGGTCACGGCGACGATCAAGCTCACCTCGAGCACCCAGATCCCGAAGGACTCCATGGCGCGCGTGCGCAGCCTGTCCCCGGTCGGCGAGCAGTACCTCGACTTCCAGCCGAGGACGGACAGCGGTCCGTACATCCAGAACGGCGACACGATCGGCGCCGCGTCGACCGACATCCCGGAGAGCCTCAGCTCGACGGTCATCGCGATCAACAAGGTGCTGCGTCAGATCGACGACAAGAAGCTGCGGATCGTGCTCAGCGAGCTGAGCACCGGCCTCGCCGGCACCGGTGACGACATCGGCCAGATCCTGGACCAGGGCAGCCAGCTGCTGCACACGCTCGTCAAGGTCTGGCCGCAGACCAACCGGTTGATCGACAACTCCGGTCCGGTGCTGTCGATCATCACCGGCAACAGCGGCTCGCTCGAGCAGCTGGCGCACACGTCCAAGCACCTGGCGGCGTTCCTGAAGGGCTACGACCCCGAGCTCGTGCACACGCTCAAGACCGCGCCGAGCGAGATGAAGCAGATGGAGCAGCTCATCAACGACGCGAACAACGTGCTGCCGGGCTTCTTGGCGACGGGGGTGAGCCTCACCGACATCTTCGCGTCGTACGACCCGCACTTCCGCGCGCTGCTCCAGGCGTACCAGCCGGGCCTGCAGTCGCTCCTCGACAAGATCGGGAACCACCGCCTGCGGATCGCGCTCATCGCGGACAAGGACCCGCGCTGCAGCTACGGCACCACGCGTCACGACCCACGCGGTCCGCGGTTCCCGTTCCAGACCGGCGGTCACTGCCCGAGCTCGTTCTCGACGCTGCAGCGCGGAGCGGCGCACGCCCCTGGGCCGGTCCGGTAGGTTCAGACGGAGTGAGCAACGGAGAAGACGGCGCCCGGTCGCTGCGCACGCCCCTGGTCGTCGTCGGCGGAGCCGCTGTCGCGTTCCTCGTCGTGGCCGTCGTGCTCGGGGTCCTGGCCCTGCACTGGCACGGCAAGGCGACGGAGGCGAGCGCGGACGGCTCCAGCGGGGCCGGGGACGCGGCCGTCAAGGTCGCATCGCGCGGTCTCGCGGAGATCGCGACGTTCGACTACCGGACCTACGGCACCTCGGTCCCGTGGGCGAAGGACTTCACGAGCGCGGCCTCCGCCAAGCCTTTCATCGAGAACCACAACGCCCTCACCAAGGCGATCAAGCAGACGAAGACCACCAGCAAGGCCTCCGTGGGTGAGACGATGTCCCACGTGGTCGGCGCCGACGAGGTCGACGTGTACGCCGCGATCAACAGCGACCGCACCTTCGTCGATGCCCATGGCAAGGAGCAGCGCGCGCACGAGACGCAGCGGTTCCTCGTCACGATGAAGCAGGTCGCCGGCGCGTGGAAGATCGACGCGATCACGCTCCTGAACCCGCCGAGCCAGGCGGGAGGCGCCTGATCGGCCCGCTGCCGACCCGTCCTCGGGATGCTCTAGATTGAGTGACGTGGCACTGAGGACTGTCGTACGACGCCTGCTGCTGGCCGTCGTCGGGGTGCCGTTCGTGGTCGCGATCGCGATGTCGCTGGTCGACTCCTACCGGCGTCGCGGCAAGCGGCCCAAGCCGTTCCCGACCCGAAAGCCGGGTACGGTCACGGTCGGCGACGGCGAGGTGACGACGTACACCTTCGGCCGCGACCTGTACGACGACATGCTGGCCGCGATCGGCTCGGCCGAGCGGCAGATCCTCTTCGAGACCTACATCTGGAAGGCCGACGCGACCGGGGAGCGATTCAAGCGGGCCCTGATCGAGGCGGCCGACCGCGGCGTCGACGTCTACATCATCTACGACGCCTTCGCGAACCTCGTCGTCTCGCCGCACTTCCAGCGCTTCCCCGCGCACGTGAAGGTGCTGCGCTACCCGATGTACGCCGCCGGGTGGCGCTTCTTCGACCTGCGGCGCTACGGCCGCGACCACCGCAAGCTGCTCGTGGTCGACGACAACGTCGGCTTCATCGGCGGCTACAACATCGGCTCGGCGTACGAGACCGAGTGGCGCGACACCCACGTCCGGATCAGCGGACCGGCGGTGTGGGACCTCAAGCGGGCGTTCGCCGACTTCTGGAACCTCAACCGGCGCCGTCGGCTGCGGGCGTCGGAGCGGCCGCTGCTGCTCGAGACGGCCTCGACCTGGGAGCCGCGCATCCGCTTCCAGCGCAACGTGCCGCGGCTGTGGATGTTCCCGATCCGCGGCATGTACCTCGAGGCGATCAACCGGGCCAGCAAGAACGTCTGGCTGACCACTGCCTACTTCCTGCCCGACCAGGACTTCGTCGACGCGCTGAAGAACGCGGCGAGGCGCGGGGTCGACGTACGCCTGCTGCTGCCGCTGAAGTCCAACCACGTCGTGGCGGACTGGATCTCGCGCGGCTACTTCGGCCAGCTGCTCGCCGCGGGCGTCCGGATCCTGCGGTTCAAGGACGCGATGATCCACGCCAAGACCGCGACCGTCGACGGCAACTGGTCCAGCGTCGGCACGGCCAACATCGACCGGCTCAGCCTGCAGGGCAACTACGAGATCAACGTCGAGGTCATCGACGGCTCGCTCGCCGGCGAGCTGGAGGAGATCTTCCTGGTCGACCAGTCCAACTGCCTCGAGCTGACCTCGGGCGAGTGGGAGGCGCGCGACCTGCACCGCCGGTTCACCGAGCTGGTGCTCTCGCCGCTGAGGCCGCTGCTGTGAGGCTGCTCGGCAGGCGGTCGCTGAGACCCCGCGGCATCCGCGACCTGTCCGGCAGGCAGGTGCTCGTCACCGGTGCCGGGAGCGGCATCGGCCGCGCCGTCGCCGAGTCCGCCGGCCGTCGGGGCGCGATCCTCCATCTCACCGACATCAACGCCACCGCGCTCGCGCGGGTGGCCGACGCGATCCGCGCCGGCGGCGGCGTGGTCGGCACGGCCGAGGCGGTGGACGTCGCCGACCTCGACGCCGTACGACGCCTGGCGCGTGACGTGACCCAGCGGTACGGCTCGATGGACGTGGTGCTCAACGTCGCCGGCACCGCCGTCTGGGGAACGGTCCGCGGGATGGAGCACGACGACTGGCGCCGCCTCGTCGAGATCAACCTGATGGGCCCGATCCACGTGATCGAGGAGTTCGTGCCGCCGATGGTCGAGGCGCGACGCGGCGGTCAGCTCGTCAACGTGTCGTCCGCCGCGGGGATCATCGGGATGCCCTGGCACGCCGCCTACTCGGCCAGCAAGTTCGGCCTGCGCGGGGTCTCGGAGGTGCTGCGCTTCGACCTGCGCCGCCACGGCATCGGCGTCACCCTGGTCTGCCCGGGCGCCGTCGACACCGGGCTGGTCGAGACGATCCGCATCGCCGGCGTCGACGCGCAGAGCCGGGCGTTCCAGCGTGCGCGGGCGGGATTCCGCCGCAGCGCGGTGAGCCCGGAGCGTGCGGCGGACGCGATCTGGCGCGGGGTGAGGCACAACCGCTACTGGGTCTACACCTCGGCCGACATCCGGCTGGTCCACCTGCTGCAGCGGGTCTGCCCGCCGGCGTACGACCTGGTGATGCGGGCGCTGAACGCGGGCGCCAACCGGGCGCTGCCCGCGGTCGAGAAGGCTCGTCGTAGCGACCTGCGGGAGCGCCGGTGAGGGAGCAGCCCCGGGTCGAGCCCGGCACCTGGCGCGAGGTGGGCCCGGTGATCGCCGCCTTCGCGGCCGTCGCGGGACGCGTCACCGGGACGACGCCGCCCGCGGTGTTCCTGACCCTCGGCCGCCATCGCCGCCTGTTCTGGGGATGGCTGCACTTCGCGGGCCGGCTGATGCCCGGCGGCCGTCTCGCGCGTCGCGAGGCGGAGCTGGTCATCCTGCGCGTCGCCTCGCTGCTGGGGTCGGAGTACGAGCTCAACCAGCACCGGCGGCTCGGCCGCCGGGCCGGGCTGAGCGTCGAGGAGGTCGCCGTCGCGGAGGGCGACCCGGCCGCCGAGCGCCTCTCCGCGCGCGAGACGCTCGCCCTGCGCGTCGCCGAGGAGATGGTCGCCGACCAGGACATCTCCGACGTTCTCTGGGCGGAGCTCGGGCGGCTCTTCGACGACAGGGAGCGCATCGAGCTGGTCCTGCTGGTGGGCCACTACGCGATGCTCGCGACCGTGCTCAAGGCGTTCCGGGTGCAGCCGGACGAGTCGCGCTAGTCGCACGCGGCCGGTACGTCCGGTCGGCCGCTCTCGATGTCGGTGGCGGTCCGTAGGCTTGCCGCATGCGTCCCGTCACCGATCTCGAGCGTCGCGTCGCCCCGTTCCACGTCGAGTCGGACTACTCGCCGTCGGGTGACCAGCCGGCTGCGATCAAGGAGATCAGCCGGCGGATCGACGGGGGCGCGCGGGACGTCGTGCTCCTCGGAGCGACGGGCACGGGCAAGACGGCGACGGTGGCGTGGGTCGCCGAGCAGGTGCAGCGGCCGATCCTGGTCATGCAGCCCAACAAGACCCTCGCCGCGCAGTTCGCGAACGAGCTGCGCCAGCTCTTCCCCGAGAACGCGGTCGAGTACTTCGTCTCCTACTACGACTACTACCAGCCCGAGGCGTACGTCCCGCAGACCGACACCTACATCGAGAAGGACTCCTCGATCAACGAGGAGGTCGAGCGGCTGCGGCACAGCGCGACCAACTCGCTGCTGACCCGCCGCGACGTCATCGTCGTCTCGACCGTGTCCTGCATCTACGGCCTCGGCACCCCGCAGGAGTACGTCGACCGCATGGTGCGGCTGCGCGTGGGGGAGGAGCACGACCGCGACACCGTCCTGCGGCGGCTGGTCGACATCCAGTACACCCGCAACGACATGGCCTTCACCCGCGGGACCTTCAGGGTCCGCGGCGACACCCTCGAGATCTTCCCGGTCTACGAGGAGCTGGCGGTCCGCATCGAGTTCTTCGGCGACGAGATCGAGCGGCTGATGACGCTGCACCCGGTGACGGGGGAGGTGCTGACCGAGGACGAGGAGCTCTACATCTTCCCGGCCAGCCACTACGTCGCCGGACCGGAGCGCATGGAGCGTGCGATCGCCGGCATCGAGACCGAGCTGGCCGACCGGCTCGCGACCTTCGAGCGCCAGGGCAAGATGCTCGAGGCGCAGCGGCTGCGGATGCGCACGACCTACGACATCGAGATGATGCGGCAGGTCGGCAGCTGCGCCGGCATCGAGAACTACTCGATGCACATCGACGGTCGCAGTCCCGGGAGCGCGCCGAACTGCCTGCTCGACTACTTCCCCGAGGACTTCCTGCTCGTCGTCGACGAGTCGCACGTCGCGATCCCGCAGATCGGCGGCATGTACGAGGGCGACATGTCCCGCAAGCGCAACCTCGTCGAGCACGGCTTCCGCCTGCCCAGCGCCATGGACAACCGGCCGCTGCGGTGGGAGGAGTTCCTCGAGCGCATCGGGCAGACCATCTACCTCTCGGCGACCCCGGGCGACTACGAGCTGGACAAGGTCCAGGGCGACGTCGTCGAGCAGATCATCCGCCCGACCGGCCTGGTCGACCCCGAGGTCGTGGTCAAGCCGACCAAGGGTCAGATCGACGACCTGATCGGCGAGATCAAGGAGCGGGTGGAGAAGAACGAGCGCGTCCTGGTCACCACGCTGACCAAGAAGATGTCGGAGGACCTCACCGACTACCTCCTCGACGCCGGCATCCGCACCCGCTACCTCCACAGCGAGGTCGACACCCTGAAGCGGGTCGAGCTGCTGCGCGACCTCCGCCTCGGCGCCTACGACGTGCTGGTCGGCATCAACCTGCTCCGCGAGGGTCTCGACCTGCCCGAGGTCTCGCTGGTGGCGATCCTCGACGCCGACAAGGAGGGCTTCCTACGCTCCGACAAGTCGCTCATCCAGACGATCGGCCGCGCGGCCCGCAACGTCTCCGGCGAGGTGCACATGTACGCCGACAAGATCACCCCGTCGATGGAGTCGGCCATCGACGAGACCAACCGGCGTCGCGCCAAGCAGATCGCCTACAACGAGGCCAACGGCATCGACCCGCAGCCCCTGCGCAAGAAGATCGCCGACATCACCGAGATGCTCGCGCGGGAGGAGGAGTCGACCCAGCAGCTGCTCGAGGAGCTGCCCGGGTCGGGCGGGCGGACGAAGAGCCCGACGCCGGCGCTGCGCTCGACCGACGTCGGCGCCCACTCCCGCGACCTGGCCGGGCTGCCGAGCAGCGACCTGGCCGAGCTGATCCAGGACCTCACCGACCAGATGAAGGCCGCCGCCGCGGAGCTGCAGTTCGAGCTCGCCGCCCGCCTCCGCGACGAGATCGGCGACCTGAAGAAGGAGCTGCGGCAGATGATGGCGGCCAACAGCTGAACGCTCCCGCCGGCCGTTGTTACCGCGGGGTAATATCCCCGCTCGCGGGTGCGTCCGCGTGACGCAGCGGGGGTCCGCCAGTTGTCTCACTGTGTGCGACGCGTCACCTCGGGTGTCCTGTTAGCGCAGAATGAGAACACGTTCTACTATTGGCGCGCCCCAACCGGAGACGAGGTGATCACGAGTGGCCTTCAACGCCGCCTCGGTGGTCCGTGGACCCGGTGAGATCGCGCTGATGGTCGTCGAGGTGACCAAGCGGATCTTCACCAGGCCCTTCCAGTTCCGCGAGTTCCTGGAGCAGGCGTGGTTCGTCACCAGCGTGACGCTGATGCCGACGATCCTGGTCTCCATCCCGTTCGGCGCCGTCATCTCGCTCCAGGTGGGCAGCCTCACCGGCCAGCTCGGCGCCCAGTCGTTCGCCGGTGCGACGGCGGTCCTCGCGACCGTGCGTGAGGCGGCCCCGATGGCGGCCGCGATGATCATCGCCGGCGCGGCCGGGTCCGCCATCTGCTCCGACATGGGGGCTCGCAAGATCCGCGAGGAGATCGATGCGATGGAGGTGCTCGGCATCGACCCGCTCGAGCGGCTCGTCGCCCCGCGCGTGGTCGCCACGATCTTCGTGTCGGTGATGATCAACGGCATCGTGATCGGCACCGGCATCGGCGGCGGCTACTTCTTCACGGTGATCGTCCAGGGCGGCTCGGCGGGCGCGTTCCTGTCGTCGTTCACCGCGCTCGCCTCGCTCCCGGACCTCTACCTCGCGATGGTCAAGGCAGCGATCTTCGGCTGGCTCGCCGCGATCATCGGCGCCTACAAGGGCCTGAACGCCGGCGGCGGCCCGAGCGGCGTCGGCCGTGCGGTCAACGAGTCGGTGATCGTCGCGTTCATGGCGCTGTTCTTCCTCAACGCGGTGATCACGGCCATCTACTTCCAGGTCTCACCCCCGGCCGGCATCTGATGTCCACGATCGTGACGCTGGCGTCGGACGCCATCAAGGGCCGCCGCCGCGCGCTCGAGCAGTACGGCGACCAGCTGCTCTTCTACGTCAAGGCGCTCCTCTGGGTCCCGCAGACGCTCCGCAAGTACCGCCGCGAGGTGTTCAACACGCTCGCGGACGTGGTCTTCGGCAGCGGCGGCCTGAGCCTGATCCTCGGCTCGGCCGGCGTCATCGCGTTCATGGCGTTCTTCGCCGGCACCGAGGTCGGCATGCAGGGGTACGCCTCGCTGAGCCAGATCGGCGTCTCGAAGTTCAGCGCCTTCATCTCGGCGTACTTCAACACCCGCGAGGTCGCGCCACTGGTGTCGGCGATCGCGCTGGCGGCGACCGTCGGCTGCGGCTACACCGCCCGACTGGGCGCGATGCGCATCTCGGAGGAGATCGATGCGCTCGAGGTGATGGGCATCCCGTCGCTGCCGTTCCTGGTGACCTCGCGGATGATCGCGGCGTTCATCGCGGTGATCCCGCTCTACATCGTGGCGCTGTGCGCGTCGTACCTCTCGCCGAGGCTGATCGTCACGCTCATCTACGGCCAGTCGCCGGGCACCTACGACCACTACTTCCTCGAGTTCCTGCCGCCGGTGGACATCGTCTGGTCGGTGCTCAAGCTGCTCTTCCTGGCGGTCGCGGTCATCCTGATCCACTGCTACTACGGCTACACGGCATCGGGCGGACCGGCGGGCGTGGGCCGGGCCGTCGGCCAGGCGATCCGCACCAGCATCGTGACGATCGTCGTCGCCGACTTCTTCCTCAGCTTCGCCATCTGGGGATCCACGACCACGGTCCGGATCACGGGATAGCGGGCGCCGATGCTGGTCAACATCCGCCACGACACCGCCAGGGAGCACAACCGGCTCCTGGTGGCCGGTCTCGTGTTCCTGCTCAGCATCGCGATGCTCATCTGGCTGTCGATCGAGATCTACGACAAGAAGTTCGACCACGTCACCTGGGTGACGATCGATGCCGACCGCGCCGGTCTGCAGCTGGCGAAGTTCGGCGACGTGCGCCTCAACGGCGCGCTGGTCGGGCAGGTCCGCGACATCGGCCAGGAGGGCGACCACGCGGTCATCAAGGTCGCGCTCGACCCCGCCTCGGCCAAGCAGATCCCCGACAACGTCTCGGTCAAGATCATCCCGACGACGCTGTTCGGCCAGAAGTTCGTCCAGTTCGTCGTCCCGTCCGACCCCTCCGCGACGCCGCTCTCCAACGGCGCGGTCATCCCCGCCGACCGGGTCACGACGAACGTCGAGCTCAGCCAGGTGCTGGCGAACCTCTTCCCGCTGCTGCGCGCGGTGCGTCCCTCCGACCTCAACGCGACGCTCGGCGCGATCGCCTCTGCGCTGGACGGCCGTGGCAACCAGATCGGCCACACCATGGACGAGCTGGGCGGCTACCTGCACGCGATCGGGGGTCACCTGCCGACGCTGAAGCAGGACCTCATCCAGCTCGCCAAGGTCTCCAAGGACTACGACGTCGCCGCGCCGGACCTCCTGCACACGCTGGCCAACCTGACGGTCACCAGCAAGACCATCGTCCAGAAGCAGCGCGACATCGACGTCTTCTTCTCCGACCTCACCGGCCTGAGCGACACCGCCACCCGCTTCCTGCAGGAGAACGGCCCGAACCTGATCGAGATGGGTCGGCTGACCCAGCCGATGATGGCGCTGCTCGCGCGCTACGCGCCGGAGTACACCTGCCTGATCCAGGGCGCCGCCAACTACGCGCCGATCCTGTCCAAGACGTTCGAGGGCGGCTGGGTCAAGCAGTACTTCGAGTTCTTCAGCGACCAGTACCACGTCTACCGGGCGAGCGACGCCATCAAGTTCGGCGAGATCGGGCACGGCCCGTGGTGTGCGGGCCTGCCGCACTTCACCGTGCCGGGCAGGGTGTGGAAGCTCAAGCAGGGCATCCAGCAGGTCCAGCACCCGCCGACCGGCATCACCCCTCTCGACCCGATCATCGACAGCTCCGACGTCACCAGCGGCACGGCCGGAACGCAGGGGGACAAGGAGATCATCGACGCGATGCTGGCGGGCTCATCGGGACACAAGGCCGCGTCGTACGGCGCGCTCGGGTCGCTGATGTACGGGCCCGTCGTACGTGCCGGTGAGAGGGCGGGCTCATGAACCGCCGCAACATCACCACGCTGTCGGCCGGGCTCAAGCTGCTGGTCTTCACGGTCGTCTCGTTGTTCGTCACCGGCGTGCTGACGGTGATCATGGGCCACATCGGGATCGGTGCCGAGCACGACTACAAGGCGGTCTTCACCGACGCGAGCATGCTCAAGGGCGGCGACGACGTACGCATCGCCGGAGTGAGCGTCGGATCGGTCAAGAACGTCGACCACTACCACCGCACCGAGGCGCTGGTGACCTTCAGCGTGAAGGACGACGTCCACCTGACGTCGGCCACCAAGGCGAGGATCAACTACCTCAACCTGGTCGGCGATCGCTACCTGTCCCTCGAGCAGGGGACCGATGCCGCCACGGCCCACCCGCTCGCGGTGGACGCGACCATCCCGGTCTCGCAGACGACGCCGGCGCTCAACCTGACCACGCTCTTCAACGGCTTCAAGCCGCTGTTCGCCGCGCTGAACCCCAAGCAGGTCAACCAGCTGAGCATGAACCTGGTCCAGGTGCTGCAGGGCGAGGGCGGCACGGTGGCCAGCCTGCTCCAGCACACCGCCTCGCTGACCAACACCCTGGCCGACCGCGACCAGCTCATCGGCAAGGTCGTCACCAACCTCACCCAGACGCTCAACACCGTCAACACCCACCACGAGCAGCTCAGCACGCTCGTGGTCGAGCTCAAGGACTGGATGACCAACCTCGCGAAGAGCCGCAAGACCATCGGTGGATCGCTCGGCAACATCTCCAAGCTGACGGTGGCGGTCGCCGATCTGCTCCACCGGGGGCGCCCGCTGCTCAAGTCCGACATCGCGGCCCTGCGCCGGCTCGCGACCCTCGCGAACCGGCCCGACCAGAAGGCCCAGCTCGTCGACCTGCTCAACCGGATGCCCGAGGTCATGAGCGACCAGACCCGCACCGGCACCTACGGATCCTGGTACCAGTACTACATCTGCGGCATCTCGGCGGAGATCAAGCTCCCGCTGATCGGCGACCTCCCGATCGTCAAGGAGATCCAGAACTACATCGGCAAGGTCGACTTCCACTCGACGGCTCCGAGGTGCAACTCATGAGGGCCGCGAGCGACGCCCGGGTCCTCCGACTCGGCACCATCACGCTGGTCCTGATGGTGCTGATCGGGGCCGCCACGTTCAACCTCGGCAAGCTCCCGGGCTTCCACGGGACGACCTACTACGCCCAGTTCTCCGACGCGAGCGGGCTGCACAAGGGTGACGTCGTGCAGGTCGGCGGCATCCAGGTCGGCCAGGTCAACGGCATCGCGCTCGACGGCCCCAAGGTCGACGTGACCTTCCAGGTCGACGGCGGCGTCGAGCTCGGCAGCGAGCCGCACGCGTCGATCGAGGTGTACAACCTGCTCGGCGAGAAGTTCCTCGACGTCACTCCGTCGTCCGGTGACCAGCTCGCCAAGGGATCCACGATCCCTCTCGACCACACCGACTCGGCGTACGACATCGTCGGCGTGCTCAGCGACCTCACCGGAACCACGCAGAAGATCGACACCAAGAACCTCTCCGACGCGCTCAACGTCGTCTCGGGAACCCTGAACGACGCGGCGCCGGAGGTGCGCGAGACCTTCCGGGGCATCGCGCGCCTGTCCAGGACGGTGGCCTCGCGCGACAACCAGCTCCAGTCGCTGTTCAAGAGCTCGCAGCAGGTCAGCAAGGTGCTCGACGCGCGGAGCCAGGACATCGTCGACCTGATGAAGAACAGCTCGCTGGTCTTCAAGGAGCTGATCAAGCGCAAGCAGGCGATCCACAAGCTGCTGATCAACGCGCGCCTGATGGCCAAGGAGCTGCGTGGGGTCGCGACCGACAACGCCGCACAGATCAAGCCGGCCCTCCGGCAGGTCCAAGGGCTGCTCGGCACCCTGGTGAGGCGCAAGAAGCAGCTCAAGGCCGTCCTCCACCAGCTCGGCCCCTACGTCTCGATCCTGTCGAACATCGTCGGCACCGGCCCGTGGTTCGACGCCTACGCCTCCAACCTCGCGGCGGTCGCCACCGGTGAGTTCGTCCCCGGCTTCAACACGAAGTTCGGAGGCAACAACTGATGCGCACCCTCCTGACGCGGATCGACCGGCGGGTCCTGGTCATCGGCCTGATCCTGGTCGCGCTCGCCGCCGTCCTGAACGTCGTGCGGAGCCCCCACCCGACCAAGACGGTGGTCGCGCACTTCTCGCGCGCCGTCAGCGTCTACCCCGGCACCGACGTGCGGATCCTGGGCGTCAACGTCGGCACGGTGACCTCGGTGATCCCCGAGGGCGGCTCCGTCCGTGTCGCGATGACGTACGACGCGACGTACCGGGTGCCGGCCGACGCGCACGCCGTCGTCGTGACGCCGACCCTGGTCGCGGACCGGTTCGTGCAGCTCACCCCGGTCTACCGCCGAGGGCCGGTGATGAAGGACGACGCCGACATCCCGGAGCCGAAGACCGCGGTCCCGGTGGAGCTGGACAAGATCTACTCCAGCCTCAAGACGCTGACCACCGCGCTGGGCCCGAACGGCGTGAACAAGGACGGCACGCTCAACCACCTGCTCGAGGCGGGTCAGCACGCGCTGGGCGGCGAAGGCGCCAAGGGCCGGCAGATGCTGGAGCAGCTCTCTCGGGCCGTCCAGACCTTCGGCAACGGCTCCGGGCCGCTCTTCGACACGGTCAGCCACCTCGCCCGGTTCACCGAGACCCTCGGCAAGAACGACAAGCTGGTCCGCGGGTTCATGAAGGACCTCGCCGGGGTCTCGAAGACCCTGGCCGCCGAGAGCGGCAACCTGCAGAAGGTCGTCGCCTCGGTGGCGAACGCGGTCGGCAGCGTGAAGGGCTTCGTGCACGACAACCGCGACGCGCTGGTCAAGCAGGTCAAGAACCTCACGACGGTGATGTCCACGATCGTGTCCGAGCGCCAGAACCTCGACACCACGCTGCGCGTGGCACCGGTCGCGATGGGCAACCTGCAGGCGAGCTTCGATCACCGCACCGGCTCGGAGAACGCCCGCATCACGATCGCCGGCTACGCCTGGGACGCCGCCGGCTTCGTCTGCGCGATCATCATGCAGAAGCAGGGCATGCCGGCCGCGTTGAAGAAGACCGCGTGCGACCTGACCGACCAGCTGCTCAAGCCGATCCTCACCAAGCTGCCCTACCTCCCGCCGAAGTACAGCCAGTACCTCCCCAACGGCGCCAGCGACGACAACTCCAACCCGCTGAACCCGAAGGTCACGCCGGTCTACACCGGCGACGACACGAAGCCATCCCTGACCAAGCTCCTCGGGGGTGGCGCATGACGCGACGACTCCTGCGGTGGACCTGCCTGCTGCTGTCGGCGGCGCTGCTCCTGGGCGGCTGCAAGTTCGACGGCGCCTACGACCTGCCGCTGCCGGGCCACCCGGTCTCCGCCGGGGACTCCTTCGTGGTGACGGCCGACTTCTCCGACGTGCTGGACGTCGTGCCGCGCTCGACGGTGATGGTCGACGACGTCGTGGTCGGCGAGGTGACCGACGTCGAGCGCGTCGGCTGGCACGCGCGGGTGACGATGCGGGTCAAGAACAGCGTCGACCTGCCCGCCAATGCCACCGCCGAGATCCGTCAGGTCTCCCTGCTCGGCGAGAAGTACGTCGCCCTCCTCCCGCCCGCGGCGGCGAAGCCCGAGGGCCGGCTGTCGAACGGCGCCCACATCCCGCTGTCCGACACCGGGCGCAACCCCGAGGTCGAGGAGGTGCTCGGCGCGCTCTCCTTCCTGCTCAGCGGGGGAGGCGTGGCCCAGCTCGGCACGATCACCCGCGAGGCCAACAAGGTGATGGACGGGCGCACCGGCAGGCTGCGCGGCGTGCTCGAGAACCTGGCGAGCGTGGTCAAGACGATCGACGGCCAGAAGAGGCAGATCGTCACCGCGCTGTCGTCGATGAACAACCTGACCAAGACCCTCAACAACGAGAAGTCGACGATCGGCGCCGCGCTCGACGCGACCGGACCGGCCATCCGGGTGCTCGACAGCCAGCACACCGAGATGGTCGAGATGCTCAAGTCGCTGCAGAACCTCGGCGCGGTCGGCACCCACGTCATCAACGCCAGCAAGGGGAACGTCCTCAAGATCCTCAAGGAGGTCGACCCGGTCCTCAACCGGATCGCCGACGCGGGCACCAAGCTCGGGCCGGGCATCAACCTGCTCGCCAGCTTCCCGTTCCCGAAGTCCGCCAACGCGATCGTCAAGGGCGACTATGCCAACACGATCGCCCGGGTGCAGATCGACTTCGACAACCTCTACTCCGCGCTCAAGCTGCCCAACATCCAGCTGGGCAAGGCGGCCACCGGCAAGGCGGCGGTCAGCAAGTGCGTCGCGAGCCAGCGGGTGCTGAGCGCGAACTGCTCGGAGGTTCTCGGGAGCTCCCAGCTGAGCGGCGTGCTCAAGACCGTCTGTGAGCAGAAGAACCTGCTCACCAACGCGGTCTGCCAGCCGCTGAACGCCGCGCCGAACCTCGACCTCGGCAAGCTGCTCGGCTCCGGGGGAGTCTCGGGCACGGTCCTCAGCGGGTCGGTCGGGCTCTCGCGGGGCCTGCTCGACGCCGGCAGCGACGATCCGGGATCGCCCGAGCAGCTGATGGGGGGCAACGCATGAGCCGCGGCGTACGGATCCGGCTGATGGCCTTCGTCGCGCTCAGCGCGGTGGGGCTCATCTACGTCACCGCGTCGTACCTCGGCGTGGTCGACAAGATCACCGGCAAGGACATGACGGTCACCGCGACGCTCCCCGACTCCGGCGGTCTGTACGTCGGCAGCGAGGCCGACTACCGC
This sequence comes from Nocardioidaceae bacterium, assembly GCA_009780515.1. GTDB lineage: Bacteria > Actinomycetota > Actinomycetes > Propionibacteriales > Nocardioidaceae > Nocardioides. Next base: position 14,652 of record WQZX01000002.1, on the reverse strand, counting down.
GGCGTGAGGATCGGCAAGGTCACCCAGGTGGTGCCGACCACGCACGGCATCGACGTCAGCGTGGAGATGAAGAAGTCGGTGCAGCTGCCGACCAGCTCGCAGATCTACGTCCACAACCTCTCGGCGGTCGGCGAGCAGTACATCGACTTCGACCCGCCGAACGGCAGGGGGCCGTACGCCGTCAACGGCACGGTCTTCCACGGTTCGAAGTCCTCGCTGCCCGAGGACGAGGGCGACCTGCTGGTGACCCTGAACAAGTTCGTGACCTCGGTGAACAAGAACGCGTTGCGCGGCACGATCAAGGAGCTCGGTGCCATGTTCCGCGGCACCGGGCCCGCACTGCAGCGGATGATCGACTCCGGCACGGTCTTCATCAACCAGGCCTCGCGGCACACCAAGGAGACCGTGCAGCTGCTCGACAACGGGCTGAAGGTGCTGCGCACCCAGAGCGGCGAGAAGGAGAACATCCGCTCCTTCGCCGGAGACCTGGACAAGCTGACGACGGCGCTGCGCGACAGCGACCCGAACCTGCGCAAGCTGATCCACAACACCCCGCCCGCCGCGCGCGAGCTGCAGGCGCTGCTGGAGGACCTCGGACCGACCATGCCCACGCTGCTGGGCAACCTGATCAGCCTCGACCAGGTCGTCGACCCGAACCTGCCGGGGATCGAGCAGCTGCTCGTCACCTATCCGGCGCTGATCGCCGCCGGCCCGACCGGATCGACCGCCGACGGCTGGGGGCACGTGAACATCCAGTTCGACTACAGCGTGCCGCCGTGCACCGACGGCTACCTGCCGCCGTCGCAGTGGCGCTCGACCCAGGTGACGACCGACGAGGACAAGGCGTACGGCGGGATCGGGCACTACCCGGCCACCTGCAAGTCGCCGTTGCCGTACGAGCGGCGCGGCACCAACCAAGCCCTGCTCTACACCGACCCGAACCGGTCGTCACCGGCTCGTGACTACAGTGGCGGCGCGCGGGCAGGGGACTCGAAGGGCAGGAGCGTGCGGTACCAGGAGCCGCCGAACCTGTCGGTCCTGGGAGGAGATTCGTGGAAGTGGCTACTCGTGGGTCCGGTGACCCAGCAGTGACCGACACCGACAGGCCCGAGGCCCTCGACGAGGGTCCGCGGGCCAGGCTGAACCTCGCCCTCTGGCTGGTCGCACTGCTGTGCGCCGCCGCCGTGATCGTGATGGCCGCGCTGATGTGGAACACCCACTCCGCCGACGGCGGCAGCTTCCTGACCCGCATCGGGCACACCGTCGTCGACACCCGGAGCGAGCCCGACGCCGACTTCGGCAAGGACGTCGGCAAGGGCGTCGTGACCGCGCTGCCCGCCTCCGACAGCAGCGACCAGCAGCGGATCGCCGACGTCCTCGACGTCGCCACGAAGATGGCGAACGCGTTCATCAACCTCGACTGGCGGCACGCCGACAGCGAGGTCGCAGAGGTGCGATCGATGTCGACGGGGGGATTCCTGAAGCAGTACGACAAGAGCACGAAGTCGCTGGGCATCCTCAGCACGCGCGTGCATTCGGTCCAGAAGGGCGATGTCGTCTGGGCGGGGTACGTCGACGGCGACACCAAGCAGGCCGAGACCCTGCTCGCGGTCAACGGCACGGTCACCAGCAAGATGACCAAGGGCCAGCCCATGATCCGCAACTATCGACTGCGGATCGACCTCCAGAACGTCAACGGACGCTGGCTGGTCGACAACCTCGAGTTCGTGAGCTGAGAGCGATGAGTCCACAGCAGCCCCGCCGTCCGTCGAGCTCGCGCGTCACCACGTCGCGTCCTCGCAAGATCGCCGGGCGCGACAGCGAGCCGCTCGAGCGGGCGGCTCCCGAGCCCGCGCCCGGCAAGGAGAAGCCGGTCAAGACCGCGAAGCCCGACAGTGCGGCGAAGCCGGAGAGCGCGCCCGACGCCGCCGAGAAGCGCCCCTTGATGGAGATGTTCGCCGGCACCCGGCTGACCCGCGTCCTCCTGATCTCGCTGGCCGTGCTCATCGTGCTCATGTTGGCTCAGGGCGGCTGGTTCCTGCGTCACCGGCACCTCGAGAACCAGACCGCGGCGGCCGCCAAGCAGGACACCGGCGGGATCGACGTACCTCCCGGGCGACCGATCGTGCTCGACCAGACCGACGTCGACGCCGCCGTCGACGCCGCGGCCAAGGACGCGGTGGTCATCGTGTCGCGCAGCTACAAGAACTATGACGCGAGCGTGGAGAAGGCCGTCGACCTGATGACCGACTCCTTCGCGACGCAGTTCAAGCAGAGCGCGGCGGCCACGAAGCCGCAGTTCATCGCGAAGAAGGTCGACGTGTCGGTGAAGGTCATGGACCAGGGTGCTGTGCGCGCGAGTGCGACCAAGGTCCAAGCCTTGATCTTCCTGGACCAATACATCACCAGGGGGACCGGCAAGAACGAGCGCATCACGACGACGCCGTACAAGATGACGGTGACGATGGTGCACACCGACCACGGATGGCTGGTCGAGAACCTCGACACGAAGTAGCCACCGCGAGCGCAACGAAATAGAACACGTTACAGTTCTTCCGTGGACTGTGATCTGGTCATCGTCGGCGCCGGCCCGACCGGGCTGTTCGCGACCTACTACGCGGGCTTCCGCGGGTTCAAGATCGTGGTGGTCGACTCCCTGCCCGAGCTCGGCGGGCAGATCACCGCGATGTATCCCGAGAAGCAGATCCTCGACGTCGCGGGCTTCCCGACGATCAAGGGACGCGACCTGGTCGCCGGACTGGTGGAGCAGGCCGAGACCGCGCGGCCGACGTACCTCCTGGGCCGTACGGCGACGGGCCTGGTCACCGACGACGACGGGCTGACGCTGACCCTGGACGACGACACGGAGGTCCGCGCGAAGGCGATGCTGATCACCGCGGGCATCGGCAAGTTCAGCCCGCGCACGCTCCCGGCCGGCGAGGGCTGGCTCGGCAGGGGCCTGGAGTTCTTCGTCCCCAGCTTCGCGCCGTACGCCGACAACGACGTCGTCATCGTCGGCGGCGGTGACAGCGCGTTCGACTGGGCACTGCACCTCGAGCCGATCGCGCGCTCCGTCACGCTGGTCCACCGGCGCGACGCGTTCCGCGCGCACCAGCGCACCGTCGAGCAGGTGAGGGACTCCTCGGTGGAGATCCTCACCAAGGCGGAGGTCACCGAGGTCCTCGGCGACGGGCTGGTCGAGCGGGTGGAGATCACCGTCGACGGCGAGCCGCACACGCGGCCGGCGCAGTCGATCGTGGCGGCGCTCGGCTTCGTCGCGGACCTCGGCCCGCTGCAGCAGTGGGGCCTGGAGACCGAGAAGCGTCACGTCGTGGTCGACCCGGCGATGCGCACCAACCTCGAGCGCGTGTTCGCGGCCGGTGACATCACCGACTACCCCGGCAAGGTGCGGCTGATCGCTGTGGGCTTCGGCGAGGCGGCGACCGCGGTCAACAACGCCGCGGTAGTCATCGACCCCGCGGCGCACGTGTTCCCCGGCCACTCCTCGGAGGGCAACTGAGATGGCGTCCGGTCGCGACGCGGTCAGGCTGACCGACGACGAGGTGCAGGAGCTGCTGCGCGAGAACCTCAAGGTCCAGGTCGCGAGCATCGGCCCCGACGGCAGCCCGCACCTGACGACGCTGTTCTACGTCCTGGACGAGGGACGCATCGCGTTCTGGACCTACGGCGCCAGCCAGAAGATCCGCAACCTCGAGCGCGACCCGCGGGTGAGCGTGCTCGTCGAGGACGGCACCGACTACTTCGAGCTGCGCGGCGTCTCCATCACGGGTCGCGCCGAGATCGTGCGCGACCGCGACCGGATCTTCGAGATCGGGTCGGCCGTCGCCACCCGGATGCTGGACGCCGAGTCCTTCGAGGCGCTCGGGGACTTCGGCCGGCAGACCGTAGAGAAGCAGGCGACCAAGCGGGTGGGTGTGATCGTGCACGCCGAGCACGTCGCCACCTGGGACCACCGGAAGATGACCTGAGAGGACCGTCATGACCCTGAAGATCAAGGTCGACTTCGACCTGTGCGAGTCGAACGCGATGTGCGAGGCCCTGGCGCCCGACATCTTCGAGCTCGACGACGACGACATGCTGCAGGTGGACACCGACGTGGTCACCGACGAGAACGAGGCACGCGTGCGCCAGGCGGCCGCCGCCTGTCCGCGCAACGCGATCTCGCTGGTCGAGGAGTGAGCGTGGTCTCGTCGGGCTCGGCCTCCGGTGTGGACCTCGACGGCAAGGTCGCGATCGTCACCGGGGCGGGCGCCGGGCTGGGACGTGCCGAGGCGGAGGCGCTCGCGGCTGCGGGCGCGCGTGTCGTCGTCTGCGACCTGCCCGGCGGCGGTGACGACACGGTCGCCGCGATCAAGGAGGCCGGTGGCGAGGCGACGGTGGTCGCCGGCGACGTCTCGGAGCGCTCGACCGCCGACGCGATGACGGCCGCCGCCGTCGACGGGTACGGCGGACTCGACATCGTCGTCAACAACGCCGGCATGACCCGTGACCGGATGCTGTTCAACATGTCCGACGAGGAGTGGGACGCGGTCATCGCCGTCCACCTGCGCGGACACTTCCTGCTCTCCCGCAACGCGGCGTCGTACTGGCGGGACCGGGCGAAGGCGTCGGACTCCGGCCAGGTCTACGGCTCGGTGGTCAACACCGCGTCGGAGGCGTTCCTCGGCGGCTCGCCCGGCCAGGCCAACTACGCGGCGGCCAAGGCCGGCATCGCCGCGCTGACGCTCTCGACGTCGCGCGGGCTGTCCAGGATCGGCGTGCGCGCCAACGCGATCTGCCCCCGCGCCCGTACGGCGATGACCGCCGCCGTGTTCGGTGACGACGAGTCCGGCAAGGCCGTCGACCCGTACTCCGCCGATCACGTCGCGCCCCTCGTGGCCTACCTGGCCTCGCCCGCTGCCGACCGGATCACCGGCCAGGTCTTCGTCGTGTACGGCGGCATGGTCGCCGTGGTTGCGGCGCCGGTGGTCGAGCAGCGCTTCGACGCGTCCGGCGACGTCTGGTCCGCCGAGGACCTCGACAGCCAGCTCGGCGGCTTCTTCGCCGACCGGGATCCGTCCGTCGGCTTCGCCGCCGACTCGATCATGCAGCTGAAGGTCTGAGGAGGACCGAGCAATGGGCCGTCTGGACAAGAAGGTCGCCATCGTCACCGGTGGCGCGCAGGGACAGGGCGCCGAGATCGTGCGCCAGTTCGTCGCCGAGGGCGCGAAGGTCGTCATCGCCGACGTCGCCAAGGAGGCCTGTCAGGCGCTGGCCGACGAGCTCGGCGAGGGCGCTCACTTCGTCAGCCACGACGTCAGCGATCCCGCCTCCTGGGAGGCGCTGGTCGAGGACACGAACACCCGCTTCGGCCCGGTCGACGTGCTGGCCAACAACGCCGGCATCCTGCGCTTCGGCGACATCGAGAAGATGCCGCTGGAGGAGTACCTCCTGCTCGTCAACGTCAACCAGGTCGGCACCTTCCTCGGCATGCAGGCCGTCACGCGCACCATGCGCAAGAACGGCGGCGGCTCGATCATCAACGCCAGCTCGGTCGAGGGGCTCGCGGGCATGCCCAGCTGCACGGCGTACGCCGCCACCAAGTGGGCCATCCGTGGCATGACCAAGTGCGCCGCGATGGAGCTCGGTCCGAAGGGCATCCGGGTCAACTCCGTGCACCCCGGCATGATCGACACCCCGATGACACGCGTGCACGGCGGCGACGCCGCGATGGAGTACGGCGCCTCCAAGGTGCCGCTGCGTCGCGTCGGCCTCCCTGAGGACATCGCCCCGCTCTACGTCTTCCTGGCCTCCGACGAGGCCGGCTACGTCAACGGCGCCGAGATCGCGATCGACGGGGGAGTGACCTCGACGCACGCGTTCGGTGCCTGACGCGGCGAAGTGCGATCAATGCGGCCGACGCTGTCGATGCTCCCGACCGGCTGGTTCCAGGTGGCCTGGCGGACCAGCTCGGGCATCCGTTCCACGGCCGGCAGTGGAGCACGGCGGGCGTCGTACTTCGAGGTGCCGGACGTCCCCGTCCTCACCCGCCACGACTTCGACGAGCCCCCCCCGGTCCCGGTAGCGAACACTCCGAGCGGCCCGATGCCGGCCAGCTCGCCGGCGTCGCGGCCCACCTTGTCCGGCGAGTAGCAGTGCACGCCGACCAGGTCGAGGTCCGGCTGCCGCTGCAGCCGCCTGATCATATCGCTGCCGACGTTGCCGGTGGCGACCTGGAAGACGCGGAGGGTCATGGACGCGATATTAGAACGTGTTCTAGTCTCGGGGAATGGTGAACGCCGACTACGTGGTGGTGGGAGCGGGCAGCGCCGGGTGCGTGATCGCCCGGAGGCTGGCCGACTCGGGGGCGAGCGTCGTGCTCCTCGAGGCGGGCAAGCGCGAGGACAAGGGCATCGTGAAGTCGATGGTCGACATCCCGGGCGCCGTCAGCGTGATCCTCTCGACGCCGCAGCTGAAGAAGCTCATCGACTGGGGCTACAAGTCGGTGCCCCAGGAGAACGCCTGGGGCCGCGTCATCCCGATGACGCGCGGCAAGCTCGTCGGCGGCTCCGGCTCGGTCAACGGCATGATCTTCGTGCGGGGCAACCGGCAGAACTTCGACGACTGGGCCGCCGACGGCTGCACCGGTTGGTCGTACGACGACGTGCTCCCGGCCTTCAAGCGGCTCGAGGACTGGGAGGACGGCGGGTCCGAGGTCCGCGGCGCGGGCGGGCCGATCAAGGTGCGCAGGCAGAAGGACCTGACGCCCGCGATCCGGTCGTGGGTCGACACCGCACCGGCGAGGCTCGGCGTCTCCCGGATCGACGACTACAACGGCGAGTCGCAGGAGGGCATCGGCCTGACCCAGCTGAGCGCCGCCGACGGCCACCGGTCCTCGACGGCGGTCGGCTACCTGCGCGACCGACCCCTGGAGAACCTCCTGGTCCTGACCGGCGCCCAGGCGGAGCGGGTCGTGCTCCAGGGCTCGCGCGCCACCGGCGTCCAGGTGGTCGGCGTGGACGGCGCGCGGCAGACGATCACCGCCGGCCGCGAGGTGATCGTGTCGTGCGGCACCTACGACTCCCCGAAGCTGCTGATGCTCTCCGGCATCGGCCCGGCCGACCAGCTGCGCAAGCACGGGATCGACGTCATCGCCGACCTGCCGGTGGGGGAGAACCTTCACGACCACCTGTTCGTGCCGGTCGGCTTCCGGATGGACTCCGCGCTGCGGCACGCGACGCCGGCGTACTTCCTGCGCGGCCTGGCACAGGCGCGGCTGCGGCGCACCGGATGGGCGACGGGCGCGCAGTTCGACGCGCTCGGGTTCGTGCGGTCGTCGTACGCCACGACGGCCCCGGACGTGCAGCTGCACGCGCTCTACTGGCTCTACCCGTTCCCGAACCAGGACGGCGACAAGCCGGTCCGGCCGCCGACGACGAAGCCCGGGATGACGGTGCTGCCGACCCTGATCTACCCCGAGAGCCGCGGCACCATCCGGCTGGCCGGGCCGGACCCGAGCCTCGCGCCGCTGATCGACCCGGCATACCTCACCGCGAGCAGGGACACCGAGGTGCTGCTGGAGGGCATCGAGATGGTCCGCGGCACGATGGCCGCCCTCGGCGACAACCAGGGCGAGCTGGTGCCGGGTCTCGACTACCGCGACCCCGCGGAGCTGCGGCGGGTCCTGCCCAACATCGTGCACTCGGTCTACCACCCGGTCGGCACCTGCCGGATGGGTGCGGCCGGGGACGAGCGCACCGTCGTCACGCCGGACCTGCGGGTGCAGGGCGTCGACGGCCTGCGGGTCGCCGACGCATCGATCATGCCGAGCGTCACCGGAGGCAACACCAACGCGCCGTCGATCATGATCGGCGAGCGCTGCGCGGACCTCGTCCTCGGTCGTGCGTGAGGAGTCAGTCGCGCAGGATCAGCTTCACTGCGGTGTCCATGTGGGCCGCCGTCTCGGCCGCCGTCGAGCGACCGGTCACCCACGAGACCAGTGCGGAGAGCCACACGTCGCCGAGGACGCGCGCGATGGCGATGTCCTCGTCGGTGAGCTGCTCGTCGTCCACCGCGCGGCCGGTCATCGCGTGGGTCACGATCGAGGTCATCGAGATGCCGACCGCGTGGATCTCGGTCTTGACCGAGGAGTCGGCGAACATGAACGCGCGGGTCAGGGCCTCGGTCAGCTTGGCGTCGCCCTGCATGCCGCGGGCCAGCCGCTTGAGGACGTACAGGACGCGGTCGGCCTTGGTGTCGCCGGGGATCTGGCGCTCGCTCAGCCGCTGCGCCGCCTCCTGGAACTGCACGTCGAGGGCCGAGACCAGCAGGTGGATCTTCGACGGGAAGTAGCGGTAGAGCGTGCCGAGGGCGACATCGGCGTTCTCGGCGATCGACCGCATCTGGACGGCGTCGAAGCCGCCGCTGCTGGCGAGGTCGTACGTCGCGTCGAGGATCCGCTTGCGGCGCTCGCGCTGCGCGGCAGAACCGCCGTTCTCGCCCGCCTTGTCGGGCTGCACGGAGGGGGTGGTCACGATCGCTCCTCGAGATGCTCGGGTCACCGGCCTCAGGACCGGAGCGACTAGGCTACTGGCCCGTAGCGCATAATCAGAAACACGTTCCAGTTCCGTTTCGGCCCGGCTCCCAGCGAGCGCGCCGTGACTCAGCGCAATTGAGCCAGCGCGCAAGCCCAGAAGGAGAGTCGGATGCGGATCGCGATGCTGTCCTACCGCAGCAAGCCGCACGTGGGCGGGCAGGGCATCTACATCCGCCGGCTGACCCGTGAGCTGGCCGCCCTGGGCCACACGGTCGAGGTCTTCTCCGGCCAGCCGTACCCCGACCTCGACGAGGGTGTCGCGCTGACCAAGGTGCCGAGCCTGGACCTCTACCGGCCCGGCGACGAGTTCCGCAACCCGCACCCGCGCGAGTTCCGCGACCTCGTCGACCTGCAGGAGTGGCTGCTGATGCGCAGCGGCTCGTTCCCCGAGCCGCTCACCTTCGCCAAGCGCGTCGTACGCCTGCTCGCCGAGCGCCGCGACGAGTTCGACGTCGTCTTCGACAACCAGACGCTGGCGACGCCGCTGCTGGAGATCGAGGACGCCTCCGTCGTCGGCCTGCCGCTGGCCGCCACGATCCACCACCCCATCACCATGGACCGCGCCATCGAGCTCGACGTCGCCCCGTGGGTACGCCGCAAGCCCGGCTCGAGGATCCGCTTCGAGGCCCCGAAGATCGGTGTCTGGCGCTGGTACTCGTTCCTGACCGGCCAGAAGCGGACCGCGCCGCGCCTGCGCCGCGTCGTCGTGCCCTCGGAGTCGTCCAAGCGCGACGTCGTCCGAGAGTTCGCCGTCGACCCCGCGCGCATCGAGACGATCCTGCTCGGCGTCGACGACCGGTTCCACCCGCCGACCGCTCCCCGTGTGCCCGGACGGATCCTCGCCATGGCGAGCGCGGACGCCCCGCTCAAGGGGATCCACATCCTGCTCGAGTCCTTCGCCAAGCTGCTGACCGAGCGCGACGTCGAGCTGGTCCTGGTGACGAAGCCGAAGGAGGGCGGTGTCACCGAGAAGCTGATCGAGCGGCTCGGGATCGGCCACCGGGTGAGCTTCGCCAACGGGCTCACCGACGACGAGCTCGTCGCACTGATGGGCTCCGCCGAGCTCGCCTGCGTGCCGTCGCTCTACGAGGGCTTCTCGCTGCCCACGGCGGAGCTCATGGCGTGTGAGACGCCGCTGGTCGTCTCCCGGGCCGGCGCCATCCCGGAGGTCGTCGGGCCGGACGGGCTGTGCGCGGACGTCGTCGAGCCCGGCGACGTCGGTGCGTTGACGACCGCTGTCGCAGCGCTGCTCGACGACCCTGATCGCCGTGCCCGGATGGGCGCCGCGGGGCGCCAGCGGGTCAAGGAGCTGTTCAGCTGGAGCGCCGTCGCGGCGCGCACCGCCGAGGTGCTCGAAGACGTGATCGCCGAATACAACGAGGAGAACGCACATGCTGACCGTTGACTTCGACCGGCTCGGGCTGCACCCGGGCGACCGCGTCCTCGACATGGGTGCGGGCGCCGGCCGGCACTCGTTCGAGATGTATCGCCGTGGAGCCGACGTCATCGCCTTCGACATGGATGCCGACGAGCTCTCGCGCGTGAAGGACCTCTTCGTCGCGATGGAGCAGGCCGGCGAGGTGCCCGAGGGGGCCGAGGCCGACGTCAAGCAGGGCGACGCGCTGTCGCTGCCCTTCGCCGACGGCGAGTTCGACCGCATCGTGGCGGCGGAGGTGCTCGAGCACATCCACGCCGACGTCGACGCGATCAAGGAGCTCATCCGGGTGCTGCGTCCGGGCGGCACGCTCGCGATCTCGGTGCCGCGCTGGCTGCCGGAGGTCGTCAACTGGCGGCTCTCGGACGACTACCACAACGCCGAGGGCGGCCACATCCGGATCTACACCGACCACGAGCTGGTCGACAAGGTCACCAAGGGCGGTCGCTTCAACGACGGGACGCCCGGCGAGGCGATGGTCTTCGAGGGCAAGTCCTACACACACGGTCTGCACTCGCCGTACTGGTGGATCAAGTGCGCGGTGGGCGTCGAGAACGACGAGCACCCGCTGGCCAAGGCGTACCACAAGCTGCTGGTCTGGGAGATCATGAAGCAGCCGACCGTGCTCAAGCTCGCGGGCAGGGTCCTCGACCCGGTCATCGGCAAGTCGATGGTGCTCTACTTCCGCAAGCCCGTGAGCGCACCGCATGACTGAGCCCGAGGTCCCCATCTCCCGTCTCCCGTACGTCGACGGGCTGCTGAGCGCCGACCAGGTCGCCGACACCGCAGCCGCGATCGCCGCGATGCAGGAGCCGTGCGGCTCGGTGCCGTGGACCACGGCCGAGCACACCGACATCTGGAACCACGTCGAAGCCGCCATGGCGATGCTCGTCGGCGGCCAGGTCTCGGCGGCCGAACGGGCCTATGAGTGGGTGCTGACGATGCAGCGCCGCGACGGCTCGTGGCCGATGAAGATCGTCGGCGGCCGGGTCGAGGACTCGCGCGGCGAGAGCAACATGTCGGCGTACCTCGCGGTCGGCGTGTGGCACCACTGGCTGCTGCGTCGGGACATCCGGTTCGTGGTGCGGTTCTGGCCCGCCGTACGCGCCGGTCTCGACTTCGTCGTGTCGCTGCAGGAGCCCTGGGGCGGCATCCGCTGGACCCCGGTCGACCACTTCTGCCTGCTGACCGGCAGCTCCTCGATCTACCACTCGCTGCGCGCGGGCGTGGCGCTCGCCGACCTGATGGACGACCCGCAGCCCGAGTGGGAGCTCGCCGGGGGCCGCCTCGGTCACGCGGTGCGGGCCCACCGCGACCGGTTCGCCGACAAGTCGACGTACTCCATGGACTGGTACTACCCGGTCCTGGGCGGCGCCGTGCGCGGCGAGGCCGCGGAGAAGCGGCTCGCCGAGCGTTGGGACGACTTCGTGGTGCCGGGCCTCGGCATCCATTGCGTCGACACCAACCCATGGGTCACCGGAGCGGAGACCTGCGAGCTCGCGATGGCGCTGGACGCGATGGGGCAGCCGGCCCGCGCGCGCCGGCTCGTGGCCGACATGCAGCTGCTGCGCGAGGGGGACGGCCGCTACTGGACCGGCTGGGTGTACGCCGACCCGGGCCGCCCGGCACCCGACGACGAGCCGCGCGACGTCTACTGGCCGCACGAGCACACGACGTACACGGCGGCCGCCGTCGTGCTGGCGATCGATGCGCTGGGGGAGACCTACGGTCACTCGACGCCCGGCTCGGGCATCATGCGCGGCACCTCGCTCGCGCCGCACTTCGAGGAGCTCGCGTTGGAGTGCGAGTGCTCGGTGGGCGACCGCGCCCAGCGCTGAGGCCCGGATCGGCGACTCAGCCCCGGCGCAGCACCCGCAGCGACCCGACGGCCTCGACCTCGGTGAAGTCACCGCTCTCGAGCGCCGGCAGGTAGATCCGCTCGTACGGCGGCCGGCCGCCGTCGGCCGGGTCGGGGAACACGTCGTGGATGGCCAGCAGGCCACCGGGCATGACGTGGTGCGCCCAGCCCTCGTAGTCGTCGGTGGCCGGCTGCTCGCCGTGGCCGCCGTCGATGAAGAGCAGGCTCAGGGGGGTGTTCCAGTGCGCGCTCACCGTCGTGGACGCGCCGACGATCGCGACGACCTGGTCCTCGAGGCCCGCGCGAGCGATGTTCCTTCGGAACTGGCCGAGCGTGTCCATCTTGCCGAGCTCGGCGTCGACGACGCTCGGGTCGTGGTGCTCCCAGCCGGCCTGGTTCTCCTCGGAGCCACGGTGGTGGTCGACGGTGAAGACCACACCGCCGATCTCGCGGGCCGCGCCGCCGAGGTAGATCGCGGACTTGCCGCAGTAGGTTCCGACCTCGAGCACTGGACCGTGGCGGAGCCGCTCACGGGCGATGCGGTGCAGCGCCGCACCCTCGTCCTCGGGCATGAAGCCCTTCGCCTCGTGGGCGTGGGCGAGGAGGTCCGCAGGCATCTCGGTGGTCACACCGGGCAGTCTAGACGCGGTAGAACGTGTTCTAATTAGGCCCATGTCCATCGCGATCGACGACGACCGGGTCGAGCTGGCCGCCAGCCTGCGCAAGTGGGCGGGCAGCCTGGGTGCCGTGGACGCGGTCCGCGCCGCCGAGGGCGATCCGTCGGCCCGCTTCGACGGGATCTGGTCCGCGATCGAGGAGATGGGCGTTCACGCCATCGCCGTGCCCGAGGTGGCAGGCGGTGGCGGCGGCTCGCTGCTGGACCAGGCCGTCGCCCTCGAGGCCTGCGCGCACGCTCTGCTGCCCGGCGGTCTCCTCGGCGCGGCGGTCGGCGGTGTCCTGTCCGGCGAGCCCGGCCGCCACGGCGTCCAGGTGTACGACGGCGGGCCGGTCTGGGACGGCGGCGACGTGCTCGGCATCGACCTGAGCGCCCGGCACGGGGCCTCCGCCGGCTCGACGACCCTTGGCGATGGTGCGCGACGGGTCGCCGTGACATTCGCATCCGCCGAGGCGTCGGGCGTGGCTCGGTGGTGCCTGGAGACGGCCGTCGAGCACGCCAAGGTGCGTGAGCAGTTCGGGCGCAGGATCGGCTCGTTCCAGGCCGTCAAGCACCTGTGCGCCGAGATGCTGGAGACGTGCGAGGCGGTCACGGCGGCGGCGTGGGACGCGGCGGCCACGGGAGACGTCGGGGACGAGGCGCAGTGGGACTTCGCGGTCGACGTCGCCCTGGCGACGTGCTTCGACGGCGCCGTCGAGGTCGCGAAGACCTGCATCCAGGTGCTCGGCGGGATCGGCTTCACCTACGAGCACGACGCCCACCTCTACCTGCGCCGCGCGCTCTCGCTGCGCGCGCTGGCGGGACCGTCGGACGCGGCTGCCGAGCGGCTGACGGCGGCGGCCGTCTCCGGCGTACGACGGGTGGTCGATGTCGACCTCGAGGGTCGCGACGCGCCGCTCCGTCCGGAGGTGCGCGATCGCGCGCGGGCCATCGCGGCGCTGGCCGCCGGTGAGCGGCGGGCGGCGCTGGTCGAGGCGGGCTACCTGACGCCGCACTGGCCCGCGCCGTACGGCCTCGGGGCGGACGCCGTGCTGCAGGTCGTGATCGACCAGGAGCTGGCCGCCGCGGGGGTCGAGCGGCCGGACCTGGTCATCGCGGGCTGGGCCGTGCCGACCGTCCTCGCCCACGGCAGCGACGAGCAGCGGGAGCGGTTCGCCCGCCCCTCGCTGCTCGGGGAGCTGGTCTGGTGCCAGCTGTTCTCCGAGCCGGGGTCCGGCTCGGACCTCGCCTCGCTGCGCACTCGCGCGGTGAGGGTGGACGGGGGCTGGTCGATCACCGGTCAGAAGGTCTGGACCTCCATGGCCGAGCGCGCCGACTGGGCGATCTGCCTCGCGCGCACCGACACCGACGTGCCTCAGCACAAGGGCATCACCTACTTCCTGGTCGACATGCGCTCGGCCGGCATCGAGGTGCGACCGCTGCGCGAGATCACGGGTGAGGCGCTGTTCAACGAGGTGTTCCTCGACGACGTCTTCGTGCCCGACGACTGTGTCGTCGGCGAGCCCGGCGACGGCTGGCGGCTGGCGCGGACCACGCTGGCCAACGAGCGGGTCGCGATGGCGTCCGCCCGGCTCTCCCGCAGCGCCGAGCGAGCGGTCGAGCTGGCCGGGTCGCTCGACCTGGCCCCGGCCGAGCGGGTCGAGGTCGGCTGCGCCGTCGCGCTCGCGACGGTCTGCGGCCTGCTCGGCGTGCGCACCACGCTGCGTGCGCTCGTCGGTCAAGGACCAGGCGCGGAGTCGAGCGTGGCCAAGCTGCTCGGCGTACGGTCCCGTCAGGACGCGTCGGAGCTGGTCGTGCGGCTCCAGGGCGACGCGCTCGCCACGATGGGCGCGGTCGACAAGAGAGCCGGCGGTCTGGCCGGGGACGTCTGGGAGCAGCTCAACACCCGGTGTCTCTCCATCGCGGGTGGCACCACCCAGATCCTGCGCAACGTCGCCGGCGAGCGGATCCTCGGCCTGCCGCGTTAGGGCGTGTCTCTCAAGTCGGCGCCGTCGCGAGCGTCGTCCCGTGCGTGCGATGGCAAGGCGGAGGAGGGAGGCGGGACGGAGTCCCGGCGACTGACGACAACGTGGCCAGCGTGCGTGCGG
>WQZX01000001.1 GCA_009780515.1 Nocardioidaceae bacterium | reverse complement strand
TCCTCGGCGGCCTCGACGAAGGCCGGATCAGTGCCACCGAAGCCCGACGGGTCGCGTGCACCGCCCACATCCTCCCCGCCGTCCTCCGCGGCAAAGGCGAGGTCCTGGACCTGGGCCGAGCCCGGCGACTGTTCTCAGCGATCCAACACCGGGCCATGCGGATCCGCGACCGCCACTGCCGCGCCGACGGCTGCTCGACACCCGCCGCGTGGTGCGAAGCCCACCATCTGACACCGTGGAGCCAGGGCGGGAAGACCGACCTCGCCGACGGCATACTGCTCTGCAACCACCATCACCACCGCGCCCACGACCACCGGTACAAGATCGAGCGTCTCCCGAGCGGCGACCTTAGGTTCCACCGAAGGACCTGAGGCGGTCCGCTCGCGTAGGTTCGGCGTCGATGCGAGTACCGGACCCTGAATTCGCCGATCCGCGGCAAGCTGCGCTGTACGACTTCCTCGATGGTGAGCGCACCGACCTCGATACCTATGCGGCCATCGCTCACGAGGTAGTAGCCCGCAGCGTCGTGGACGTGGGATGCGGCACCGGCTCCCTCGCGACGGGGCTGGCCGCCGATGGCTTCTCGGTGGTCGGGGTCGACCCTGCCGTGGCCTCGCTGGATGTGGCTCGGACGAAGCCGAACTCCGAGCTCGTCTCTTGGGTTCTCGGCGATGCCACGGTCGTTGGCGGCCTGGGTCTTGCGGCGGATCTGGTCGTCATGACCGGGAACGTGGCGCAGGTGTTCGTGTCGGACGAGGAATGGTCTGACACTCTCGATGCGGTTCACGGCATTCTTCTGCCGGGCGGCCGCTTCGTGTTCGAGGTCAGGCGTCCGGAGGCGCGTGCCTGGGCGGGGTGGGATGTCGCGCCGACTTCGATCGACCTGCCCGATGGCACCCCAGCCATCCTGACCCGGGTGGTCACTGAGGTGGCACTTCCACTCGTGACGTTCGAGCGGAGCATCGCGGTCGGAGCGGTCACGCTCCGATCGGTCTCCACCTTGAGGTTCAGGGAGCGTGGGGAGATCGAGCGCGACCTCGCTGCGCACGGCTTCGTGGTCGAGGAAGTCCGCGATGCGCCCGACCGACCGGGTCGGGAGCATGTGTTCGTCGCGCGGAGGACGCAGGCAGACCCGGGCGACTGAGCGACCAGGCGGGGTGCAGGATGGGTGCATGCGAGTGGCCCTGTTCGCGACGTGCTTCAACGACACGATGTGGCCGGAGACGCCGAAGGCCGTGGTGCGTCTGCTGGAGCGGCTGGGGTGCGCGGTCGAGTTCCCGTTCGACCAGACGTGCTGCGGTCAGATGTTCACCAACACCGGCTACCTGCGCGAGGCGCTGCCGCTGGTGGAGCGCTTCGCCGACGTCTTCGATCGGTACGACGCCGTGGTGGCGCCGAGCGGCTCCTGCGTCGGCTCCGTGCGACATCAGCACGCCATGGTCGCGCGCGAGTGCGGCCGGCCCGACCTCGTGGCGCGTGCCGAGGCCGGCGCCGGGAGGGTCCACGAGCTCAGCGAGATGCTGGTCGACGTGCTGGGGGTGACCGACGTGGGAGCGAGCTTCCCGCACCGGGTGACCTACCACCCCACCTGCCACTCGATGCGGATGCTGCGGGTGGGGGACAAGCCGCTGCAGCTGCTGCGGGAGGTGCGCGGCATCGACCTGGTCGATCTGCCGGCCGCGGAGGAGTGCTGCGGGTTCGGCGGCACGTTCGCGGTCAAGAACTCCGACACCTCGGTGGCGATGGGGGCGGACAAGGCGCGCCACGTGCGCGACACCGGCGCCGAGGTGCTCGTCGCCGGCGACAACTCCTGCCTCGCGCACGTCGGCGGGCTGCTGACCCGCCAGCGCTCCGGCGTACGGGTGATGCACCTGGCCGAGGTGCTGGCGAGCACGGAGGGGGAGGCGTGAGCGGCACGTTCGTCGGCATGCCTGCCTTCCCGACGGCCGCGCGCAAGGCGCTCGAGGACGCCCAGCTGCGGTCCAACCTCAACCACGCCACCCACACGATCCGCGACAAGCGCGCCCGCGTGGTCGCGGAGGTGGACGACTGGGAGGACCTGCGCGTCGCGGGCGCCGCGATCAAGGACGAGGTGCTGACCAACCTCGACACCTACCTGGTCCGGCTCGAGGAGTCGCTGACCCGGGCGGGCGCGACCGTCCACTGGGCGCGCGACGCCGCGGAGGCCAACTCGATCATCACCGGCCTGGTGCGTGAGACCGGCGCCGAGGAGGTCGTGAAGGTCAAGTCGATGGCGACGCAGGAGATCGGCCTCAACGAGGCGCTCGAGGCCGCCGGCATCGACGCGTGGGAGACCGATCTCGCCGAGCTGATCGTCCAGCTCGGCCACGACACGCCCAGCCACATCCTGGTGCCCGCGATCCACCGCAACCGCGCGGAGATCCGTGAGATCTTCCTGCGCGAGATGGGTGAGGTCGGCACGCCTGCGCCCGCCGGACTCACCAGCAGCCCGCCGGAGCTCGCCGAGGCCGCGCGCCTCCACCTGCGCGAGAAGTTCCTGCGCGCCGAGGTCGCGATCTCGGGCGCGAACTTCGCCGTCGCCGACTCCGGAACCCTCGTGGTCGTCGAGTCCGAGGGCAACGGGCGGATGTGCCTGACCCTGCCCGAGACGCTGATCAGCGTCGTCGGCATCGAGAAGATCGTGCCGACCTGGGCCGACCTGGACGTGTTCCTGCAGCTGCTGCCCCGCTCGTCGACGGGGGAGCGGATGAACCCCTACACCTCCATGTGGACGGGCGTCACGCCCGGCGACGGACCGCAGGACGTGCACGTCGTGCTCCTCGACAACGGGCGCACCGACGCGCTCGCCGACAGCGTCGGGCGGCAGGCGCTGCGGTGCATCCGCTGCTCGGCCTGCCTCAACGTCTGCCCGGTCTACGAGCGGGTGGGCGGCCATGCCTACGGCTCGGTCTACCCGGGCCCCATCGGCGCGGTGCTCAACCCGCTCATCCGCGGCACGCAGTCGCCGGTCGACAAGTCGCTGCCCTACGCCTCCTCGCTGTGCGGTGCCTGCTTCGACGCCTGCCCGGTCCGCATCGACATCCCCGAGCTGCTGGTGCACCTGCGGTCCCGCGTCGTCGACGAGAAGCGTCGCGGCCGGCCGTCGGCCGAGGGAGTCGCGATGCGGGGCGCGTCGTGGATGTTCTCCGACTCCCGTCGCTGGGAGCGCGTGCAGAGCGGTGTCGAGCTCGGCGGCAAGGCGCTGCGGAACAAGCCGACGCTCGGCCGGATCCCGGGCGCCTCCGCCTGGTCCGACGCGCGCGACGCCCCTGCTCCACCGCCCGAGACGTTCCGCAGCTGGTGGGAGCGGGAGCGTGGCCGATGAGCGGGCGTGAGGAGGTCCTGGCCCGCGTGCGCGCGGCCCTCGCCGACGCGACGCCGACCCCAGCGCCCGCCCACGTCCGCGCGCCGTCTCCGGTCGCCGACGTGGCCGACCTCTTCGTGGAGCGGGTCGAGGACTACCGCGCGGAGGTACGCCGGACGGCGGCCGCCGATCTGCCCGCAGCTGTCGCCGATGCGCTGGCCGGGGTGGCCACGGTGGTCGTGCCCGACGGCGTCGACGCCGCCTGGACCTCGGCGCTGGGCCCGGGAGTCGCGCGGCCCGACGACGGTCTCGACGCCGCCGCGCTGGACCAGGTCGGCGCGGTGCTCACCGGCGCCGCGGTCGGCATCGCGGTGACCGGTACCATCGTGCTCGACCACGGCCCCGACCAGGGCCGTCGCGCGCTCTCGCTCGTGCCCGACATCCACGTGTGCGTCGTACGAGCCTCGCAGCTGGTGGCCGACGTACCGGACGCTGTCGACGTGCTCGCCGTCGCTGTCGGGGGCGGCCGTCCGTTGACCTGGATCAGCGGACCTTCGGCCACGAGCGACATCGAGCTGGAGCGGGTCGAGGGGGTCCATGGGCCCCGGACGCTCCGGGTGATTCTCGTCGCCGACGCATGAGCAGATAGCCTTCGACCGCTCGTCCACCATCCTTCTCGGGAGTGTCATGCGACGTCTGGCTCTGCCTGCAGCCGCCCTTCTGCTCACCTGCCTGTCGGCGGTCGCCCCGGCCCACGCCGCAGCGACCACCTCGTCGGCCGCACCGGCTCCGTCGGCGTGCACCCAGCCGGTGACGCCCCGCGGACCTGCGCTGACGCAGCTGCACCGCGTCCTCGCCTCCAGCGCGACGCACCCGGTGCCGATGGCGGCGCTCGGCTCGTCGACCACCTTCGGCAAGGACCTCAGCAGCCCCCGGCAGCGGTGGACCGACCGCCTGATGGTCGACCTCATCGCGCACGGCGTGCACGGCGACCCCGTGACGATGGGCGCACTGGACCCGCGGGCGCTGTCGCACCGGCCCGGCGCCCGCATGGTCAACGCCGGCATCCCGGGTGCGGTCGCGGCGGATGACATGGTCGGGTACCTCCCGTCGCTCCTGCTGTCGAGCGTGACCGGCTCGAGCCCGGCCGTCGTGTTCCACATGATCGGCGCGAACGACTACTGGCTCCAGGACCCGCCGCCGCTGTTCGGCACGGCGCTGGGCGCGACGACGACCGCCGTCGGGACGCTGGCGCCCGGGGCGGTGCAGGTGATCGTCGCGACCTTCCAGGATCCCGCGCGCTCCACGGGCAAGCACCCCTGGAGCGAGTACGTCGACCAGATGCGCCGGGTGGCCTCCGCCGACCCGCAGCACCGCATCTTCATCAACCTCGCCCCGTGGTTCCGCCACGTCCAGGTGCCGGGCCAGGACCCGAACGGCTACCTCGACACCGGCGGCGTCCACCCCTCCGCCAAGGGCCAGGCGATGATCGCCTCGCTGCTCATGCGCGCCCTGCGATACGGCTGCTGACCGCGATGACATCCTGAGGACGTGACGGAGCGAGACGTGCGGGCGCCGTGGTTCCCGCTCGTCATCGTGGTCCTCGCCCAGCTCCAGATGGCCGTCAACCTCAACGTCCTCCCGGTCTCCCTCGGACCCCTCTCCGAGGACCTCGGCACGCCGGCCACGGCCGCCGCGACGGCGCTGCTGATCTACTCGCTATTCGTCGCGGCGCTCGTCATGGTCGGCGCGAAGATCGGCAAGCTCCTCGGTGAGCGCCTGGTCCTCCAGGTGGGCGTGGTGGTCCACGGCGACGCGATGGCGCTGATGGCGACGAGCACCGACGCCACCACGATGAACGTCGCACAGGCGATCGCGGGCGTCGCCGCGGCCGTGGTGGTGCCGACGCTGGTCGTGCTCATCGCCGCCAGCTACCACGGCCGCCAGCAGGCGACGGCGCTCGGCGTCCTGGCGGGCATCCCGGCGGTGTCGAGCGCGGTGACCTTCGTCGTCGCGGGCTTCCTCGCGACCGCGCTCAGCTGGCGGTGGTCCTACTGGCTGATCGTGGCGCTGGCCGTCGTCGTGCTCGCGCTGAGCCGGGGGCTGAAGCCGATCCCACGCCGGCCCGAGATCAGGATCGACGTCGTCGGCGTCGTGCTCTCGGCAGCCGCGATCGCCGCGATCCTGGTCGGCTTCCGGACCATGCAGACGTGGGGGCCGCTGGTCGCGGCTCCCGGCGCGCCGTTCTCGGTGCTGCGGCTGTCGCCGGCGCCGCTGCTGATCGTCGTCGGGGTCGTCCTCGGACAGGCGTTCTTCGCGTGGTCGCGCCGCCGGTCCGACCACGGGCGCGAGCCGCTGCTCGCCACGGAGGTGCTCGGGAGCGACGAGGAGCGCAGCGCGGTGATCGCGTTCCTGGTGGCCGGCAGCCTCAGCCTCGCGGTGGGCTTCCTGATCCCGCTCTACGTCCAGTTCGCCCAGGGCCGTACGCCGATGGCCTCCGCCGGCGCGATCCTGCCCTACTCCGTGGCGATCGCGGCCGCCGGCGTGCTCTCGGTCCGTCTCTACGACCGGGTCGCGCCGCGGCTGCTGGGCGTCGCGTCCTTCGTCCTCATCGCGGTCGGCCTGCTGGTGGTCGCAGCGACGCTCGGCCGCGACTGGAGCACCGCTGCGGTCGTGGTGGGGCTGCTGCTGGTCGGCGCGGGCGAGGGCACCCTGCTGACGCTGCTGTTCAACGTGCTGGTCTCCGCCTCGCCCAAGCATCTCGCGGGCGACGTCGGCGCGCTGCGCGGCGTCGCGAACAACGTCTCGAACGCGCTCGGCGCGGCCTTCGCAGGTGTGGTGGCGGTCGGTCTCCTCGGCGTCTTCCTCGCGACCGGATTCGCCCGGGCCGACCTTCCCGACCACGTCGAGCGGCAGGCGTTCTCCGGCCACGTCGACTTCGTGACCGACGGCGACCTGCGCAGCACGCTGCGGCGTACCTCCGCGACGGAGGAGCAGGTCGACCGGGCCGTCGCGGTCAACGACGACGCACGGCTCCGTGCCCTGCGTGCCGCGTTCCTCCTCGTCGGCGCCGTCTCGGCGCTGGCGGTCTTCCCGGCCTGGCGGCTGCCGAGGTACGTGCCGGACGAGCTGCCGGCCGGGGACGCCTCGGGCGAATCTCGCTTGCCGTGACCGGCCGGGTCGCCTACCGTCCGCGACTGTGGCCCCGCTGACCGAAGCCCAGATCCGCAAGGCGTTCGTGAACCAGAGCAAGGGTCAGTCGACCCGGATGAACCTGCCGGACCTCTCGGCGCAGACCTGGGAGGACCTCGACTTCCTCGGCTGGTTCGACCCGAGGTCGCCGACCCGCACCTACCTCGTCACCGAGCGGGCGTGCGAGGTCCGCGGCGTCGCCATGCGGATCACGCAGGGAGCCGCGAGCCGTGGCCGCAAGTCGATGTGCGACCTGTGCCTGACCGTAGGGCCGGTCGCGCTGATGGTCGCGCCCCGGGCCGGTCGGTCGGGGCAGCAGGGCGACTCGGTCGGCCTCTACGCCTGTACCGACCTCGCGTGCTCGCTCTACGTCAGGAACAAGCGCAAGGTGGACACGCCCGTCGTCCAGGAGACGCTCACCGTCGACCAGCGGGTCGCGCGGCTGACCGCCAACGTCGACACCTTCCTGGCGCGCGTGACGCGCTGAGCCGGCTCAGAACGGCCAGACGATCGGCGTGACGACGACCGTGACGGCCATCGTCCAGGCGAGGACGACCAGGCCGAGACGCCAGAAGTCACCGAACCTGTAGCCGCCGGGTCCGTAGACCATCAGGCTCACGCCGTTCGCGAACGGCGTCAGGAAGGACGCGCTCGCGCCCATCGCGACGCTCAGCATCATCGGCAGCGCCGAGACGTGCATGTCGGCGGCGGCCGCGAGCCCGATCGGCATCATCACCAGCGCCGTCGAGGTGTTGGAGATGAACTGGGTGATGATCGTCGCCGCGAGGAACAGCCCGGCCAGCACCATCGTCGGCCCGGCGCCACCGAGCCAGCTGACGATGTGGTCGCCGATCATCCGGGCCGCGCCGCTCTTGGACATCGCGGTCGCCGGCGCGATCATCGCGCCGATCAGGATCACGGTGTTCCAGTCGATGCCCCGGTAGAGCTGCGGCAGCCGTACGACGCGGAAGACCACCATCAGGCTCGCCGAGATGAGCGCGGCGATGGGGGCGGGCGTGAGGTTGAAGACCAGCAGCACGACCAGCAGCGCCAGGCTCGCGATCGCGATCGGTGCGCCGCGCCCGAGCGCGACGGCCTGCTGGCGCACCATCTCGGGGGAGTCCACGACCAGCACCTGTGGGTCGGAGAGGTAGCGCTCGAGCGCCGGCCAGCTGCCCTGCAGCAGCAGGTGGTCGCCCGGCCGCAGGGTGAGCCGCGGGCGCACCAGCTCGGCGCCGCCTCGCTGCACGGCGAGCACCATGAGGTCCTGGTCGTCGGTCGTCATGCCGGGGAAGACCGTGCGCCCCACCATCGCCGACCGCTGCGGCACGACGACCTCGGCCAGCCCGGAGTCGCGACCCAGCAGCAGGTCGGCCAGCGCCCGGTCGCCGTCGCCGCGGACCTCGAGCCCGAGATCGGCCGCGAGGCTCCGCGCCGCGTCGCCGTCGCCGCGCACCAGCACGAGGTCCTCGGCCTCCAGCTGCTCGCGCTCGAGCGGCTCGTGGTCGTGGTGGTCGATGAACGCCACCGTGGACAGACCCGGGTAGCCGGCGAGGTCGAGCTCCTTGCGCGAGGTCCCGACCAGCGGCGAGCCGGCGAGCACCAGCAGCTGGTGGAGGCCGTGCTCGAGCCGGTAGTCCTCGACCAGCTTCTGGGCGTGCCCGCTGAGGTCGGCGGGGATCGACTCGCTGCGACGCTCGGGCAGGAGCCGCTTGCCCAGCAGCACCACGATCAGGATCGAGCCGAGCAGCTGCGGCAGCCCCAGCCAGGCCCAGGCGAAGAACCCGATGTGTCCGACGCCCGCCTCGTCGGCCTGGGTGGCGGCGATGACGTTCACCGGCGACCCGAGCAGGGTCAGCTTCGCGCCCTTCAGGCAGGCCAGCGCCAGCGGGATCATGAGGTACGACGGCGCGGTGCCCGTGCGCACGGCGATGATCACGGTCACGGGCAGCATCGCCGCGACGGCGCCGTTCATGCCGACCAGCGCGCTGAACACGGCCGCGACCAGCATCAGGGCGACCATCAGGGTGGTCTGGCTGTGTCCGGTGAGCCGCAGCAGCAGCTGGCCCGCCCACGCGCCGACGCCTGTCGCCTCGAGCGCCACCGCGATGGCGAGCAGCGCGGCGATCAGCACGACGACAGGGTCGCCGAAGCCGCTGATCGCCTCGGGCATCGTCAGGACGCCGGTGAAGTAGAGCAGCAGCGCGGCGCCGATCGCGACGACCGCCGCGGGCACGATGTTCCACGCGAACATCACCAGTGCGAGCCCGATGATCGACAGCGTGATCCAGACGTCGCTCATCGGGTCAGCAGCCCAGCGCCGCGCCGTCGCCGCGCGGGTCGGCGCCGCCCTCGAGGAAGCCGCTCTCGCGGTCGATCCGGATCGCCTGCGCGTGGCCCATGTTGTCGTTCCAGTCGGTCACCATCTGCACCGGATGGCCCCGTCGCTCGAGCTCGCGCACCACCTCGTCGGGTATCCGGCCCTCGAGCGACAGGCTCCGCGAGGGCGTGCCCCAGGTGCGACCCATCAGCCAGCGCGGAGCCTCGATCGCCTGCTGGACGTCGTACCCGAAGTCGAGGATGCGGGTCACCATGGCGGCCTGCGACTGCGGCTGGCCCTCGCCGCCCATCGAGCCGAACGCCAGGACCGGCTCGCCGTCCCGCATCAGCATCGCGGGCGCGAGCGTGTGGAAGGTGCGCTTGCCGGGAGCGAGGACGTTGGGATGGGACTCGTCGAGGGAGAAGAACGCGCCGCGGTTCTGCAGGATGATGCCGGTGTCGCCGGCGACGACGGTGGAGCCGAAGTCCATGTAGATCGAGGAGATCAGCGAGACGACGAGGCCGTCGCCGTCGGCCGCGCAGAAGTAGCAGGTGTCGCCGTCGGGGACGCGGGTCTCGTGCGGCCGCGGGTAGGGGATGCCGGGCGGCACCGAGCCGACGGCCGCCGCGCGATCCGCGTCGATCAGCGCACGCCGCTCGTCGGCGTACTCCTTGCCGATCATCTGCTCGAGGGGGATGTCGACGGTCCGCGGGTCGGTCAGCCACTCGTCGCGGTCGGCGAAGGCGACCTTCACCGCCTCGGCCATGTGGTGGTAGTAGTCCGCGGTGCCGTCGCCCCAGCCGCGGACGTCGTACCCGTCGAGGAGGTTGAAGATCTGCAGCGCGGTGAAGCCCTGCGTCGGCGGCGGCATCTGGTAGACGTCGTGGCCGCGGTAGGTCGTGGAGATCGGCTCCACCCACTCCGCGCGGTACGACGCGAAGTCGCTCGGCGCGAGCGGCGACCCCTCGGGCCGTACGCCGTGACAGATCCGCTCGGCCAACCCGCCCTCGTAGAAGGCGACCCGCGCACCGTCGCGCGCGATGAGCTCGAAGGAGCCGGCGAGATCGGGCTGCACCAGCCGCTCGCCGTCGCGCGGCACCCGGCCACCGGGCAGGTAGATCGCCGCGCTGCCCGGCTCCGCCCGCAGGAGCGGCTCGTCCTGCACGGTCCAGTCGGTCAGTGACCGGCTGACCGGCACCCCGTCGCGCGCGAGCGCGATGGCGGCGTCGAACAGCGTCGCCCAGGGCAGCCGGCCGTGGCGCTCGTGCGCGAGCCGCCAGCCGTCGACCGCACCCGGCACCGTGAGCGCCGCGAGCGCACCGCGCGCCGGGATCGCGCCGTCCACGCTGTGCGGCTCGTAGTAGTCGAGCGTCGCGCCCGCGGCGGCGGGCCCGCAGGCATCGACGGCCTCGACGCCGTCGGCACCGGTGCCCGCGATCAGCCAGAACCCGTCGCCGCCGAGCCCGGCCATGTGCGGGTAGGCGACGCACAGCACGGCGTTGGCCGCGATAGCGGCGTCCACCGCGCTGCCGCCCTGCTGCAGCGCGGCGACGCCGGCGGCGCTGGCGAGGTAGTGCGGCGTCGACACGACGCCGTTCTGCGCGCGGAACGGCGGCCGCCCCGTGCGAGGACCGTTCGGGTTACTCATGCCTGCTCCTCAGGAGGCGCGCTCGTCGAGCTCGAGACCCATGTCCCGAGGCTCGTCCTTGCTGTGGTCCATGAAGCGGGTGACGATCGGCAGCAGGCCGGCCACGACCATGCACACCAGGCCGACGACCCAGACCGCCGTGCGGTCGTGGTGGGTCCCGTTGCTGATCACCGGGAAGGCGATGATCAGCAGCACGAACGAGATCGTCTCGATGGTCAGCTTCTTGTTCATTGCCCTGTCTCACATTCAGACGTTGACGAGGACGACGGTGGCGATGCCGGTCAGCACCAGCACGACGGCGGTCCAGCCGATCGTCAGGCGCAGCACGGCGCCCTCCTGGCCCTTGATGCCGGCGATGCTCGTGCCGAGGACGATGTTGGCCGGCGCGATCGCGTTGCCGTACGCCGATCCGGCCGCCTGGGCCGCGATGATCGCGGTCGGGCTCAGGGCGTGCAGCGTCGCGACGTCGTACTGGACCCTGCCGAAGAGCACGTTGGACGCGGTGCTCGACGAGGTCATGAAGGCGCCGAGGGCGCCGAGGACGCTCGCGACGAAGGCGTAGAGGTCCGGCGGCGCGACGTCGGCGATGCCGTGCGCGATGGTCAACGTCTGGCCGCTGTGGTCGAGGATCCGGCTGGTCACGAGGAAGCAGATGACCGGGACGGACGCGGGGATCGCGTCGGTGAGCAGCGCGAGACCGAGCCTCTCGGTCCCGGCCACCCTGCCCCAGGCGCTGTAGTAGCCGCGGGCGCGGTAGACGATCCAGACGACGGCCGTCGTGACCAGCAGCATCGTGCCCGGGTGGGTGAGCACCGTGATGGGGGAGTACTTGTCGACCGCGGCGTTGGTGACGCCGTAGCCGGTCGTGACGTCGGGGAACGGCAGACCCACGCGCCACTTGCTCAGCTGGTCGTTGAGCGGGTCGATCAGCAGCGCGCTGAGCGTGACGACCGGCAGCACGATGTAGGGCAGGCACGACCAGCCGAGGCTCATCACCGGCGCGGTCTCGTCGGCGGAGCCGATCACGCTCTCGGCCATCGCGGGCCGCTCGGGGATGCCGGTGATCGGGTCGCGGTAGCGGCGCCAGCGCGACAGCGGGTAGAGCGCCACCAGGGCGACAGCGGCCGCGAGGAAGGTCGACAGCTCGGGGCTGAAGATCGCCGTCAGCATCTGGCCGACTCCGAGGATCGTGCCGAGGATGAGGATCAGCGGCCACGCGTGCTTGACGGCGGCCCAACGGCCGTAGAGGTAGACGACGAGCGCGCCACCGAGGTAGCAGGAGATCAGGATCAGGCCGCCGGACTCGACCGCCGCGCGCGTCACGTCGAAGTGGTTGTGGCCGGCCTCGTCCGCGGTGACGCGCAGCGTCGCGAGCCAGCCGACGCCGAGCGTGCCGAAGAAGCGGGCCCAGGCGTGCGCCAGGACCCCGAAGGCCACCGAGTAGACCGGCTTCACGCCGACCGCGATCAGCAGGGGTACGACGACCGCGACCGGGGCGCCGAAGCCGGCGATGCCCTGCAGGAAGCTCGAGAACACCCACGCCAGCGCGAGGATGATGAACAGCTCGTTGCGGCTGAACCTCGAGATCCCCTTGCGCAGGGCGTCGTACGCCCCGGCCTGCTTGGTGACCTGGTAGAGCATCAGCGCCGGCCAGATCACGTAGAGGATGAAGATGGCGTCCCACACGCCCTTGCCGCCGGCGACCGTCAGCGTGTGCCACGGCGTCTTGAAGAAGACCAGGGCGACGATCGCCGCCACGAACATCGCGACCGGGGCCGCCTCCGGTGCGCGCCATCGCAGCGGCACGAGCAGGACCAGCAGCACGATGATCGGCAGGACCGCCACGACCCAGTGGAGGATGTCGACCGGAACCTGTGGAGTGTCCATGGGCCCTCCCGCCCGCTCGGCCGTGGGGGACGCGAGGCGGCCCCTCACCCGATTCGGACTCTAGCCCTGCGCAAGGTCTCGCTCCACCCCCTGCGCCGCGCCGAGCGCCTACTCGTGCAGCGCGGCGAGGATCGGCGTGGTGCCGTTGTGGAAGTCGATCGTGCGGCCGATGGTCGCGTCGTCGTGCACGACGGCAGCGGCCACCGCCGCCACGTCGCCGCGCGTCACCGAGGTCTCGCCGTCGACCGACCCCCTGACCACGTCGATCATCCCGGTGGGCTCGTCCAGGGTCAGGTGGCCGGGGCCGAGGATCGTGTGGAGCAGGGAGGAGTCGCGCAGGGCCGCGTCGGCGGCCGACTTCGCGTCGGCGTACGCGAAGAACGGGTCGTCGGGGTCGACACCGTGGTCCGCCCCGGCGCCGAGGTAGGACACCATCACGTAGCGGGTCGCGCCCGCGGTCTCGGCGGCCTCCATGCTGCGGATCGCGGCGTCGCGATCGACCGCGTACGTCCGGTCCCGGTCGCCGCCGCCGGCACCGGCCGACCACACCACGGCGTCGTGGCCCTCCAGCAGCTTCGCCAGTCCGGCCACGTCGAGGCTCTCGACGTCGGCGACCACGGGTGTGGCTCCGACCGCCGCGACGTCGGCCTGGTGGTCGGGGTTGCGTACGACGCCGGTCACCCGGTCGCCGAGCCTGACCAGCAGCGGCGCCAGCCGCAGCGCCACCTTTCCGTGACCTCCGAGGATCACCACGTCCGCCATGCCTCTGCTCCTTCCGTTCGTGTGCACTGACCGTGCCGGTACCCATCGGCCCGGATCCACGCACGCGGCGTGTCGCCGGAATGTCGCGGCAGCCGCGCCGGTTGGGCCCCACATGACCCAGACTGCTGGCGCCCGCAGCGGCGCGTTCACCATCGGCGACCTGACCGTCAACCGCCTCGGCTTCGGCTCGATGCAGCTCACCGGGCCCGGCGTGTGGGGCGACCCTAAGGACCCCGACGAGGCGGTCCGGGTGCTCCGTCGCGCGGTCGAGCTCGGCGTCAACCTCATCGACACCGCCGACTCCTACGGCCCCGTGGTCGCCGAGCAGCTCATCCGCAAGGCGCTCCACCCGTACGCCGACGACGTGCTCGTCGCGACCAAGGCCGGTCTCACGCGGCAGGGTCCGAACGTCTGGACGCCGGTCGGCCGTCCGGCGTACCTCCGGCAGCAGGCGGAGCTGAGCCTGCGCAACCTCGGCGTCGAGCAGATCGGCCTCTTCCAGCTCCACCGCATCGACCCCGAGGTCCCTCTCGAGGACCAGGTGGGCGAGCTCAAGAAGCTGCAGCACGAGGGGAAGGTCCGCCACATCGGCCTGTCCGAGGTCAGCGTCGCCCAGGTCGAGGCCGCGTCGAAGGTGGCCACGATCGCGACCGTGCAGAACCTCTACAACCTGGCCGACCGCTCCGCCGAGGAGCTGCTGACGTGGTCCGAGGAGCACGGCGTCGGCTTCATCCCGTGGTTCCCGCTCGCCACCGGCGAGCTCGCCAAGCAGGGCGGCCCGCTGTCCGAGATCGCGGAGCGCAAGGGGGCGACGGCGTCGCAGCTCGCCCTGGCGTGGCTGCTCGAGCGCTCCCCGGTCATGCTGCCGATCCCTGGCACCTCGAGCGTCGAGCACCTCGAGGACAACATGGCCGCCGCGGACATCGAGCTCACGGGCGAGGAGTACGCCGCTCTGGAGGCTGCCGTCTGACGGCGAGCCGCCACGGCAGCGTGTAGACCGCGGCCCAGAGCGTGAGCAGGACCGCCGCCGCGACCAGGAGGTACCAGGGCCACGGCCCGAACAGGTCGAGCGGTGTGGACGCGGGCGGCGGACGGACCAGGAAGCCGTAGTTGGTCCCGGCGACCCTGTTGAACGGGTAGACGATCGCGGCCCACACGAGGACCGCGAGGATCGTCGTGCGGTAGAACCGCCACGTCGGCCGGATGCCCAGCCCCCACGTGAGGTAGACCGCCGCCCACACCACCACGATGTGGCGGATCCAGAACCCGAACCAGCGGATGTCGGG
Organism: Nocardioidaceae bacterium; assembly: GCA_009780515.1. GTDB lineage: Bacteria > Actinomycetota > Actinomycetes > Propionibacteriales > Nocardioidaceae > Nocardioides. The sequence goes on along the minus strand of WQZX01000001.1, from coordinate 166,658 downwards.
GAAGCCGAACGCGAGCGACGGGGTGAGGACCGCCATCAGCGTGAGCGAGAGCCCGACGTAGTAGGTGAACGCGGTCGACCTCGGCCCGCGTGTCCACATCGCGTACGCCGCGGTGTAGTCGGCCACGTCCGAGAGCTGCAGCGGCCACGAGCTGCTCGCGCCGCGCGCTCCGGGCGTCAGCCAGTACACCTGCATCCCGACGATCACCAGCAGGCTCAGCGCGGCGGCCGTACGCCGGGCCGGCAGCTCGCGCGGGGTGTCGCGGTGGCTGCGCCCCCACCACACGGCCGCGACGACGCCGGCGGCGGTGAACGCCAGCACGAGGAGGTGCTGCCCGGTCCACGCCTCGAAGCGCTCGCCGGACGCCAGTGGGATCACTCGCTCAGCGTGCCGCAAGACGCGGTCGTCGGCCAGCGATCACCTGTGGTGGGTGTCGCTCAGTCCCTCACGCGGTCGAGCGCGGCCATGGCGTCGGAGTTGGCGTCGGCGGTCGCGTCCGCGGCCGGCTCCTCGACGTGGACGTACCTGCCGCCGCGCATCGCCGAGGCGGCCGCCGCGACCAGGCAGGCCGCGATCGCGAAGCCGAACGCGACGCCGAGGCCGTCGGCGAACGGGCCGGAGATCAGCTGCGGGAAGAAGCTGCGACCCGTGAGGTACTGCTGGTGCGCGGTCGACAGGTGCGACAGGGTCGCCGGGCCGAGCAGCGTCTGCACCGGGTTGTAGCCGAGCAGCGACGCGAACAGGACGCTCACCGCCGGCAGGCCGGCGATCCGGTGCGCCTGCGCCGCCGGCACCCCCTGTGCGGTCAGGCCCGACTGCATGGTGTGCGGGAGCGAGGAGCTCAGGCCCGTGATCATCAGGCTGAAGAAGATGCCGATCGACAGCACCATCGCGGCGTTCTGGAACGTCGCGGTCATGCCCGCACCGACGCCGCGCTGGCGCGCGGGGAGGCTGTTCATGATGCCGGCGCGGTTGGGCGAGGCGAACAGACCCATGCCCAGCCCGTTGAGCAGCAGCGCGGCCGCGAACTGCCAGTAGCTGAAGTTCACCGGCAGCTCCATCAGCCACACGAAGCTCAGCGCCGCCACGAGCATGCCGCCCGTCGCGAAGAGCAGTGCGCCGAACCGGTCGGACAGGTAGCCGGAGACCGGACCGGCCACCAGGAAGCCCACCGTCAGCGGGAGCATGTAGATGCCCGCCCACAGCGGTGTGCGCTCGAAGCTGTAGCCGTGCTGGGGGAGCCAGATGCCCTGCAGCCAGATGATCAGCACGAACATCAGCCCGCCGCGGCCGAGCGACGCCAGCAGGCTGGCGAGGTTGCCGAAGGCGAACGCGCGGACCTTGAACAGGCCGATGTGGAACATCGGCTCGGCGACCCGGGTCTCGATCACGCAGAACAGCACCAGCACGGCGGCGCCGCCGATCAGTGCCGTGAGGACCCAGGGGTTCGTCCAGCCCATCGAGTGGCCGGCGTACGGCTGGATGCCGTAGGTGATGCCGACCAGCACGGCGATCAGCCCGACCGCGAAGGTCAGGTTGCCCCACCAGTCCATCCGCGCGTGCTGACGCACGCCGGTGTCGTGCAGGCGCAGGTAGGCCCACACGGTGGCGAACAGCCCGATCGGGACGGAGACCACGAAGACGAGGTGCCACTCGATGGGGGCGAGCAGCCCGCCGACGACCAGGCCGATGAAGGAGCCCGCGATGGCGGAGACCTGGTTGAGGCCGAGGCCGAGGCCGCGCTGGTTGCTCGGGAACGCGTCGGTGATGATCGCCGCCGAGTTGGCCATCAGCATGGCGCCGCCGACGCCTTGGAAGATCCGCATCGCGATCAGCCAGAGGATGCCGGGAGTGCCGTGCATCCAGGTGATGGCGAGCATGATCGAGAAGAAGGTGAAGATCGCGAAGCCCGCGTTGTACATCTTGACCCGGCCGAACATGTCGCCGAGCCGGCCCAGGCCCACGACCAGCACGGCGGTGACGACCATGTAGCCCATGATCAGCCAGAGCAGCAGGCTGGTGTTGCCCGGTGCGAGCGGGTTGACCCCGACGCCTCGGAAGATGTCGGGCAGCGCGATCAGCAGGATCGACTGGTTGATCGTGGCCAGCAGCACGCCCAGCGTGGTGTTGGACAGGGCGACCCACTTGTAGTGCGGACTGCGCACCTCGCGCTCGGCTCGTGCTGCTCGGTCTCGCGCCCTCTCGAGGCGTTGCGCCGTGTCCGCCACTGGTCGTCACTCCCGTCCGTGCCGTCGGGTCTATAGGTTACCTATGCTAACTATCTCTCCAACGTCACGAGGGGGTCCGGGCATTCCCGGGCCCGCCGGCGCGATCGCATGATGCCATGAGGGCCGCACGCGTGTAGCAAGGTGCTACATTCAAGGGGTGAGCACGATCCCCACCCGGTTCGACGGCGGTCTCTTCGAAGCCGCCAAGTCCAGCGGCGCGGTCAACTCGCGCAGTGCCGCGCAGCAGCTGGCCCACTGGGCGCGGATCGGCCGCGAGTTCGAGGCGGCCCCGGGGGTCAGCCACCGAGCGGTAGAGGCGGTCCTCGCCGGCGACGGCTCCTACGACGCCCTCGCCGAGCGGGAGCAGGCGCTCGTGCGCGCCGCCTGGGACGAGGGGATCGGCGCCGACATCGCCGCCCTCGACCTCACCGCGGAGCTCGGCGACGCGTGGGTGGTCGGCGACGCGGCCGGCAACGCCGTCGTGGAGTCCGCTGCGGGTGCCGCCACAGACCCGGAGGCATGAGCACCCCCGTCCTGCACCTCCTCGCCGGGCCCAACGGTGCGGGCAAGTCGACCCTCGCGACGCGGGTCCTGGTGCCGCGGACTCACCTGCCGTTCGTCAACGCGGACGTCATCGCGGCCGAGCGCTGGCCCGAGGCCCAGCTCGAGCACGCCTACGAGGCCTCCCAGGTGGCCGCGCAGCAGCGCGAGTGGCTGCTGGCGTCGCGGCGCTCGTTCGTGACCGAGACGGTGTTCAGCCACCAGAGCAAGATCGACCTCGTCGGGCGGGCGGCGGGAGCCGGCTACCTCGTCCAGCTCCACGTCGTGATGGTCTCGGTCGAGGTGTCCGTGGGCCGTGTCGCGCACCGGGTAGGGCGGGGCGGGCACGACGTGCCGGAGCAGAAGGTCCGCGATCGGTACGACCGCCTGTGGACCCTCGTCGCGGCCGCGTGCGACCTCGCCGACCGTACGACGTTCTACGACAACTCGAGCGCCCGCAGCCCCTACCGGGTGGTCGCGACCTTCGATCGCGGACGGGTGGTCGGGAGCCCCTGCTGGCCCGCATGGGCGCCGGTCGCGCTCACCGGCTCAGCCTGGATCCGCCCATCCCTCGCCTGAGCTGCGCGCCCGTGTGGTGCCGCGCAGTAGCGAGGGATCGGATACAGGCTCAGGCTGAGTGCGTCAGCAGGACCCGCAGCCGCGTCTTCGCGAGCGCCTCGACCAGCCGGAGGACCAGCGGCCGTACGACGAGGTAGGTGACCACGGTGACCAGCGCGCCGAGGAGCAGCCCGGCAACGACATCGACCGGGAAGTGGGCGCCGACGTACACGCGCGTCGCGGCCATGAGGACCGCCAGCGCGAGGGTGACGAGGCCGAGGCCGCGATGCACCAGCAGCACGCCGGCGGCCGCCGCGCCCGCCATGACGGCGTGGTCGCTCGGGAAGGAGAAGTCGGTGGTGCGCGGGACGAGCACCAGCGCATGGGGCAGGACGGTGTAGGGCCGCGGCTCCGCGACGAGGTTGCCCAGCGGCTGGTTCAGGCCGATCGCGATCAGCGCGCCGACGGGCGCCCAGAGCGCCGCGGTCACGAGGCGGAGGTCGCCGGTGGCGCGGGCCCGCCACCACGACACCAGCAGCAGGATCGCGAAGATCGCCACGCCGTACTCGGCGTAGAGGCGGCCGGGCGTGTGCAGCCAGGCGGTGTGCTGCGAGAAGCGGTTGACCGACTCGTACCAGTGGACCTGCGTGTTGCCGCCCACCACAGAGCCGCTGTGCGCCTGACCGGTCACGATCCCTCCGTTCGCGGTGGACCGTCCACCGCTCTGTGAACGGTAGGTGTCTCCGCATGAAGTGGCGGTGAAGCGCGCATGACCGGCGTTTCTTCATCGCGCACTCATGCTTCGAGTCATAATGTCCGCCCATGCGGTCGCAGGCAGTGGCGGCGGTCGGTGCGGCGTGCACGACCGCGGGAGCCTTCCTCTACTCCGCGATGCCCACCGACGGGCACGTCGGCCGCTTCGGACCGCTGGACGCCGTCCGGTCCTTGCCCCACGCCGAGGTCTGGGGCCTGCTGCTCTGCTTCGCCGGCCTTTCCCTCCTCACGGGGGCGTGGCTGCGGCTCGGCCTGGGTGTCCGACGCGGCGACGTGGACATCGCCGCGCTGAGACGGGCCGGCTGGGTGTGCCTGGTGCCGCTCCTCGTCGCGCCGCCTCTCTTCAGCGGCGACGGCTGGAGCTATGCGGCCGATGCGCTGCTGGCCGGCCACGGCTCGTCGCCGTACGTCGCGACGCCGTCGGCGCTCCACGGGCCGATCGTCCAGTCGGTCTGCGTGTGCTGGATGCACACGACCGCGCCGTACGGGCCGCTGCCGTTGATGTGGGGCGGTGCCTTCGCGCGCATCACCTCGAGCCCCTGGGTGCTGATGCTGTCCTACCGGCTGCTCGCGGTCGCCGGGTTCGCGATGCTCCTGTGGGCCGCGCCCCGCCTCGCCGCGCTGTCGAGGGTGCGGCCGGTGACGGCGACCTGGCTCGTGACGAGCCCGTTCGTCCTGGTGGTCGGCGTCGGCGGCACCCACCTCGACCTGGTCATGATCGGCATCGTCGCCGTCGCGCTCGCGCTGACGCCGTCGCGGGGCTGGCTCGTGGGCGCGGTGCTCATCGGGATCGCGGCCGCGGTGAAGGCGCCCGCGGCCGTGGCGGCGCTCGGCGTGGTGCTGCTGACGCTGCGCTCGGGCTCGCTGACCGCACGGGTGGTGCACGCGCTACGGGTCGCGGCCGTGGTGGTCGCGGTGGTCGCCACGATCGGGCTGGTCGGGGGGCTCGGGTTCGGCTGGATCGGGGCCCTTCACTCCACGCTGGTGCTGCACACCCCGCTGTCGCTGACGTTCGAGGCCGGTCGCCTGACGGGCTCGGGCGTGGCTGACACGGTCGGGGTCGGGCTGTTGCTGGTCGGGCTCGTCGTCCTGCTGCGACGCGCGCCGACGGGGCGTCCTCGCGCCGCGCTGCTCGCGGTCGCGCTCGCGATGCTGCTGACCACCGTGCTGAGTCCGGTGACGAACTACTGGTACTACCTGTGGTGCGTGCCGTTGCTCGCTGTCGCGCACCTCCCCGCCCGAGGGCGCGGCGCGCTGGTCGCGTTCGTCGCCGCGATGGGGCTGATCGCGCCCCTCGACCCGGCACTGCACATCCCGGGCAACGGTGTGATCGTGATCGTCGTGGTGCTGGCCGCCCTCGCGATCGGCGCGGCGGCCGCCGAGCCCGCCGATCGCGACGACAGCCGCCGACGCCTGCTCGCGGTCCCGACGATCAGGGCGGGGGGCGGCGATGGCGTCAGCGACGTTGCGTAGCGCCCGGGACGCTCCGGCCCGCTTGTGGCTCTGGATGACGGATCGCCCGCGGCGCGCGCTCGTCGTCGCGATCGCGCTGGCCTGCGCCCTGAGGCTGCCGTTCGTGGCCTCGCCCTTCGGCGACGACGAGGGCGGCTACCTGTACGTCGCCCAGCACTGGCCCGGCCCCGGCCACTGGCTGTACGGCGCCCAGTGGGTCGACCGTCCGCCCGTCCTGGTGCTCGTCTTCAAGCTGGTCGCGCTCCTCGGTGCCACCCCGGTCGCGATGCGGCTCGTGGCGATGCTCCTCGCGTCCGTGCTGGTCGCCAGCGCCTGGTACGTCGGACGCAGGATCGCCGGCGACGCCGGTGCCGCCGCAGCCGCGCTGTGCGCCGCGGCGCTGGTGTCGAACCCCGTGATCTACGGCTCGGAGCTGATCAGCGACCAGATCGGGGCGACGTTCGTCGCGGCATCGTTCGCCGTGCTGCTCGCGGCGCTCGGAGCCGGCGGGCGGCGTACCGCCTGCGGGCTGGCGGCGCTCGCCGGCATGCTCGGCATGTGCGCGTTCCTGAGCAAGCAGAGCGCGCTGCTGGGCCTGGTCATGGCCGCGGTCGTGCTGCTCGCCCGGCCGCGCCGCAACCTCCTGCTCGTGATCGTCTACGCCGTCGGCGCGCTCCTGCCGCTCGCCGTCACGCTGGCGTGGGCGGCATCCGGGCCCGGCATCGCCATGCTCGTCGACGCGACGTACACCTTCCGCGTCGACTCGGTGAACGTGGTGTCGGCGGCCGCGTCGGACGCACCGGCGCAGCGGGTGTGGTCGTTCCTGCTCGCGGCGCTGGCCAGCGGGATCGTCTTCCCGCTCCTGCACCTGGCGTGGGACGTGGCCGGCCGGCGTGGGCAGTGGCGGCTGCGTCTCGCGGTGGTCGCCGCCGCGGCGACGCTCTTCGCCGTCATCTTCGCGAGCCTGAACTGGTACGCCTACTACCTGCTCGCCGTCGTCCCGCTCGCCGCGGTCGGCGCGGCCGTCGCGTTCGTGCCGGGCACGCGCCGATGGGGCCGGCTGCTGCCGCGCCTCGTCGTCGCGGTCACCGTCGTGGCGGCGGTGGTGGCGGTGGCGGTGCGGCTGCCCGCCGACACGGAGCGCCCCGCGGTGTCGCGGTTCGTGGCGGCGGCGGCCCGGCCGAACGACTCGATGATCGTGCTCTGGGGCCAGCCCAACCTGATGGAGGACGCCGGGCTGCACACGCCGTACCCCTACTCCTGGTCGCTGCCGGTGCGGGTCGAGGACCCGCACCTGACCCTGTTCGCCGACACGCTCGCGGGCAGGCAGGCGCCGACCTGGCTGCTGGAGATCGGGAGCATCGACGACTGGGGGCTGGAGACCCCGCGGGTGGCGCGGATCCTCGCCGCTCGCTACCGCGTGGCCGGCACGGTCTGCGGCCACCGGATCTTCCTGCGCGACGACCGCACGCGCGCCCTCTCCGCCGGGCGGCACGCGGCGGCCGGCGCGCCGTGCTGACCTCGCGCGGCACCGGCGACCCTCACCGACCGCTCATGGACCCCTCAGGTTCGGGGGCTACCGTCCCACTCATGTCCGGAGCTGTGGGGCGCCGTGGACGTCGCTGCGGCCTGGCTGTCGGCCTGGTCGGTGGTGTCCTCACGTCCGTCGGCGCCTTCGTCTACGGCAAGATGCCGAAGGACGGCCCCGTCGAGTGGTTCGGGGCGCTGCGCGCGGTGCGGGACGCCTCCGACGCCCAGACGCGCGGCATGCTGCTGTGCTTCACCGGGCTGGTGCTGCTGACCATCGGCTGGTTGCTGGTCGGTCGGGCGGTGCGGCTGCGCGAGACCGGGGTCGCCGGCGTCGTACGCGCCGCGTGGCTGTGGTCGCTTCCGCTGCTCGTCGCGCCGCCGCTGTTCAGCAGGGATGCCTGGAGCTACGCCGCCGACGCGTTCCTGACCGGCCGCGGCTCCTCGCCGTACGACGTGACGCCGTCGGTCCTGCACGGACCGATCGTCGAGGGCGTCAGCCGGGGATGGATGCACACCGCGGCGCCGTACGGACCGCTGCCGCTGATGTGGGGCGGCCTGGTGGCGCACGTGACGTCCAGCCCGTGGATCCTGGTGCTCAGCTATCGGCTGCTGGCGGTCGCGGGCCTGGCGATGCTGCTGTGGGCCGTGCCGCGTCTGGCGGTTCTCGCGGGGGTTCGTCCGGGCGTCACGACGTGGTTGGTGGCGAGCCCGTTCGTGCTCGTCGCCGGCGTCGGCGGCACCCACCTCGACCTCGTCATGGCCGGCCTGGTGGCGGTCGGGCTCGCGGTCACGCCGTCACGCGGCTGGCTCGTCGGGGCGGCGCTGATCGGTGTGGCGACCGCGGTGAAGGCTCCCGCGGCGATCGCCGCTCTCGGTGTCGTGCTGCTGACGCTGCGCTCGGGCTCGCTGACCGCGCGGGCGGTCCACGCGCTGCGGGTCGCGGCGGTCGTGGTCGCGGTGGTCGCCGGGATCGGCCTCGTCGGCGGACTGGGCCTCGGCTGGATGGACGCGCTCCACTCGACGCTCTCGCTGCGGACGCCGCTGTCGCTGCCGTTCCAGGTCCGCTCGATGCTGGGCCACCACGACATGGTCCACGACCGCGACCTCGTCAACTGGATCGGCGTCGGGGTGCTGCTGCTCGGTCTCGTCCTGCTGCTGGCGCTCACGCCCGTACGCCGCGACGGCTCAGCCGTCCGCGCGGTCGCGGTCGCGATGCTGCTCGCCACCGTGCTCAGCCCGGTGACGAACTACTGGTACTTCTTCTGGTGCGTGCCGCTGCTCGCCGCCGCCCCGCTGTCGCGGTGGGCGAGGGGAGCGGTGGCCGGGCTGGTCCTCGGGCTCGGCCTCGCCTCTCCCCTGGACGTGGGCATCGGTCTCCCCTGGATGAACGGCGTCGTCGTCGGCGTCGTGCTCGGCGGGGTCGTGCTCGGCGCGCTCGTGGGGGCCGCGATCGGGCGTCCGCCCGCCGGCGTCCCGGAGATGTCCGTCGACCAGGTCCCGCTCCGCCCTATGTCCAGAGGCTGACGGCGCGCTCGAGGCAGACCACGACCGCGGCGGCGTCGAGCGTCCGGTCGTCGGTCTCGCGGGGGAGCGTGTTGACCGTGTGGCGCAGCTCCTGCACCGCGTCGGAGGCACGCCGCCACTCCTCGCGGCCCGCGGCGGGATCCTCCCCGTCGAGGCACGAGGCACGAGGCACGAGGCACGAGGCACGAGGTCCGCGGTCTACGGAGTGGCGCCCTCGGGGTGCGCGATCGCCGCCGCCACCGCAGTGTGCACGTCGGGGTGGAACACCGTCGGGATGATGTAGCTCGGGTTGAGCTCGGCGTCGGTGACGACGGCCGCGATGGCGGTCGCGGCGCGGAGCATCATCGTGATGGTCACGGTCGACGCGCGGGCGTCGAGCAGGCCGCGGAAGACGCCGGGGAACGCCAGCACGTTGTTGATCTGGTTGGGGAAGTCGGAGCGGCCGGAGGCGACGACGGCGGCGTACCTGGACGCCTCGACGGGGTCGACCTCGGGGTCGGGGTTGGCCATCGCGAAGACGATCGGCTCAGGCGCCATCTCGCCGATCCACTCCGCCGGCAGGATCCCGGGCGCCGAGACGCCGATGAAGACGTCCGCGCCCTGCAGCGCGGTCCGCAGGTCGCCGGCCACGCGACGTGGGTTGGTCCGGGAGGCGAGCTCGGCGTGGGCGGGGGACAGGCCGTCGGCGTCGGCGACCAGGCAGCCGGCGCGGTCGTAGACGACGACGTCGCGGACACCGGCCGCGAGGAGCAGGCCGACGATCGCCGTACCTGCCGCTCCGCCGCCGGAGACGACCATGCGCGCGTCCTCGATCCGCTTGCCGACCACGCGGAGGGCGTTGGTGAGCCCGGCGAGCGCCACGATCGCCGTACCGTGCTGGTCGTCGTGGAAGACCGGGATGTCGAGGCGCTCGCGCAGCCGCGCCTCGATCTCGAAGCAGCGCGGCGCGGCGATGTCCTCGAGGTTGATGCCGCCGAAGCCGGGCGCGATCAGCTCGACCGCCCGCACGATCTCGTCGGTGTCCTGGGTGTCGAGGCAGATCGGCCAGGCGTTGATCGCCCCGAACCGCTTGAACAGCGCGGCCTTGCCCTCCATGACCGGCAGCGCGGCGCCCGGGCCGATGTTGCCGAGCCCCAGTACGGCGGAGCCGTCGGTCACCACCGCGACCGAGTTGCCCTTCACGGTCAGCCGGGACACGTCCTCGGGCCGGTCGGCGAGCGCCCGGGCGATCCGTCCCACGCCCGGCGTGTAGGCCAGCGACAGGTCGTCGCGCGTCTTGAGCGGGACCTTCGAGGCGACCTCGACGACGCCACCGAGATGGGTGAGGAACGTGCGGTCGGAGACCTTGTGGACCGTCACCCCCGGCACGGCCGCCACCGCCGCCTCGAGCTCGGCCGCGTGGTCCGCGTCGGCCGACGAGCACGTCACGTCGACGACGAGCCGGTCGTGGCTGGAGTCGGCGACGTCGATCGCCGTCACGACCCCGCCCGCGTCGGCGATCGCCGTCGCGATCGAGCCGACGACCCGGTGGTCGGGTGCGGCGTGCAGACGCATGGTGATCGAGTTGGACGAGGCGGTGACGGTGCGGGGCATGTCCCGAGTCTCCGCCCGTCCCCGGGTTACTCGGAAGTACGCGGATGCGGTCGCTCGCGCAGGGATGATTCGCGCCGCGCGGGGTACCTGTCCCACGACCCGGGAGGAGGACCCATGCGTGGTCTCATCGGAGCTGTTGTGATCATCTGGCTGCTGATCGGTGCCTTCGCCGCCCTGCAGCGCGGATACTTCACCGACAAGCAGGACGTGAAGTGCAGGACCATCGGCGACACCGCCCTCACCATCGTCGCCGGTCCGCTGAACTACGTCGGCGTCAACCCCAAGGTCAGCTGTCACGTCAACGCGCCGCAGCCGTCGAAGTAGGGCACGTCCCGGCAGCCGGCCGGGGATCTCGCGGCCGAGGACCTGACGGGCGACGACCCACTTCGGGATCTCGTCGGTGCCCTCGTAGATCTCGCCGATCCTCGAGCCGCGGTGGAGCGCCCCGGTCGGCCGGAGGAAGCCGTCGTACGCCGGGGCGGCGTGAGCAGGCTGAGGCAGACACGCGCCCGATGTGCCCGTCGGGAAAGGGGCTCACGGGGCGTCGGCCCTGGCCCTCGCAGCGCGGGTGCACGATCATGGGCTCAAGTGCGACGACGAACGACGAGGTGACTCCCTTGCTGGCTCCTGCTTCGGTCCTGACGGGCGCGGAAATCTTCTTCACCAGGCGGTCGGCGTCGTGAGCGTGCTCGACCAGGTCGTCAACAAGGTGCAGGCGACGATCCCGATGCAGCGGCAGGTCCGGGGGCTGCACCTGTTCCAGAAGGCCAAGAGGCTGGTGCTCGGCGACCGGCAACCGGTCTTCGTCGAGGAGGAGCTCCCTGATGTCGAAGGGATCGACCTGACCGAGGTCGACCTCAGCAACCCGTTCCTGTACGGCCAGGGCAAGTGGCAGTCCTACTTCAAGCGCCTCCGGGACGAAGCGCCGGTGCACTTCCGGTCGAGCAGTGCCTTCGGGCCGTACTGGTCCGTGACGCGGTACGACGACATCGTCACCGTGGACAAGGACTTCGAGACGTTCTCCGCCGAGCCGCAGATCGTCATCGGCACCCCGCCGGAGGGCCTGGACATCGAGATGTTCATCGCCATGGATCCGCCGCGGCACGACCAGCAGAGGGGAGCGGTCCAAGGCGTCGTCGCTCCGCAGAACCTCGAGGAGATGGAGGGCCTGATCCGCTCGCGTGTCGCGGAGGTCCTCGACGGCCTTCCGGTGGACGAGCCGTTCGACTGGGTCGACCGCGTCAGCATCGAGCTGACCTCGCGGATGCTCGCGACCCTGCTCGACTTCCCCTACGACGAGCGCCGCAAGCTCGTGTACTGGACCGAGCTTGCGGGCGCCAGCGCCTCGGCGACCGGCGGAGCCGTCGACCTGGACGAGCTGTACACCGGTGTCGCCGACATGGCGAAGAGCTTCAGCGCACTCTGGCACGACAAGGCCGCCCGGCTCGCCGCAGGCGAGAAGCCCGGCTACGACCTGATCACGCTGATGCAGATGTCCGAGGAGACCAAGGACCTGATCAACCGGCCGATGGAGTTCCTGGGCAACCTCATCCTGCTCGTCGTCGGCGGCAACGACACCACCCGCAACTCGATGTCGGGCGGGGTGCTCGCGCTCAACCGGTTCCCCGACGAGTTCGCGCGGCTCAAGGCCGATCCGGGGCTGGTCCCGAAGATGGTCCACGAGATCATCCGCTGGCAGACCCCGCTCGCCTACATGCGGCGGATCGCCACGAAGGACACCGTCCTGAACGGCCAGTTCATCCGCAAGGGCGACAAGGTCGTCATGTGGTACGCCTCGGCCAACCGCGACGAGCGAACCTTCGAGAACCCCGACGACTTCGTCATCGACCGCCCCAACGCTCGCCACCATCTCTCGTTCGGCATCGGCGTCCACCGCTGCATGGGGAGTCGCGTGGCGGAGATGCAGCTGAGGATCCTGTGGGAGGAGCTGCTCGCGCGGTTCGAGGACATCGAGGTCGTGGAGGAGCCGGAGTACCTGCAGTCGAACTTCGTCAGGGGCTACACCAAGATGATGGTCACCCTGACCCCGCTCGGGCAGGAGCCGCGATCCGACACCCGTCGACGTGACCGGGCGCCCGGACGGCGTACGACGGACGCGCCGCCCGCCCGATCCGCCTCCCGCGAGGGGTGGGCCACGAGCACCACGGAGAGGGAGGTCGACCTGAAGGTCGCGGCCCGTCGCGAGGTGGCCGAAGGGGTCGTCGAGCTGACCCTCGTGGACCCCGCCGGCGAGGAGCTTCCGTCGTGGACCGCGGGCGCCCACATCGACCTGGTCCTCGCTCCGTCGCTGACGCGTCAGTACTCCCTCTGCGGCAGCGTCGCCGACGGGTCGTCGTGGAAGGTCGGCGTGCTCCGCGACCCGGAGAGCCGAGGTGGGTCGGCGTACGTCCACGAGGAGCTCGCCGAGGGTGCGACGGTCCGCGTACGAGGTCCGCGCAACCACTTCCCGCTCGTGGCGTCGCCGCGCTACCAGTTCATCGCGGGCGGCATCGGCATCACGCCGATCCTCGCGATGATCGAGGCGGCGGAGGCGCGAGGCGCCGACTGGAGCCTGTTGTACGGCGGTCGCACGCGTGCGTCGATGGCCTTCCTGGACCGGCTCGAGGGGGACCCGCGCGTGACTCTCGCGCCGCGCGACGAGGCCGACCGGTTCGATCTCGATGCGCTCCTCGGCGCGCCGCAACCGGACACGCTGGTCTACTGCTGCGGTCCCGGTGCCTTGCTCGACGCGGCCGAGGAGGCGTGTGCGGGCTGGCCCGAGGGCAGCGTGCACCTCGAGCGGTTCGCGGCCAAGCAGGTCGTCGCGTCGGCGGACGCGCTCGACTCGTTCGAGGTGGAGTGCTCACGCTCGGGAGTCACCGTGACGGTGCCCGAGGGCACCTCGATCTTCGACGCGGTCGAGAAGGCCGGCGTGGACGTGCTCGGGTCGTGCATGGAGGGCATCTGCGGCACGTGTGAGGCCGACGTGCTCGAGGGCGACCCCGACCACCGCGACTCGATCCTGTCCAAGTCCGAGCGCGAGCGTGGCGACACGATCATGCTCTGCGTCTCCCGCTCGCTCTCGAAGAGGTTGGTGCTGGACGTATGACCTATCCCCAGGACTGCTGGTACGTCGTCGCCACCTCCGACGAGGTGGGCGACGGACTCACCGCGCGACGCATCGTCGATACGTCTGTCGTGCTCCTCCGCCTCGCCGACGGGTCGGTGGCAGCGCTCGAGGACCGCTGCGCGCACCGGCCCTACCCCCTGTCGGCCGGCCACCGCGACGGCGACCTCGTCGTGTGCGGCTACCACGGCTGCACGTACGACGCCTCCGGCCGTTGCGTCCGGATCCCCTCCCAGGACAGCCCGCCCCCGGGCGCGCGGGTGCGTGCGTTCCCGGTCGTCGAGCGCGGACCGTTCGTCTGGATCTGGACCGGCACGCCCGGTGGCGCGCGGCTGCGGCCGCCCCCGTCGACGCCGTGGCTCCAGGGTGATGGCTGGAGCAGCGTGGGGGAGCGCCGCAGGGTGGCCGCCGACCTGCTGCTGCTGCACGAGCACTACCTCGACCTGACCAACGTGTTCGCGATGCACCCGGAGCTGGTGCCGCCGGGCATCGAGGCGCTGCCGCCGCTGGAGGAGGTCGAGGTGTCCGAGGTGTCGGTGTCGTACCGGCGCGAGCTGCCCGCCGCCCCCTTGGCGCCGTGGGAGGCCGAGGTCTCCGGGCTCGACGGCGGCGCGTCGTTCGATCGCTTGGAGACGGGCACCTTCGTGACGCCGGGCCTGCACAAGCAGACCTACACCATCTCCGGTCCCGGCGGCCCCGAGCTGGAGCTCGTACGGACCCACGGCTTCACGCCGGAGTCGTCAGGGGCGACGCACGTCTTCCTGCAGATCTCGTGGCGCGGCGCCGCTGTCTCGCCCGACGCCGGCGCGCGGCTGGCCGCTGTCTTCCACGAGATGGCCGACCGCGATGTCGCCGTCATCGAGACCATGCAGCGCTGCCTCGACGAGGACACGACGCCGCGGCGCTACGTCAACGTCAAGGCCGACCGCGCCGCCGTACGCGCGCGTCGGATCCTGACCTCGATGGTCGAGGACGAGCGGGGTCTCTGAGCAAGCGTCACATGCCGAGGGCCCCGGAGGTGTCTCCCGCATCGAAGCTGACCCACGCGCCGAGGCGTCGGCGGCGTTTCCGCGGTACGTGTCTGCTTCGGTCTCGAGGCGGTCGCTGCGCGACCTCCTCGACCTCCGCGGGATCAGACGGTAGGACTGATGGCGATGTGTGTCTGACCTGCGCAAACGCCGTTTCGTCTGGCTCGTGGGGTGCGGCCTGTACGCAGAACGTTGTGAGCCACCGGAAGACGACTTGATAGATAACTTCGCATACGCGAAACTATCTGTCATGGCCATGCTGGGTGTCTCCGAAGCCGCCGGCCGGCTCGGCGTCTCGACACGCCAGGTCCAGCACCTGGTGGCAAGCGGCGAGCTCGGCCACGTTGCCCGAGGGTACGTCGACGCAACATCGGTCGATCGTCTTCTTGCTGTGCGGCGCGGCGGGCGCACGAGGGCGTGGTCGGAGGCGACTGCGTGGGGAGCCGTTGCTCTGCTATCCGGCATGGATGCCTCCTGGCTGGGGGAGAGCCAGCGGTCGCGCCTTCGCCGCCGGCTCCGGGAAAGCTCCATTGAGGAACTGGTCGCGCGTGCGCGCGATCGCGCGGTCGTCCAGAGGTACGCCGGACACCCCAGCGCCGTGGGTCGCGTCCGCGCGGCGACCGTCAGCACACACTTGGCCGCGCGGCGCCTCGGCTTGGCAGATTTCAATGCTCTCGACGCCTACGTGGCCGCTGATGCCATCGACGAGGTCGTGCGTAGCCGCGGGCTGGTTGCTGATGCCGTCGGCTCGTTCACATTGCGTGCCACGACGATGGACATGGAGGTCGTCGCAAACGCCGCCAGAGCTGGTGATGTCCTTGCGGCGCTCGACCTCGCTGAGTCGCTCGATGTCCGCGAGCGCAGCGCCGGTGCGCGAGCACTCGAACAGGCGCTGGCGGGGTTCCATGGCTGACCGGACGACGATCGAGGTCCCGGCTCCGCCTAGCGGCTGGGGCGCTCCTTGGCCGAACGTGGCCGAGATCGAGGCAGTCCTACCTCACCAGAAGTGGACCCTGGTCGGCGGCCTGATGACGCCGTTGCATGCGATCCATCGAGGCATCGATGCGATCAGGCCCACGAATGACGTCGACATCGTCCTCCACGTCGAGACCACACGCGGCGTGGCCGCCCAGACCGCGTCAGCGCTCGAATCGCTGGGTTACCAGCTGACTCCGTCGATCGACGACCGGAACAGTGCGCTGGGTCGTCACAGCATGGTCGGCTCCATGGGCCGGGTCGGTGCCGCGGGTGACAACGCGGCCATGGAGAGCTTCTTCGCACTACTCCAGAAGAACGTCCTCAACCGCCGAGCTTGGGCGACCCGCGAGGAACTGCGGATCGCGATCGTGACCTGGATCGAACGGACCTACCACCGGCGTCGTCGACAGGCCGGTCTCGGCCGATTGACCCCCATCGAATACGAGACCATCATGACCGCGTCAGCCACTCAGGCTGCGTGACCCAACCTGTCACCCGATCGTGCAGCAGTCCCAAGGGCTGTGCCGCACGTGTGGTGCTATCGCGCCGTTGAGACGGCTCTATGAACGCGTGGCGGGCGTAGGCAGTCAGTTGGTCTGTGGCCAAGGTCCGCCGCTGAGTTCCGCGGGGGCGCCGCCAAATGGATGTGCCGCACTCGTGGAACGAAACGTTTACAGGTATAGTTATCTGTGAACGAAACGGTTCAGGAGGTGAACGTGATGACCACGCTGCGCCCCGGGAGGGCCGCTGACCGAGGCATGTCCCGGAGTTCCCTCTACCGCGCCACGGCGGCGGGGAAATTCGAGCGCATCGCCCGTGGGCTCTACCGCCCCGCCGACGCGCCACCGGCGGACTGGGACTGGCTCGAGGCAGCGAGTCGCCGCGCTGACGCGACCATCTGTCTGACGTCGGCCCTGGCCTACCACGACCTCACCGACGCGATCCCGGACGCACTCGACATCGCGATTCCGCGAGGCTCCCGCGTTCCGGCCTCGGAGGGTGCCATCCGCTGGCATCTGTTCGCGCGTGAGACCTTCGCGATCGGGCGCGCGCAGATCGAGATCCCGGGCTCGGCGGAGATCATCGGGATCTACTCGCCACAGCGTTCGATCGTCGACGCCTTCCGGCTCCGCGGCGAGTTCGGCTACGAGCTGGGACGCGACGCACTCCGGGCGTGGCTGCGACAGGGCGGCAAGCCGTCCGAGCTCATGGACCTCGCCACACGGATCCCGCGATCCAAGGGGCCGCTTCTCCAGGCCCTGGAACTGCTCGCGTGAGCCGGGCCGAGGAGATCTTCCGCGAGCTCCAGCGGTTGGCGCGGTCCGAGGGTCGCGTGAGCGCCAAGCCGACGCCGACCGCGGCGTACTTGATCAGGCACGGCCTGGAGTCGTTCCTTGCTCGACTCGCGCAGACCGAGTATGCGGACGACTTCATCCTCAAGGGCGGGATCCTGATCGGCGCGTACGGCGTCCGCCGGCCGACCAAGGACGTCGACGCTGAGGCTGTCAGCGCCAGCGTCACGCCGCTGCACATCGAGCGGGTCATCCGCGACATCGCCGCGATCGACGCTGACGACGGACTCGTCTTCGACCTGGACTCCATGAGCGTCGAGGAGATCCGCGAGGCCGCCGACTATCCGGGCCTGCGCATGCGCGTCCGTGCCGCCCTCGGAGCGCAACAGATCGGGATCGTCTGGGACATCTCGACCGGCGATCCCATCGTGCCGACACCGCGGAAGGTGCGCGTCGAACGCGTCATCGGCCAACCCGTCGAGATGCTGGGCTACGCGCCGGAAACGATCATCGCCGAGAAGGGCCTCACGATCCTCGAGCGCGGCACCACCAGCACCCGGTGGCGCGACTACATCGACATCGCCGAGCTGCCCCGACGACACGACATCGACAACGACGAACTGTTGGCCTCGGCCCTGGCGGTCGCGCGTTACCGCCGCGTCGAACTCCGACCGATCGCACCCGTGGTCGCGGGCTACGCAGACACCGGCGACATGCAGGCGAAGTGGTCCGCCTGGCGCAGAAAGGAAGGCGTCGAAGACATCAGCGAGGCCAACCTCGACGACCAGATGAGCCGCGTCGCCGAGGTCCTTGATCCGGTGTTCTCCAGCGCCTGAGCGTGAGCGTCCGGGTCGGCTCCATGTACCACTCATGTAACGAGCCACCGACGAAACACGAGAAACGCCGCCAAACGACCAAGGAGGTCGTCGGCGGCGTGCCCGCAGGTCAGAGGCGGTTCTCTGTCGACTTTCGTCGTCGTTCGGCCGACTCCAAGAACCCCTGAAATCAGATGTCGTAATAGTGACGCGGCCCCGCCGCTGACCTGCGCAAACTCTGGATCTCAGGCCCGGTGGGCCGCGCTGGGGCCGCACGCGGTCGAAATCTGCGCGCCGCGTCCAGGCAGGGCCGGCGCTTGGCGGTCCGATTCGATGCTCGAGTTCGCACTGTTTCTCATGACGCCGCCGAGTGGAGCTCGAACCGCAGGCCGAGGGCGTTGGTGACCTTGAGGATGGTCGACCAGGTCGGGTTTCCGTCAGCGGAGAGCGCCTTGTAGAGGCCGTCGCGGCTCATGCCGACGCGCCGGGCAAGCTCGCTCATGTTCTGCGAGCGGGCGATGGTCCCGAGCGCGTGCGGGACGGCGCCGGGATCCTCGGCTGAGTCTTCGAGGGCGGCTTCGAGGAAGGCCGCGGCGTCATCGAGGCTTTCGAGGTAGTCCGCGGCGTCGAAGCGCTTGTACTTCTCTCTCGTCGTCATTGCTTGCCCTCCTCCTTCTTCTTGTCCTTATGCCACTGTTCGGCGAGTTCGTGTGCTGTGTCGATGTCCTTCTGCTGTGTCGACTTGTCGCCGCCGCACAGCAGGAGGATCAGGGTGTCGCCATCTTGTAGGTAGTAGACCCGGTAACCGGGGCCGACATCGAGCCGCAGCTCTGAGAGTCCTTTGCCGATCGGCCGTACGTCCCCCGGGTTGCCCTGGGCGAGACGGTCGAGCCGCCGGACGATGCGTGCCTTGCCTCGAACGTCCTTCAACTTCTTCAGCCATGTCTCGAACCCGTCGGTCTGGACGACTTCGAGCATGTGTCGACTATATCTGACATCCTGGTCGTACGTCGACTGCCTGCGCTTACGCGTCATCGTCACCATCCTCGTCGTCCTCGACGTCGTCCTCGACGTCGTCCTCGACGTCGTCCTCGGCCTCTTCGCCCTCCGCCTGGGTCGTCACGTCGGCGTCAGGCTCCGGTGTCTCGTGGCCGAACACCGCGTCGACCGCGCGCTTGGTCCGCTCTGCGCTGTCCTCGACCAGGTGGGTGTACGTGCGAAGGGTGAAGCCGGGGTCGGCGTGACCGAGGTATTCGCTGAGCGCCTTGATCGACTCGCCCTCGTGGAGCGCCGTACTGGCGTAGAAGTGTCGGAGGGCGTGGCTGCCGTTGTCACGCGTTGTGGGGACACCCGCCCGCTCCAGCGCCGGCTTCCAGATCAGCGAGTTGATGTAGTTGCGAGAGAGTGCCTTCTTCTCGCGCGAGTAGAGGAGGAGCGTGAATGTCGTGGGCTTGCCGTCGGTCCGCTCCCAGGGGAGTGTCACCTCGATAGGCGGGTAGGCCGTCATGTGCGCGTTGATCGCACCCAGGACGGCGTCGGGTAGCGGTACGTCGCGGACCTTCCGGCCCTTCGGTAGACCGAACATCTGCTTGTTGCCGACCAACTTGACCTGGCGCCGCAAATGAACCTCGCCGCGCTCGACGTCGATGTCCTCGGGGGACAGGCCGAAGATCTCGCCCTGCCTCATTCCGAGACCGGCGCCGAGCCACACCATCAGTCGGTATCGCGCCGGGAGCTCATCGCGAACCTTGAGCACACGCTCGCGCGGCCACGGCACGACCTTGCGATGACCCCTCTTGGGTCGTCGTACGGACCGTGCCCGGCACGGGTTGGCAACGATGAGCGAGTCGTCGACCGCGGCCGTGAACACGGTCGAGACATTGGCGAAGATGATCTGCCGGTACGACGGGGCGAGGTCGGCCAGCGTGCGGAGCCAACCCTGGATGGTCGACGGCTGGATCTCATTCAGGTTCCGGTTGCCGAGGACGGGGAAGGCGTGCAGTCGGAAGCGGAGTTCGACGGCGACGTACGTGCCCTCCTCGAAGGTCTGCGCGGCCAGCCATTGCATCGCGTACGCCTCGAACGCGACCTTTCCCGCATCGGGGTCCACGTACTGTCCGCGTACGAGGTCGGCCGACACGGTGGCGGCGAATCGGTCGGCGTCCACCTTGCGCTTGAAGCTCTTGTTGCGCTCCTTGCCGTCGGGACCGCGCCAGCGCACCCGGTATGACCTGATGGCCTGGCCGTTCTTCCCCCGGCGCTCGCGCCGTTCAATGTGCGCCATGGTGATCCGCGAGGTGTTCGTCGAGCCATGCGCGCACGGCTCTCGGCTCGTACCGGAGATGCCGACCGATGCGATAGGCGTCGGGGCCTGTGCCCTTGTGGCGCCACTGGTACAGAGTCGCAACGGGAATTCCGAGGAACTCGGCCACTTCGTCGGCCGACAGGAGTCGATCGAGCGCGCGCCGGGAAGTGGCAGCGGCGGGGCGTGCGTCAGATGTGCGGGCCATCGGGAATCGCTCCTCGGCTCGGGCGGTGGATCAGCGCGGAGTGCAGGAGCGAGCGGCTGAGCCCCGGAGCCGCCGGCTCGGTCGGACCGCGCTGGATGAGTCCGCGGCTGGCATCGACGAGCTCCTTGTTGAGGCTCCGGTCTACCGGCATGAATCGCTCGCGTACGGGTGAGACCAACTGCCCGGCATCGGTGACGAGACGGGGGACCTGCAGACGCTGGAGGTAGGCGCCGCGGTCGATCCCGTCGTCGACGATCTCGGCGATCCGTTGGTCGATGCCGTCGAAGAGTGTCTGGAAGCCGGCTGCGACGCGTGGCTCGATGATGGTGGTGGCGGGCAGTGCCCGGAGTCGGGCGAGGGCGTTGGCGGCTTCGGCGACGGCGGGACCGCCTTTGCCGATCCGCCCGCCGACGTTGCGCAGGTGCTGCTTGAGGAGTGAGTACGACGCCGCGCGGGCCAGCCAGGTCTCGGCGCGACCGGCGTCGGTCCGTTCCGCCATCGACGCGAGCCGGCGCGACAGCCGCTGCTGCGAGTCGACGATGAGCCGCAGGTTCATCGCGGTCGGGAACGACCTGAGTCGTACGAGGAGGTCGTGCTCGGCCTGGAGGACTCCGAGGATGCCCTTCTGGGGACTGATCCGGAGTTCGTGGGTCCGTGGGCGCCATCCGGTGTTGTCGACGCTGTAGTCGGGCTGGCCGAGGCTGACGTCGAGGGCGGTCGCGAGCGCCGCCCACCCCAGCCGTCCGGGCTCGGTGAGCTTCTGCCAGCCGGGGATGTTGAGGTAGCGCTGGTCGAGTACGACGAGCGCCTGGGTGACTGCGGCGACGTCGCCCACCAGTGCTTGGGCCTGGGGGCTGGTGAGTCTTTCGCCGGCGGCGCCGTTGGTGTCGTGCTCGGCCAGGGCTGCGGCGCGTGCGGCATGACGCCAGTGCTCGATGACGTTGTTCTGGGTCGCGGTGCCGAGCAGGGCGGTGGTCGCGCGAGGGGCTGTGGATGCCTCGCGGGCGAGGTTGAGCGCGCGTGCGAGTTCGCCGACCGCTGTGCCGGGCTCGGTCGAGGCCTTGAACGGGTTGGTCGGTGCGGGCAGCGTTGCGCTGAAGACGAGGGGCTTGGCTGCCATGACGGCCTCGGCACACCAGCTCAGGATCGTCTGGCGGTACTGCTGGATCATAATTCCTGCGGCCTCCCTCTGTGGCGCCACGCCGGCGGATGAGCCGCTGTGGTCACCGAGGCGGTGCAGGATCCGATGCTGGCGCAGCAGGGCGGCGAGCTCGGTCCGCATCAGGTCGCCCGTCTCGCCGTACATCAGAGACCGTCCAACGCTCTTGCTGCGTCGAGCCGCACGAGGACGAGTTCGAGGTCGAGTGGATCGAGGCCGAAGAGGGACAAGGACTCGATGGCCGCGGTGGCGGCTAGGTAGAGGACGTCGCGGTCATTGCCGAGCGCGTCGGTGTCGAGGCCGGGGGACTCATCGCCGTGGAGCCAGTCGAGCTCGATCAGGACGCGCTCGAACGCAGCGGAGGCGTCGTCATCGACCGCGGCATCGGCCAGGGCGGCGACGAACGATCGGGCCTGCGCCAGGGTCAGGGCGTGGTCGAGGTTCATGAGCTCTCCCTTCGTTGATCTCTCCCAGGTTCTGCTGACCGAGGTCGTGGACGCCCGACGTGCGACCTCGGCTGTGGACGACGGACGTGACGGCGCTGCTGTGGGGTGTTCGCGGTCACGCAAGGAGCTGGTGACGGGCGATCTCCTCGGCGTGCGAGCGCCGTGAGACGTCCTCGTGCACGAACCTCTCGAAGTCGGCGTTGCGGTCGGTGATCTCGGCCTCGCCGCCGGCGTCAACTGCGGGTTCGCCGGGCCAGGTCGTCTGTCGAGTGGGGCGATCGCGGTCCAGGCGGGTGCCGCAGGCGGCGACCCAATCGCGCAGCCGCTGGCGGCAGTCGGCGAACTCCCGCATCCAGAGCACAGGCGCCGACGGTGACGCCGCGTCGTCGTAGCAGGCGAGGAAGTGGGTGTGGAGCGCGGAGAGCTCCCAGATCAGCTCGTCGTGGCGGTGCCAGTAGGGCGGCACGATCGCCGGCGGGAGCCCGAAGGTGTTCTTCAGCCAGGTCACGAACATGTCGAGGTCGCGCCACTCGATCGCAGCCGTCGGCGCGTCGAGCAGGTTCCAGTTGATCGGCCCCGGCGGCAGGTCACGATCGGTGCCGAACGTCGGTTCGCCCTCCATGACGTCGGCCGTTCAGAACCCGATCGCCTTGCTCGGCGGCTCTTGGGCCGGTGGCGGCGATGCGGACGCGAGCCGGCGACGCTGCACTTCGTAAGCCGTCCGGTTGGCGTTGTGCCCGATCTTGCGAGCGACGAACTCCTCCCGGATCACGCTCGGCTGCCCAGCGCGCTCGACCTCGAACTCGTGGACGTAGCCGCTCGCGACGAAGCAGTCTCCCTTGCGGAACCGGGCGTACGTCTCGCGCGCCGTGCGCTCGAACGCGACCATGTCGTGGAAGGTCGGGTCAAGCTTCGTGAATTCGCCGTCAGCCTCCTTGCGCCACTGCTCGACGCCGACGCGAAGGCGGCAGCACTCCTTGCCCTCGCTGGTGAAGTGCAGCTCCGGTGCTGATGCGATGAACCCGACCAGGCTCATCTGGGTAGGGATGGACATCGTTGCCTCCTGATCTGCGCGGCCTGCCCTTGGCCGTGCTCAGAAGTCAGGTGCGCGGACGGTCCCGATGACAACGTCTCCGCGAATCCTGCTGCAGTAGCGGCTGAATGACGTACCCAAACGACTAGAGTTCCGCGGCATGGCGCGCATCCGAGGTCACTACGAGTGGGACGATGACGACCTCACCCCCGGGCGAAAGAGGGAAGGCGGCCTCCACCAGAACCTCTACGACAGCGACGGCAACCTCAAGGGCAACGCCCGGTTTGTTCCTGACGACGGAACCGATCCCCAGCCAGTCGTTGTAACCGAGACTGTCTACATCCCCGCCGATGAGCGCCGCAGAACCCACGAGGACGACGAGCTGGCGGAGTTCGTCGCTGACGTGGTTGGCCGTCTGGCCGCCCGAGGCATCGCTGCGGCCGCGCCCGTCGTGGCGCAGTGGTTTCGGGATACAGCCCGTCCGTCCCTCGCGGCCCAGCGCGCCAGGGTGCGCCAGTGGCGCGAGCGCCGCACCACGAAGAAGGATGCCGTCGTCGAGGCGACGCTCGTCGAGCCGTCCGGGGGAGGGACCGTTGCGCCGACTGGCGAACCGTCCGAAGAGATGGTTGGGGCGTTGGACGAGCGTCGCCCCAACATGTCGCGCGCGGAGGCGCAGGCCCGCTATCTGGCGGCGATCGCGGCTCGGGCGTACAGCGACGAGCAAATGCGGTTGGTGTCCGGCGCCAACATTGTCGATGGCGGAGGCGTGGTTGAGCTGGAGCGGTCGTTGGCGGAGCTTCCAGCCGACCAGCTCAAGGCCCTGATCGAGACGATGGCGACCAGCCCCGCGATGTTGGGAGAAGACAGCCTCGCGCAGCTCGCGAGTCTGTTGGGAGCACGAGCCCTGCGAGCCTAACCCCGGAGCCCTTCGCGCCCGGGGTTGTCGGGTCCCAGCTCCCACCCAGTCGCGCTGCAGAAGGAGTCGCTAAGCCCGCCGACCGGCCGGGCTCCAATGCTCGTCTCACCTGGCGAACGAACCGTCCGCCGTTTCCGGGCACGACGTTAGAACGGTGGCTCTTCCTCGAAAGGCTGAGCCGGAGCAGCTGAGGCAGGAGACGCCGACGAAGCCGAGTCGTTTTCGATCGAAACCCATGCGCTGGTGACCTCCGCCGTGCGCAACTCCGCACCGGTGTGCCACGCCCCCTCGAAGTCGGGATCGGCGGAGTCGGGACGGTATTGCTCCTCGAGTTCAGTAACCTCGACCATAACTGGAATCTCGGTTGCCGCGCCTACGAGTAGCGCGGTGCGAGCGGGGTACGACGCAATTTCGTTGAGCAGGGTTCCGAGGTTGTCCGGCACCAACCGTCGGACGAAGTCCTGGTCGCGAGAGTTCACGATCCGGTGTATCAGATAGCTGTTGCACTGGGAGAGTGCCGTCTCTGAAAGCTCACTGGGCCGCTGCGAGGAAACGACGAGAGAGAGGCCGAACTTCCGACCCTCACGGCCAATGCGCTCGAATGCCTCCCGACATAGTTCGGCCATGCCGGAGGATCCGTCGGCGAGACTGCTCTCGGATCGGCGGCGGATCAAAGCGTGTGCTTCCTCGACCGCCAGGATGACGGGCACCTGAGGACCAACCCGGCGGTGGCGCTCCAGCGTCTCCAAAAGCACCCGAGCGATGACACTGGCGACGACCTGTTGTGCCTGTGCGGGGACCAAGCTTAGGTCGAGCACCGTGATCTGGCCGCGCGCGCCGGCTCCCAGCAGACTCTCAATCCAGCCGTCTAGTGTTTCGTCCTCCAGGAATCCACATGCATTAGCCAAGCGCTGGTCGCTCATCGCCACGGCGAGTCGGTCCTGCATCGGTGCGATCCAACCGCCGACATCTGCGCCGCTACTGACCGCGATCACTCCGAGCAGTTCGACCAGATTGTTTGCGTCGAACGGTGCCGGAGAGTCGACGCTCGAAACGTCGCCAACAAGGTCGGGCACGCCGAGCGCCGTTAGCGCCTCCTCGAAGGCAGAAGCGAGCAGTTGGCATTGCGCCGCGTCTGGGCCCGCGACTTGGTACGCCCACGGATAGGCGGGCGATGTGCCTCGCTTGGGGCCCAGTACGCCGGCGATGGCCTGTTTCAGGGCCACCAGTGTCGCTTGTGCGCTTGGCGGAGCCGCGCCAGCGACGGCAGCACAAGAGTTCAACACCTTGTCAAGAGC
Source organism: Nocardioidaceae bacterium (assembly GCA_009780515.1). GTDB lineage: Bacteria > Actinomycetota > Actinomycetes > Propionibacteriales > Nocardioidaceae > Nocardioides. The sequence goes on along the minus strand of WQZX01000001.1, from coordinate 141,857 downwards.
CGCTAGGCCAGCCTGGGTGTTGGCGCCAGCGATCTGCTCGTTCTGAAACTCTCGGACGATGCGTCGTCCCATGACGAGAGTTACGACCCCCGCGGGAAGGCCTCCGCCGCTCGAGGTGCGCAACATGTGCAATGCCTGGCGCAACACCGGAGCTTGGCTCTTGCCGCTGGGGTCGGCGAAGGCGTGCCATTCGCGGTAGTTCCACAGCCAATACGGGACTCGCAGCTGCCGGACGATTCCGGCGGTATCGGTCCCGTCGCCGTCGCCGTCCGGTTGTGTCGGGTCAGGGTCGGCGCCGTCCCCGACCGTGTAGCGCCGCACGGGTACGCCGGCGGCAAGATCATCGAATGCGTGGCCGTACTCACCATTCAGGTCGAGTACGACTGCACGAAACGAGCCTCCTGCAGCAGCCGTGTGCCGCGCGCTTTCGCGCAGCAGGTGGGTGAGCGAACATGACTTACCGCTGCCAGTGTTTCCAAGGATTGCCAGATGCCGGCCGAACAGACGATTGGCACTGATCGTCACCGCGGTATGCGCTGCCATAGGCGCCGACCCCAGCAGGAGTCCGGGGCGGCTGTTATCCGCACCGTCCCTGCCAACAGCTGGCACTGCTGCCGCAGCTTCGGCGGCGGTCGGAAGTCGAACGGGATCGCCGACGGAGGGGAAGAGCAGTGCTCCGCGTTCCAGCTTGACGCCTCCCTTCGTCTGGGGCGTGGACCGCAACAGGCCGAGCGGGACGGCTCGCAATCGTCGGCGGGGAGTTGGGAGTCCCAGGACGTCCGGCGGCTGCGTTCGGGGTGCGCTGGCCTCGTCCATGCCGATCCACAGCACGATGGCGAGGATTGCGCCGTCCTCGCAAGGAAGCACGACGAACCCGTTTACCCGGGGGAATCGCTGCAGAGTGCCGTGGGCGAACGAGGTCCCATGCGGGGCCTCGACGTCGACGGCAACGGTGACGACGGAAGGCGAGACCTCCTCGACACGGCCAATTACCAGCGACTCGTATGTGAGCTGGTCGTAGGCGTTAGACATGGGTGGCGCCGCCCGAGGTCGTCGCAGCCGACAGCGCGGTCGCACCCAGGATGCTCGTCTGGGCGCGGGTCAACGCGCTGGTGGCGGGACGTGGTAGCCAGTCGCGGGTGAGCCGGGTCAGATCGGCGAACGCCGGTCCGAGCATCAGGCTGACCTGGCCCGTCAGCCGATAGTCGTTGACGAATTTCGTGACGCGGCCACCATCGTCACCGAAGCTGATGATCAGCAGGTGGGTACTCGGGATAGTGAGCATGTCGCGGATGATCCGATTGATGTGGTCGTCGCCGAGGCTGTAGCCATAGGTGACCAAGGTGGCGTTCGGTCGGCAGATCGCCGCTGAGAAGTCGCGGAACAGGTCGGCGTAGGGGTAGAGCGTCGTCTCGAAGTCCTTGGCCGCATTGGGGTAGATCAGTAGATCGGCAATGTCGTTGGTCGACGACTTCCCGAAGGCGGTTGGAACCCTGACGACCTGTCGCTCCTTCGAGCGCCATTGCCAGTCCAGCGAACCGTGAAGTTTGGTCAGGCGTACGACGCCATCGAGATGACGGGGCTCTTTCGGGGACCCAGGTGGCGTGTAGTGGTAGTCGATCTCCAGACGTGATGATCGGAAGACAGGCTCCAAGGAGCCGACGAATCGATCGACGATCCGAAGACCAGCCAGTTCCGCCCCCCATTCCAGGACTCGGTCGTAGTTTGTCGTGAACAGGTGAAGCCGGTCGCGGGTCGGAACCCGGCCGGCCAATGAGTTCAGGAAGGACGTGATGAGTGGCCCGGGTCCTGAAGCCTTGTCGGTGGGGTGCTGGGCGGGTGCGGCTCCGATCGCAGCCTCGATTGCCGCGACGGAGTCTCGGAGCGCGGTGAGCGCCTCGCCCGTGGCTGCCCGCAAGAGATCTGCGCGGGGGTCGGCAACGAAGTCCAAACCCACCTGCGCTGCGAGGGCGACGCGGAGGCGGTCTTCCACATTCGGCGTTGACCCACGCCCGGCCGCAGTGCTCGAGACCACAGCGGCCTTCTCGATAGCTTCGTCGAGAGTGGTATCCGAGGTCGACAGCGCGGACGTCATGTTGGCCGTCGACCCGCTCTGAGCCGCGACGCCGAGCGCAGTGGTTAGTCCCGATCCGACCAACAGGTTGAGATGTTCGCTCTGAACCACGGCGCTGATGAAGGACTCGACGACGCGCCGCTCGGGCTCTTCTTGGCCAGCGCTGATCACGAGATCGCCGAAGAGTAGGCGGTCGGCGTGGCCGAGCGTCGGCCGCGTGGTTGTCTTGGCGGAGGAACTGCTTTCGGACATAGCAAAGAAACCTAGCGGCGGGCAGGTCCAGTCGAGGGCGAAACCAGACACAAGCCCTCCTTCGCGCGACGCGATGTCTGGCCCGCGTGTCAGGCGGGCGTTGAACGGTAAGCACGTCCTTCTCGAACGAGCGTCGGCGTGCTCGAGCCCGGAGCAGCATCGACCAAGGCAGGTTCGCGTTCCCCGCCAAACAGGCTCTCGAGAAGGGCGATCACTCTGGCCGGAGTGTCGGCAGCGGAGTCAGGGCCTGCTCGTCCACGGGTGCAGTTTTGCGACGATCGGTGGCGCGCTGCGCAGCAGCACGAGGCCGGTGCCGAAGGGCAGGGTGCGGATCTTCTCGGGCGGCAGGATGGGGACGCGGCGGGTGGAGCGCTGGAGGGACCGTGAGCCGTAGTCGCCGACGGTGATGCTGTCGGAGAGTTCGTCGCGCTCGCCGATCAGCACGGACAGCTCTTGGAGGTCGTGGGAGGCGGAGGCCCCGCCGAGGATGACCTTGACGATGGAGGCGTCCCAGATCGCGCTGGCGGCGTGGCTGCTCCAGCGGTCCCGTGCTTGGGACAGCGACTGCAGTACGGGCATGGCGGTGATGCCGGTGCCTCCGCCTTCGGCCATCAGCACCGGCAGCGAGGGGAGCGGGGCCAGGTTGCCGATCTCGTCGAGTGCCAGTAGCAGAGGCGGGTCCAGCCGTGCGCCGGGAGATCCGGCGGCCAGGTGCCGGGCGGTCTCTGCGAGGTCCTCGATGAGTGCTGCGACGAGCGACCAGGATGCGCCCGCGCCCGCACCGGTAGCGAGCATGTAGAGGCTGCCGTTGTTGGTGAGGAACTGCCGCGGGTCGAACTCGTCGCCGGGTGTCGGGCTGACGGCGTCGAGGACGCGTGGGTCCGCGAGGCAGGAGAGCGCTTCGGCTACGGCCATCCAGATGGAGTCGCGGGTGCGGGGATCTGAGTTGATCATCGACTCGAGTGAGTCGCCCCAGCCCTTGGCGGCTTGCGGGTGGCTGGCCAGGATGCCGACCGCGTCGCTGGCTGCGGCCGGTGCGAGTGACCACTCGAACAGGGTTCTGGTGGTGAGCTTCTCCAAAGCGGCGGCGTGGAGCAGGGCTTGGAGCGCGGCACGGGTCTTGCCCTCCCAGAAGCCGCCTGATTCCACGCCGCCCGAGGACAGGCCGGTGGATGCGGCGAGGCCGTTGGCACGGATCATGGCGGTGAGCGGGTCGTCGCATCCCCGCACGAGCGACCAGCGCTGGCCGGGCGGGATGTCGAGTTCGGCGGCGAGGCGCTGTGGGTCGAAGACCGCGACGGGCCCTCGCTCCTGGCGAGCATGGAGGGTCGCGGTGATGTTGTCGGGTCGGGTCGAGGTGGTGACGACCGAGCCCGGCGCGTCGAGGATCGCATTGATGACTAGATGCAGGCCCTTGCCGGAGCGAGGTGGGCCGACGATGAGGATGGAGTCCTCGACCGAGGCCCAGATCTCCTGTCCACAGGAGCGGCCGAGCAGGTAGCCGACGTCCTCGGCGTTCGGACGTGGCAGCGATGGACGCAGGGTTCGTCCGCGGCGTACGAGCGCGCGCTTGGACGCGACCGGTGCGATGTCGGCACGGGTGGCGATCCCGACGATCCGGTGCGGATCGTGCGCGGCATGGTGCCGAACTCGAGCGATGACGCGCCACGCGACGTACGCCATGGCGGCGATCGCCGCCAGGATCCCGGCGACGACGCTCCAGTAGGCGACGGCGGACATGCCTGGCGCGGCGAGCGCGGCTGCGGGGTCGCCCGGCCGTACGAGCACGCGCAGTCCGGACGCGACCCCCGACCGTGGCTGCGGTGTGCCGGTGAGCCGGGTGACGATGCTTCCGGCACCTCGCAAGGTCGCGGCCAGCGCGAACACTGCACCGATGCCGATCAGCGCGAAGTTGACCAGGTCGTCATCGACGCGCCGTACGCCGGTGTTCATGCCGGTGCCTCTACCGGCGCCACCTTCTGGGAGGTCAGGCCCAGCATGACCAGGCCGCCTTGCGTCGCAGCCAGAAGGGCCGGGGGGAGGTTGATCGCGGCGTGGCCATCGGAGTCGGCGGGCTGGCGAGTGACCACGTAGGCGAGCGCCACCTCCTCGCCGGGGTCGAAGCCGGCACCGGCGAGCGCGTGAGGCCGCGGGACGGTTGAAGGCTCCTTCGTTGGTGGCAGGCCTGCCGGTGCCGGGCGTTCGGGGGGAGTTGCGATGTCGGCGTACGTGGTGCCGTCCGCTTCGCAGACCTCGACGCGGACCGCGGTGTCACGGGCCGCGGTGATCTCGTCGAGGAGCGCTCCGAGATCGGCGCGGCCGAGGTGACGGTCTGCGGCGTACGGTTCGCCGTCGAGCTTGACCGAGAGAGTTCCTTCGGCGTCGATGTGGACCTGCACTGCGCTGAGGACGACGGGGACCTTCATAGGCCGAGCACCGCCTCACTACGTCGTACGGCGTTGCTCACGGCGGTCTGGCGGTGGCCGAGCCCGTCGCGGTCGAGTCCGGGCGGGTTCCCGTCGCCGATCTTGGGTGTGTCGAGCTTGTCCAGGATGCCGAGCGCGGTGGCTCTGACACGTTCGGCGGTCGACTGGACGACTTCGACGGGAGTCTTGCCCTGCACACTCGCGGCCCACGTGGACACATAGGGGACCGTGTAGGAGGAGGTGTCGAGGCCGTGGGCGGCCCCGACCATCAGCGCGACGGACTCGGCTTCGACCTCGGCGACGCCGCGGTGCAGGGTCGCATCGGCGGCGAGCTCGGTGGAGAGCTTGTTCTCGGGTGGTGCGTGGAGGAGGACGTGGCCGAGCTCGTGGGCGAGGGTCTTGACCTGGGCCGCGTCGTCCATGTCGACGCGGATCGAGACCTCGCGGGAGAGGAAGTCGGTGATCCCGTTGGCGCCGCCGATCGCTGCTGCCGAGGACACCAGCCGCAGCTCGAATCCCGCGGCGGTGATCTGGTCGGCGAGACCGTCCCAGAGGCCCGCGGGGGCTTCGCCCTGGAGGAGGTTCGGGCGGGGGAGTTCGGGTACGGGGTCGCCGGCTGTCTGGAAGACGTCCCAGACGTGCGTCGGCTTGAGGCCGACCAGCTTCGACCTCACCACCTCGCCAGCGGCGGGCCTCTCGCCGCGTGAGAGGCGGTGCCACGACCCGTCGTCGGCCGGGGTCCGGGACGCGAACCTGGCGGTGACAGGCGCGAGGATGCCGTAGCCGCGTTGGCCCTTCTCGACATGCCGTCCGAGGGAGAGCCACTGGTGGAAGCCAGCGACGTACGTCGGGGTCGGCTCAGGCACCCGCCCCTCGCCGTACGCCGCTGCGTGCTGGGCGTAGATCAGCATGGTGTTGTTGAAGCTTCGGGAGCGGAACCGGGCGGCGAAGGTCAGCGCCCGCTTCCAGTCCTCGCCGGAGACGAGCGCCTCGACCGCGCTCGTGAGCTGCGCGTGAAGCGCTTCGAGTCTGGCGTCACGCGCGGTCGGCGATGCGTACATGGCTGCCTCCTTCGGACGGTGACACCGGTGAGGTGCGTCGCGGTTGCCTGCCCCGGAAGTAGGCGATGGTGGCGAGGAGGATGAGCAGCACGGTGCAGGAGACGGCATTCGTGATCACCAGCGGCGCGGAGCCCGTCACGGTGCCGTAGGCCAGCCACAGCAACAGCCCGATCAGCAGGATCACCACCCAGCAGGCGGAGGTGTCGCCTGCGGAGCGGTTGCGGACCATGATGCGGATCTGCAGCGCTGGGGCGAGGCCCATCACGACTCCCCAGCAGGTGGTGAGGATGGCGAGTAGGTGGGTCGTCGGACTCACCGCCCGGCGGCGCGAGCGGAGGTGTCGAACAAAGTTGCCTCGGCCGGATGCATCTGGTGCTGTACGACGAAGGAGCGGCTCTTGATCCGCCACAGCCCCTGGCCGGTGCCCAGCGTCGGGATCAGCGCCTGCTCCGTGCCGGTCAGCCCCAACGCGGCAGACGTCGGCCCGATCTGGTCTGACTCCTGGCGGTAGACAATGCGGGTCTCGGCGTTCGCGAGGAGCGAGGAGGCGAGGGCGCGCATGGCAGAGCCCTGGTCGCCGACGTTGTCGAGGTCGGAGAGCTTGTGGAAGATCAGCATGTTCGCGATCCCGTAGTGCCGCGCGAGTCGCCAGTGGGCGTCCATCCGCCGCAGCAGCGCGGGGTGGGACATGAGGCGCCAGGCCTCGTCGTACACGACCCACCGCGGTCCGCCATTGGGGTCCATGAGTGCGGACTCCATCCAGGCGGAGGCGCAGGTCATCAGGACCGAGATGAGGGTCGCGTTCTCGGCGACGCGGGACAGGTCGAGGGAGATCATCGGGAGGCTCGGGTCGAAGTCGACGGTCGAGGGTCCGTCGAAGAGCCCCGCCAGGTCGCCCGCGACCAGGCGACGCAGTGCGTGGCCGACGAGGCGGCCGTCCTCGGTGAGCCGTCCGTCGTGGTCATCGCTCGGGTCGGGGGCAAGGAGTCGGTCGACCACCATCGGCAGGACCGGTACGTCGGTGCCCCGGACTGTCCGATCGAGCGCGAGGTCGACCGCGGTGTGCTCCAGGGGCGTCAGGCGGCGGTCGAGGACGGTCTCGGCGAGCGCGCCGATGAGGTCGCGGCGCCTACTGGTGACCTGGCTGGCCCACTGGATGTCATCGAGTCCCGCCGGGCGGTGGCCCTCATCGAGCGGGTTGAGCCGGTTGGGCATCCCATGCCCGAGAGCGATCGCCTTGCCGCCGACCGCTTCGGCGACGGGCGTGTGCTCACCCTTGGGGTCCCCGGGGACATAGACACGGCGCCCGAACGGCATGGAGCGGGTGTACAGGCTCTTCGCGAGCGACGACTTGCCTGCGCCGACGATGCCGGCGAGGACGAGGTTCGGGGCGGTGATGAGGCCGCGGGCGTACAGGACCCACGGGTCGTAGACGAAGGAGGAGCCGGAGTAGAGATCCTGGCCGACGAAGACACCGTCGGCGCCGAGGCCGCCTTCGGCGAGGAACGGGTACGCGCCGGCGAGGGTGGCGGAGGTGTCCTGGTGGCGGGGGAGTCGGAGGCGGCCCGGCGTACGCAGAGTCGCCGACCCGGGTTCCCCTGAGGCGGGGAGGGTCACGGTGGATCGCCGCTCTGCGGCGAGAGCATCGGCCTTCTGCTTGGCGAGGGTCCGTCGTGCCTCGCGGTCCTCTGCGACCAGGGCTCGGGCGGAGGCCTTCCGCAGCCTGCGATCACGGTGCCGCTCGCGTCCGGGTGTGACGAGCACGCTGGAGTGGAGCCGGTGCTCCTCGTACCGGTCGTTCACAGAGAGAGACCCGGTTCGCGCCGGGCGCCCGGGAGCGGTGCGACCGGGAGGTGGACGTCGTAGGTGATCCTGGCCTCGATCTGATGGGCGCGATCGACCGCCGCGGCGACCTGGCTGACCATCTCCGCTGCGCGGTGGAGTTCCCACGAGACCTGGTAGGCCGTCGCGCGGTCGGTTCGTGCCATCGGTCCCGTGCCGTCGTTGGCGGGCGCGCGGTCATGGGTCGCACCGAGCTGCTCGAGTACCTGGGCCATGGAGCCGAGCGCCGAACTTAGTGAGCCGATAACGCTGTAGATCGCCGTCGGGTCTTTCATGTTCCGCGTCGCGTGGGCGAGTCCGCGGACTGCCTCGCGAACTTCGTCCGCGTCCACTACGGGGTCATTGAACGTGGGCATCGCGTCCTCCTCGATGGATGAGTGCTCATCAAGGAGGTGCGTGGGGCGCTCCGCCGTGTCGACGGAGCACCCAACGATCGTTTCGGTCTAGCCTCGTGGCCATGGCTGACCTGACCGAGCCGTGCCCGAACTGCGGCCACATGCTCCGCTGGGAGACCTCCCACGAGCGCTGCGACGGGTGCGGCTACATTCGCCCGTGCTGCGAAGGCGCTCCCTGCCACTGAGACGGCCTACTCGTTGGCGTCGCCGAGGTCGCGACGACGAAGGCGCCGACGCTTGCCGGTCTTGCGGAGGACCGCCCACGGCTCACGCACAGCGCGGCCGTTGCGGCGGTTCTTGTAGGGCTTACAGAGCTGGCAGCTCTTGTGCTGCCGATGCGGGGAATGAGCCATGTTGGCTCCGATCCGTGACAAACTCCCGCCACGGAGGGCGGGATGGCTTCGTCCGGTATCGCATGGAGCGAGAGTACGACGACGTGCCGACCTTTCGCTGGACATGGAAGAACCCGCCGGAGTCTCGGGTCTCCTGCGGGTTCTGCCGACAAGAATGCCCCGGGTGCTCCTGCCCCGTCAGCGGATTCGACGGATATGTCGAAGAACCGGTCTGGCTCTCAGACGTCGAGGTCGTCGTGGGTCGCGACGCGGGCAAACTCGATCGGGCTGCCGGGCAGGACCCAGTAGTGGATGCGGCGTGCGGAGGGTGTGTTGACCTGCAGGCTGGCTCGCCAGGCGACGGCGCCGTCCTCCCGTACACGGACCGGGTCATCGCCGCCCGGCCCTGTGCGGAGATGGTGAACCTCGCGGCTAGGGAGTTGCGGGGCGAGTCCAGTCACGATCTCGAACACGACGTCGGCAACCTTGGCCGTCTTGATGCCTTCGAGTCGCCCGAGCGAGTCCAGGAATCGGGGGCCGAGGATGTATTCGTCGAGGGGGCGCTCAGGTTGCTCAACGGGCAGCGTGCGCGTGGCCCATTGGGTGAGGACGAGGTAGCGGAAACCCTGCTCGGCGTCGGCGAACTGAGGGCCGTCCCCAGCGGTGGTCGCCGGCCTAGCGGTGCTGGCCTTCCGGAGACGGGCACGAGTCGCCTTCAGTTCGTTCTCCGCGCGGTTGAAGTTTCGCTCGGCCTGGTCGAGGAGGTATCGCAGTTGGTCGCGCTCATCGACTCCGGCGAGCAGTTGCTCGCGGAGACCGTGCGCTTCGCGCTTCAGGCCCGCGACTTCGGCAGTGAGCCCGTCGATCTTGAGAAGGAGGGCGCGCGTTGAGTCCGGCGGTTGAGTCGCGCGGGCCGCATCGGCTGGCGCGGAACCTGCGCTCGATCTCCGGTTGTCGAGCAGTGCAGGGCTTGGCCGAGGAGGAGCGATAGCTGCCGGAGTTGCTGCCGGATACTGGGAGGGAGCCTCGCGGGGCCGAGGCGGGGTGGGCGTCGGCATCGCCAGCGGCTGGGGCGGAGCGGCTTCTATGGTCTCGGCTTCTGCGACGAGCCATGCCGGACCGCCCTCCAGCAGCGACGGGGCGTCGGCCACGTGTTCGTCATCGTCGACATCGTTGAGAACCAAGGACCAAGACGGCCCGGGCGCGGCCACGCGCGCCGGAATGACCTCGCCAGTGGTCATCAGCGTGGTCAGGTCGTCAGCCGGGTTCGTGGTGACGTCCGCGCGGAGCACGGTCACTGTGACGGCCGGAGTGGAAGTCTTCGGGTAAAGCATGAGCTCGGCCCTGCCGGTCCGGACCCTTGTCACCCGCGTGAGCACGACGTCGCCGACGTTGTATCCGGCGAGCGCCTCTGGTCCCGCGCGGAGGAACTTCGTCACGTCGAGGCGATTGGTGTCGGCGTCATACCAGCCGCGGATGCGCTGGCCTGGTCGCGCGATGCGCTCGATGGGCACATCCTCGACGGTGAGTTCCTCCGCGATCGCCGCAGGGAAACTTCCGCCGATGTCGACCAATGCGCGGCCGGCGACCGTCATCTTGACGACGCCGCTGAGCTCTCGGAGCGCGTGTGCGGGCAGTTCCTGGAGAAGCCCCGCGGCCGCTGCCATGCGGAACAGATCGGAGATCAGGTGCTGTGTCGCGCGCTCACCGTCAGCCGCGTTGAACGCGAAGCGGAGCGGTGACTTCGAGAGATCAGACGCCCACTCGTGACCGACCGGGTACACACGACCCGCACCGCCGTACACCTGCGTGCCCTCGGCCATGCGGTTGGAGAACTCCCACGTGAAGGGCCCGGTCGGCATCAGGTAGACCTCGGCGAGGTTGCCCGCCTCGCGGGCGACCTCCTCGACATCGATCCACGGCTCAGTGCGCCCCGTGGGCACAGTGATGACTACGACCGGACGCCGACGGGCGTCGCCGTTGAGCATGTTGGCAAGTGACGACGCGCTGACCTCGTCGATGATCCGCCGGACGCCTGCCATGGATCCAACCCTAGGGAGGAGGCCCGACAAATGATTGCGAATCGGCCTCACGACGGGCTGGCGATGCATAGGCTCGGCGACGTCGATGACTGCAGCGAGGCGAGTTGAGGAGCACGATGAGCGCGAGCGGTACCCGCACCTGTTCTTGGTGTGGCGAAGAAGGGCACGACAAGCGGACCTGCGACGTGTCGACGAATGCAGGCGTATGCAGCGTCTGCGGCTTCCACAGCCACGACAAGCGCAACTGCCCGAACAAGTAGGCCGATGTCATGGCGTGCACAGTGTGTGGTCTCGGCGGACACAACTCGCGGACATGCGAGGGTGAGCACCCCACGTGCCCGAACTGCGGCAAGCCCACGGCCAACATGAACAACTACGGCGAGCGTCACGACAGTGACTACTGCTCGCCGTTTGCGTCCCCTGGTTGCTGGGACTGGGACGCGGCCGAGCCGATCTGAGGAGACAGAAGTATGACGGCGCTTGTCTGTGAGGGTTGCGACGAACCGATCGAAGACGATGACAGTCACATCGACTTCAACGGCGAGGACTGGCACGAAGCATGCTTTGAGGTCAGCGGCGGGCCGTCCTACTGCTGCGGAATCATGTACGACGGTGGCGAGGTCACCTGCCGAAGCTGCGGCGAGCCGCTGTAGCGATCTATACGGACCTGCAAAGCGGAATCGCGGCGACGGCGAAACCTTGGGCCTGTTGCCCCCAAAGCCGCCGGGTCTCGCACGATGATTGAATCGCAGCCTGCTCGACGGCTGCCACAGTTCGCTCGAGTTCGTCGGGGTCGTTGGCGCTGACGGCGACGAGGCCAGTGCACCGGAGAACGCCGTGGCCGGCGGTGAGGTCGGCCTCCTGTTGGAGGACATCCTGGTACTCGGCCGTCTGCTGTGCGTCCTCGATCTGGCCGATCTTCTGGCGCTGGGCGGCATCCGAGATGTACTCGGTCTTCTTCTTGCGGATGTCGCGGGCAGCCCTATCGGTGCGCATCGGGGTGTAGAGCAGGGTGAACGTCCGCCTGATACCGGACGAGAGCAGCAGGGGCGCGAGGAAGCCGGGGAAGACGAGCGAACGCGGCCATTCGCTGATCCACAGAACACAGTGGTGGGCGGAGTCGCTGCGCAAGGAACCCCAGGATTCGGTAACGGCCACTGGGCCGGCGGTGGCCAGGTCGCGGCCGAGCTCACCGTGCCGTTCGAGTGCACCGGCGACGGCCGGGTCGTACGCCGAGCGCAGGATGACCGCGAGGTCGCCGGGCGTGAGCCAGTCAGTGGGGGACAGGTCGGCCGATCTGAGGGCGGCGACCATCGTCGCCATCTCCTGGCGGAGAACGGCGGCGGCGCCCTTCATGCCGCCACCGGCTGCGCGGATCGCACGCCCTGCGATCCTCATGTCGAGCGAGATCGAGATCGTGCTGGCGTGGCGTTCGCCGGCGGGTCCGGCACGGTCGATGAGCTCGGCGTATGTCTGCGATGTCCAGGTCTCGTCGCGGCTGCCGTGGCTGTCCCACCACTGCGCGAGTCCTTTGCCGGAGTCGGGCAGTGTCCTTTCGCTGACCTGGATCGCAGCGATGCGGCCTGAACGGCACGCGGTGGCGAGAACGCGGCCCCACGCGACCACGCGGCGCTCCTGCTCGGCAGGGTCGAGGAGCACGAAGGCTGGGTGGGAGACGCCGATGATCGCAGTCAGGGTGGCGGCGTGTGGGTCGTGGACCATCACCGCGCCGGTCTCCGGGTCGAGCCACTGTCGCAGGCGCGCGGCGTCCCCAGGCAGTGCGAGCGTCCCTGCTGGCCGGGGCCTCACGATCCGGCGACGGTAGATCAGCTGGCCGCCCGTCGACCGCCAGAGCCAGCGGGCTCCGACCGGCGCCCACTCGATGAGCTTCCTCCCGCCGACGCCGGCGAACGCCAGGGCGGCCAAGAGGCCGATGACCGGGAACGTCATCACGACCGCGCCGACATACAGGCCAAGGATGAGCGTCCCTGCAGCGAGGCTCGCCATCAGGAGCTGTGGGCCTGACAAGCCGAGCAGGATCCCGCGCCGTGCGAGCCGAGAGAACTTGATCGGCGTCAGTGCGGGTTCGGAGTTCGTCGAGGCAGCCATCGTCGACTACTTCCGGCCCGCAGGCTCGCGCAGGGTCGAATCGGTGACCGGCGGAGGGACCGTCGGGGACGCGGAGGACTCGTGCGCTTCGGCCTGGCGCGTGGATTGGGCGGCGACGAAGCCACCCAACCGCGGACCGGCCGCGGCAGCCTCCTTGGCGACAACCAGTCCCGCGGCAGCCGCGCCGCCGCCAGCCGCAGCGCTGCCGCTTGCAGCTCCGCCCGATGCGCCGCCACCCCCAGCCGTGGGCGCGGTGCCGCCGCCCGACGGCGCGGATGAGGGCGAACCGCCGCTCGGCGTACCGCCTCCGCCACCGCTCTCTCCGAGGACCTTCGCCGGCTCCGCGCCGCCGCCACGCCCTCGGAGCGGGATCGGCATGGGGCGATTGAGGGATGCCTTGGCCTCCTGCTCGGCCGACATCGCGTGGTACATGTCGAAGCCCATGAACGAGATCGCCTTGTAGGTCAGGTACGGCGCGAACCCGGCCATCAGCATGAGCACGACGCCTGCCATAGGTTGGCTGACCGATTGCAGGTCGGCGTCGATCGGTGCGGAGACCTGGGCGGTGGCGAGCAGGAAGATCACGACCAGGACGACCTTCGACAGGATCATCGCGATCACGAACGAGGCCCAGCGGCTCACCCAGTTGCGGGTGTGGTCCCAACTCGATCCGGCGAGTGCGACGGGCGCGAACACGATCGCGATCAGCAGCAGCGCCTTGCGGATGAGCAGACTGATCCACACGACCATCGCCCCGATGATCGCGAGACTGGCGAGGAAGATCGTCAAGATCGCGCCGGCACCGGGGGCGGAGAGGTTGATCGCGGCGAGTCCGCCGGCGAGTACGGCGACCTTGTCGCCCATCTCGTTCATGTTCGTGCCGGCGGCGTTGACGATGCCGATGCAGAGCTGGTCGGCGATCTCAAGGGCGGTACCAAGCAGCGCGAGGGCGACGAAGGAGCCGAGGATCGATTTCGCGAGCCCGAGCGCCGCTCTCGATAGCGCCGCTGGTTCGCGGCGGATCATGCCGCCGATGACCTGGAGCATGAAGAAGCCGAGCATCACGAAGACAGCGACGCCGAAGATGATGCTGTAGACGCGCGTGTACTCGCCGCTCGTGACGTCGACGTACGTCGTGGTGTCGATGACCTTCCAAACGGTCTCGAACATCCACGAGGCAGCGCCCGCCATTCCCTTGGCCAGCCAGTCGAACGGTGCCGTGACGACCGCGCCCGCCGCGTCACCGGCGACGTTGCAGACGGTGTGGATCACCGGGACATTGCAGACACCCATGACTGGTCTCCGGCCTCAGCTGACCTGCTGGCCGACGTTCCAGAAGAAGTTCACCAGCGTCACCGAGGCTCCGCAGACGACGGCGGCGCCGAGAGCGATCAGGACTCCGAGCTTCCCCCGGCCGGCCAGGTGGGGGTTGGAGGAGTTCGCGCCGAGGGCCCACACGATCGCGGAGACGATCAGAGCCAGCACGGCGAGGACCAGCCCGACGGTCATCGAGGCACCGACGATGTGGCGCAGTTGGCTGATGCCGGGCAGGCCGTTGGAGTTGGGTCGATGCTGATGTCGAGCGGCACCAGAGGCGAGTTGAAGGGGTGCAACATCGGCGTGTTCTCCTGTCGACGAGAGCGGACGTCCTACAGGTGGGCGCCGATGCCCAGCAGCCAGTTCGCCCACGTCAGCGCAGCACCGGTCAGGGCCGCGCCGCCGAGAGCGACGAAGCAGCCGAGCTTCGCCTTCTGTGCCGTGTGCCAACTCCCTGAGCCGGCGGCGATCGCCCAGGCTGTTGCCGAGACGATGAGCATGAGTACGGCGATGATCAGCCCGTAGGTCAGCAGCGCTCCGACGATCGCGCGGAGGTCGGCTGCGCCGCCCACCGCGCCGAAGTTCGGGGCAACGGCGGTGACGCGAGACTGTTCCACGACCGATAGGTGCGCAAGAGGGAGTGGGGTCGAGTCGTTCTCTCCCGGTGGATCGACGAAGGCTTCCTCGAACGGCGACGAACTGTCGGCCGTCTCTCGTAGCCTTCATTCGTAGTCGCCACGGTTGAAGGAGCCACGCGTGAACGCCGAGATCGAGCTGGTCAGTGACGGCGATGGGCTCGCCTTCATCGGGGACCCGGGCGCAGTCGAACGATTCCTCTCAGAAGAAGAGCTGGAGTCGAGTGAGCTGGCGCTCCCGCGGCTGAGCAAGGTCATCGGCGGTGGGGCAGCCGGGTTGCAGGCCGGATCCGAGATCGCCGCGAACTCCGGGCGCTGGGTCAAACTCACCGCGGAGTCGGCTGCGAAGGTCAAGAAGTACGGCTTGACGCCCACCAAGACCCCCGGTGTCAGTCACGCCATGATCGGAAAGCCGGGCGCGAGCCAATCCTGGATCCAGATCGTGAAGGGCCCAGGGACGATGGCGGCGAATCCTGCACTGCTGGCCGGCGGAGCCGGGATCATGGCGCAGCTCGCGATGCAGCAGACCATGGCCGAGATCACCGACTACCTCGCTCGCATCGACGAGAAGCTCGACGACGTACTCCGGGCGCAGAAGGATGCCGTCGTCGCGCAGATGATCGGTGTGGGTCTTCAGATCGAGGAGGCTATGACGCTCCGTAGCCACGTGGGCCGAGTCAACGACGTGACATGGTCGAAGATCCAAGCCACCTCCGGGACCATCGCCGACACGCAGGCTTACGCGCTGCTCCAGCTCGACGCCCTCGCCAAGAAGCTCGAGAGCAAGTCGAAGATCGGGGATCTCGCGAAGGCGTTCAAGGAAGTTGCGCCCAAGGTTCGCGAATGGCTGGCGGTCCTGGCGCGCTGCTTCCAGCTTCTCGACGGGATCGCCGTCTTGGAGCTCGACCGTGTGTTGGAGACCGCGCCCGAGGACCTGGACGGCTACCGGGTCGGGCTGAGGGAGGCCAGAGCAGAGCGGCGAGCGGCGATCTCGCGCAGCACCGATCGCCTCCTCAGACGGCTCGGCGATGCCGCGAATCTGGCCAACTCGAAGGTGCTCCTGCACCCGTCCACATCACCCGAGCTCGTCGAGACAGCCGATGGGACCGCGCAGGCCTTGGATGACTTCCATGGACTGCTTGGCATCGAAGCGTCGCGCGCCGTGGTCGAGCCCCGCCGTTGGGGCACAGCTGCCAACGAGGTCCGCGAAAGGGCCCTCGCCTCGGGCGCTGAGGGGGTGGACGCCGCCAAGCGCTTCGGCGGCGACAGCCGGGACAAGGCCAAGGCTGCCACCGGCAAGATCTCCAATCGCATCGCGGAGCGCTCCGAGCGGTGGCGCTCACGGAGGAACGACGCCGAGGTTGACGACTGAACGGAGTTCAGCCGAGCCGTCGCACCGCCATGTCTTCGCCGCTGAACTCGCCGATCGTCCCGTAGCGGACGTGGTCGCCGCTGTGGGGCGCCTGCAGGATCCTGTTGTCGCCGACATAGATCGCTACGTGGTGCGGCGCTCCGGCGCCGGGGTAGCTGAAGAAGATCAGGTCGCCGGGCTTCTTGTCGTCCCAGGCGACCGGCTGGCCGAGGTGGATCTGGGCGCCGGTGTAGTGCGGGAGTCGGAGCCGCCCACCGGAGGCTTGGTAGGCGGCGTAGAGAACGAGGCCGGAGCAGTCGAAGCCTCCGTTGGTGGGTCCATCGAAGTTCCCGCCGCCCCAGACGTACGGCGTGCCGATCTCCTTCGCGGCAGCTGCGATGAAGGCCCCGGGGAACCCGTGTGGCAGGTTCGCGGGAAGAGCGCTGCCGTCCGGTTGGGCACATCCGAGACCGCTGCTGAGTGACGCGCCGCTGAGCGCTGCGAGGATCTTCTCCGCGACGGGTTCGTTGACGGCGTACCGGCCGGGATGGGCAGACCCCTGGACGGCTTGCGCTGCCGCTCCTGGGTCCATGGTCTGCCAGCCGGCGACATCGAGCAGGCCGCGGGGCGAGCCGTGGTTCGGACCGCTCCGTCCCCCGAAGAAGGCGCGCGATGACCAGACGGGATCCATCAGGTTCCGGACCGTGCCCCAGCCAGCGGTGGGGCGCTGTTGGAAGAGCCCGAGCGAGTCGTGGTCGCCGCCGTTGCCGTCGTTCGAGATCGAGCCTGACTCGGGATAGGCCGAGGTGTTCGACAGGACCCGGAGCGACGACTCGGTGAGAGCCGCCATCAGCGCGATGAGCTCGCCGCGCGCTGGGACTCCTTCGCTGCGGCCGACGGCGATGATCGTGGCGGCGCGGGCGAGTTGACGATGATCGAGGGTGACGGCGCGGCCGTTCGTGTCGGTCGCCGTCAGGCTGTCGGGCAGGGTCTCGGGCCCAGCCTGGACCGGTGCGGCTGTAGGCGCGCTGCGAAGAAGCAGCGTCGTCTCCAGGGCGTGCGGGTGGTCGGAACTGACCGGAACGAGACTGGTGCCCAGCACCCGCGCGGTGCGGGGGAAGAACTGGTAGATCACCGCATGGTCGTAGGTGAAGGAGTAGCCGGCCTGCGCGAGCTGGTCGGGGGCTGACCAGGCGCCCTGGCTCGGGTGGACGTTCATGTCGCCGGCGAGCAGAACCGGCCCGTAGGCGGACAGTTGGGCGACGAGTTGTCGGAGCAGCCTCATCCCGGCGGCGTACTGCGCGATCCGGCTGGGCCATGCGTAGTCGCCGTGGGTACGCCGCTGCTTCTGCGGGTTGGTCATGTTGTGGGTCGCGATGACCACGATCTGCCGACCGTTCGCGCGGTTTCGCAGGATCGTCCAAGTGGCGTAGCGGTTCCAGTCGACCGGCCTTCCCTTGAAGACGACGAGGTCGTCTTTGACGTACTCGAACCGTCCGGCGTCGACGAGGCTCCATCTGTGCGCGTCCCACATGACGGCGTTCTCGAGGCTGTTGCGACTGTTGCCATGACGGGTCGCGGACATTGGGTCCTTGTAGGCGTCGTAGCCCGGCGCATGACCGGACAGGAACCGCGAGTTGGCATCGGTGACCTCGTTGAGCGCGATGAAGTCCGGGTGGGCGCGGGTCATCGCCCGCAGCGAGCCGGGCACGGTCGGGAGAGAGCCAGCACCGCGGTGGGTGGTCGGAAGGTTGGCGACCGCCATCCGCACCTTCCCGACGTACGGCGTCATGGCCGCGGCGTGCACGACCGGCAGGACTCCCAGCCGGAGACCTGTTCCTACGCCGCCTCGTGCGGCATCGGAAGTCGTGGGTTCTGCCGTTTGCGCGCTGCCGGCCATGCCGGTGTCGCAGGCGGTCATGGACGCCGTCGGGGCAGTCACCGCGGCGACCGCGACGAGTGCCGCGCCGGGCGCCGACAGGGCGGCGACGCCGGCCGCGATCGCGAGCTTGATTCCCACAGTGCGCGTTCCGTAGTCAGCGCAGCGGGTTGTCGAGCTGCGAGAGCCTGAGGACATGGCAGCGGTCGAAGGCCGGCCGGCACGCGACGAAGACCGTGAACGACACCGGGGACGAGGTGCTCGCAGGCTCGCCGTCCCACACGCCGCTGCGATGTCTGGTGCCGGTGATGGTGACAGCGGTCGTGCCCGGGCGCAGCTGCCCGTGGGACTGCGCCAAGGCAGACGCCCAGGAGCCGGGGACCGAAGCAGTGTCGATGACGATCGACTGCGCGACGTCCATCGCTCCTAGGTCGAGCCACTGGTCCGTGGTCGGCAGATACGTTCCGACGTCGTCCAGCAGCCCCGGTGTCTCCTCGCCGGACGGGTCGGCGTCGGCCAGCACTGCGGCGGTGTAGTCGGTAGAGAGGTAGCCGGAGGCGGTGTCCCAGTCGAACAGATAGGCCGCGACGGACCGCGCGTACGCGATCGGGTCGTTGGTATGGGGGAGCGAGCGGTTGTTGATGTTGACCGCGGGCGCATCCGCGGGCGTGACCACCGTGGTGTCACCTGACCTGCTCGCGAGCGACGGCGCGTCCTCGCCGCCCGGGCCGCGCACGAGCCCGTAGACGCCAACGGCGACGGTGGCGAGCAGGAACACCGCGACGGCGAGAAGCAGGGCCTGGCGGCCGGTGAGGCTACGCATCGGGCGCCTCCCGGGAGGCCTGGGCGCATCGGCGGGCCGCCGCGAGCTGGTCGCGGAACGCGATCGTGGCGGTGACGACGCTGTCGAACCGCTTCCAGTCCGCGTCGGCCATCTCGACGGCGAGGACGTCGACGTCGTACATGTCGTTCAGTCCGTCGAGCTCGGTCCAGATCAGGTTGAACGACCGGGTGCTGCGGAAGTGCTTCGAGGGGCCTTGGCTGTGGGTGAGGTGCTCTCCCGAGTTCTTCTTGCCGGTCACCCGTTCCAGCGCTTCGCGCGCCATCCGGGCCAGGTCCGTCTCGACCTCGGGCTGGGGGAGTTGCGTCTCGTCGTACGCCGTCTTGACCTCCAGGTAGAGCGGCTTGACCGGCTCGCCGTTCTCGATCCGGCGGAGCGCGTCGGCGGCCATCGCCCGGACCCCCGGCGGAGTGGCCTTGCGGGACGACCAGTCCATGAGGGCGCAGACGCGTTCGTGGGTGTTGTACGACGCCGTGCGGGTGATCGCCATCGCCGCTTGGAGCCGAGCGTCGCCGCTGGGCTCCGGTCCCGTACCCGGTGCGGGACCGGTGACTCCGCTCGCGCCGCCGGCGCCGAACTGTGTGGCTTGCTTCCTGCGCTCCGCTTCTTCGTGGCGCACGGCCTTGAGTTCGCGGTACATCGCGGCCTTCTCGAGCTCGGAGAGCGGCTTGTGCAGCATGTTGTCGTCCTGCTGGGAGAGCAGCGCGTTGAGCTGGTCGGAGATCCCGGAGCGCACCCAGACGTTCAACGACTTCCAGCCCAGTCGGCGCACGGCCTCCAAGCGTCGCCAGCCGCACACGAGCACACCTTCGGGAGTGATCGTGATCGGCTGGAGCAGTCCTCTGCAGTCGATCGACTCGATGAGCTGTGTGAGGTCACCTGGGTCCTTGCGGAAGCGCGCGCCCACGGTGATCGAGTCGATCGCCCGGTCGAGTTCGATGTGGCCATGACTCTCAGACATTGACTTCGTCTCCGTCCTGGACCTGGTCGTGGTCGGGGTCGTCCTCGTCTACGGGGAGCGCGTCCTTCACGGTCGGTGCTGTCTGAGCGATCTCGTAGACCAGCAGGTCGTCGTCGAGAAGCTCGCTGACGGGGTCGCCGGTCAGGAGGCGGAGCAGTACGCCGCGGCCGCTGGTGGTGCAGAACTCATCCGGGTTGGGGTTGCCGAGGACGATTCGGAGCACTGTCGACCATGCCTCCTGGTCGATGTCGAGGAGGGCTCGGGCGCTGTGGTCGCGGCGCAGCGCGGCGTGAGCCCGCAGACGCGACCCGCACTCGGTCAGGCGCGAGGTGATGAAGTCGAGCGCGCAGGTGGCGGTGTCGCGCGGCCAGCCGAGCGCGGTGAACAGGTCGATGGCGGCATCGACCGCTTCGTATGCCCCGGTCGGTGGCGTCTCGTCGGAGTCGAACGGGTCGACCGCGAGCGACGGCAGGAAGCTCGGCAGGTCGGCCTCGGTGTCGCAGAAGCGGCGTACGTCGTGGTGCTTGGACACCTCGGGTCGCCGGGCCTTGTCGACCGAGCACAGCAGGCCGTTGGCTCGTTCCTCGGCGATCAGGCTGACGTTGACCGCCATGGTCACCACGGCCCAGGGGTCATCGGCGGTGCGCACGGCGTAGGTGCGCATGGCCTCGAACGCCGCGGCGGCACCGGCGCTCGGGTCGAGGTGGTGCTTGATCGCGAGCGCCTCGTACTTCTTGGCGGCGAAGACCATCAGCTCGCGCGCGTCGGGGTCCTGCTCCCATGCATGCGCGCCGAAGACCCGCAGCCGGGTCAGGAGGCGACGCAGTCGCTGAGAGGTCTCGAACGAGTGGTTCACAGCTGTAGTCCTTCCGTGCGGTTCGCCGCGGGCGGAGGCGTCGGCGGTGCCGGACGGCGTATCGCCCGGGTGGCGGTGATGGGCGTGCGTCGCGCCCGGCGTACGAGCTCGGCGTGAAGGTCGATCCCGCGGCCGACCAGCGGACCGGCGTACGACGCCAGCTCGGTCGGGCGGACCCAGGTGACGTGCTTCTGCGCGATGGCGGGTGTGCCGGTCGCGGTGCTGAGTGAAGGGTCGCGGTGGCGGGCCAGCTCGCTCGCCTCGGCCTCCGGCTGCGGGGCGCGAGGTTCGGGCGGCTGGTAGCCGTGCCGGCGGTATTCGGAGTGTGTGTTCACAATCGGAGCCCTTCACTCGCCCGGGTAGGGCCCGGGCGGCTGGCCGGGCCGAGTCGAGTGGCGTGGTGGACCGCGGAGTTGATCGTGGTCTCGATCTCGCGATCGCCGAGGCCCGCGTGTTGCGCAGCGGGGACGAGCCAGCTCGCGATGTCGGCCGGGGCGAAGTTGTTCTCGGCCATCCGGCATGACGCCCAGAAGAGGGCCCGGTTGCGTCCGCCCTCGGGGGTGAGCGCGACGGTACGGGCGAGGGCGGGCGGGTGACAGTGAGGACTGCTCAGCGCCGCGGGCGCTCCGGAGACGCGCCTTGGTCGGGGTGGCTCGAGGAACTGGCGCAGTCTGGTCGCGTCGACGGTGCGCGCTGGCTGGGTGGTCACGGCGATGACGTCGTACTTCTTGGCGATGCCGTCGATCTCGATGCGTGATGGGGGAGCGATCACGTACCCGCCGTCGCCGCGGAAGTCGACGTGCGCAGAGGGCACCTGCCAGCTCCGCTGCGCCTGGCCGGAGCTGCCCGGGTAGTAGGCGTGGACGCCGCCGGACGGGGTTCGGACCAGCCAGCCCCAGCGATCTCCGATGCCCTCGGAGCGGGCACGTTCGAACGGCACGAACCCGCTGCCGCCCGGGTGGATGTCGACGTCGACGACCAGTACGCCGGTGCCTGCTCCCGTGGGGAGGCCGATGTTCGCGTCCGGCGTGCGCTCCCACCAGGCGTGGACGACCCGCGTGGACGAGGTCGCGTCGTGGAACCCGTTCGGGGTCAGCGGCTGCTTGCCGCCCGGGACGCACGGGAAGACCGGGATGCCGAGGTTGGCATAGCGGATCGCGGCGCCAGCCAGGGTCCGCTCGGCCGCGACGCGCTGCATCGTCGAGACGGTCCAATGCGGGACCGGGTGCTCAGGGTCGTACATGCAGGCGACGCTGCACCGGCAGGTTTACCCGAATCAGGTTTACCCGAGCCGCTAACCTACCCGCGAGCAGCGTTTTCGCAGGTCAACAGGTATCCCCAAGTTGTTCCGATTCACCTAGCCGGTGGAGGCTGGCCGCCCTTCGTGGGACAGGCCGCTCGCGTCCTCGTGGTACCAGAACGGCGCCGGAAGTGGCTCGAGAATGTGCTCCGGAAGTCTCAGCAACCGCTGCAGACCACCTCGCTCAACGCTCCACCCGGATCGACCTGACGCCGTCATAACTTCAAGTTCGTCGACGGTTACGGCGCTGTTCGGGAGACGACGAAGTTGACGATTCGCCGGTCTGCGAAGGTTGTGGCAGCCAGGTCGGCGTCGGCAGGCGGGTCAGCCGCTGTGTCAGCAACGTAGATCAGGGACATGCCGGCATTGGTCACCGCCGCCGCGCCGACGAGTGAGTCCTCGAACCCGAACGACATCCCCGGCGAGGCCGAAACGCGGTCGCACGCCTCCAGATAGACCGTTGGATCTGGTTTGGACGCGCCCACCTGGCTAGCCGTGCAGATCGTCTCGAACGCGGCGAGGAGGCCGGCCCTCTCCAACATGAGCTGGACGAGCTCGAGCGGGCCGTTGGATGCAACGGCGAGCGGCATCTCACCGTGTATGTCCGAGATGAACTCGATGACGCCGGGCAACGCGACCGGTGGCGCCTGCGTGACCTCTACCGCGAGCCGTTCACCGATGAGTCGTCGAAGCCGGTCGACGGGAGCGTCCAGCCAGCGTCCCAAGACTGCCGCGGCGCTTGCGACGGAGCTCCCGCGCAATCGCTGTTGCCCCTGGGCGTCCAGCACCCATCCGAACTCGTGTGCCGCGGCCTCGAATGCCCGCGCCCAAACGGCAGAACTGTCCACCAACAGGCCATCGCAGTCGAACACAGCAGCCGGCCCTGTCTTGCGATTAGCTCCACCAGGGCCGCCGAGAGTTGACGTGCGTTGTGGTTCTCCGTCCCGCGACACGGGCTCTTCGGAGCACCTCATGCAATCCCCTCGCGCAGCCAAGCGCGGAACGCGTCGCGCAGCCCGAATCCGGTTGGAGTCCACTCCACGTCTCGGCCAAGCAGCCGGCGAGCGTTGCGGACGTAATTGGAGCTCAGCACGGTGCGCCCGTAGGGGCGGTTCTGGTCCCGCAATGCGCGATACGAGGGCACTCCCGTCGGGATGGCGATATCCAGTCCGAGCCGGGTCAACCGTTCGACGTCGTTCTCGTCGAGTTGCGCCAGCCACAGTTCGTCGCCGCGCGTACCGGTGGGCCAGGGGAGTGAGCGGATGACGTCCGCTGCGGTCACGGGGCCGGCTGGGAGGTAGGTCTTGACGCCATCGAGGGGAACCTGGCCACAACCCAACTCGATTGTCGTGCTCAGCGCGACGTCCGCGCCGGTGACGGCCAGCATCCCTCGTGTGACAGCGTCGGCGAAGGAGGCAGTTCCGGCCACCGTCGGTTCGGCGAGGGGTCGATCGATGTGGCCGACTATTTCGGAGGTGAGTTCGTTGAGGAGCGCCGAGCCAGGACCGGACCAACCGGTGCTGGTGTCTGCTTTGTCTGACGTCGTGGGAACAATGCTGCCCCCGAGTTCGGTCCGGCCGTCGTCATGAATATCTAGGATTCCTATCTCGACGCCGAGTGCCCACGGTTGGATGTATGGCACCCCGGCGATGTCGCCGACATGGCGCTGCAGGGTGTGGGCGCCGAGGACTGCGTCGACGTGCCCGCGGATCGTCGCGCAGAAGACGTTGAGCCGTTCCCCCGGCGCCGGCGAATCGCCGGATTTCGGGACGCCCTCGTGGATTGCGACAAGGATGTGGTCGGCCTCAGTCTGCAGTTTGGCCGCGTGGGCAAGCACGCGCTCCGCCGCCGCCTCCAGGTCGCCGGCGCGATCCCAGACCGTGCGGCCGCGCCGCTCGGCGCAGTTGATCCCGATCACTGCGGTGCGGCGGCCGGTTGCTCCGTCGAAGATTCGGTACGGAACGAAGACGTCGCCGAGTCCGAGCAACTCGCGATCTGCCGCGATGAGAGGAAAGCGTGCGCGTCGACTCCACGCCAGCGCGGGTAGGTCGCCGTAGTCGAACTCGTGGTTGCCTGGGACGGCAGCATCGAATCCGAGTTCCAGCGCGGCGGCCCAGCCCATCTCCTGTTCGGTCGCGGGGGACAGGGGACCGCCGCCCGCGAAGTCACCCACATCGAGCCACACACTCTTCTGGACCTCGGTGCGAAGTCGGTCGACTTCCGCGCGGAGCGCGTCGCCACCGGGAATGCTTCCCCAGGACGTGGTCTGGCGCGCGAAGGAGCCGAAGAAGTCGTTGGTCAGAAGTAGGCGGATGTCGATCATCGCGGTCTCTCGGTTCGAGGGTCGGCAGCTGAGCGCGTCGGAGTCACGGTCCCGGCGTGATCTGCCGGCGGTGACAGGCTCAGGCTCGGGGCGATTCCGATGCTGTCGATGGGCACCGTGTTTTCGGCTGGCCGGATTGGGACTCCGCCACTCGCGCTGCAGAGCTTTCGCGTGTAGGCGTGCTCCGGGTTGGCCAGTACATGTTCGGTAGTGCCGGCCTCGATGATGCGCCCTTCGTGGAGGACGACGATCTCATCGGTCAGATGTCGAACTACCGGGAGGTCGTGTGAGACGAGCACGAGACCGCGTTGCCGGTCGGCGGTCACCTCGAGAAGGAGGTTAATGATCTGAGCCTGGACTGAGACGTCCAACGCTGAGGTCGGCTCATCGGCGATGAGGATTCGAGCGTCGGATGCAAGCGCCCGAGCGATGGTGACCCGTTGGCATTGCCCGCCGCTGAGGTGACGCGGCTTGCGGCGCGCCAGGTTGGGATTCAGCCCCACGGATTCGAGGAGCTCGTAGCCCAGATGCGAGGCTTCCTTTTGACCGATTCGGCGGCAGATCCTGGCTGCTTCGCTGACCGCGCGGTGTGCGCTCAGGTGAGGGGTCAGCTGTGCGTACGGATCTTGTTGGATCAGCTGCACGGCTCTGCGCAGTGGATCCCGGTGTCGCACCCGGCGCCACGGCCGCCCGTCAACGAGGACGGATCCCGCGTGGGGATTGAGCAGACCCACGAGGAGTCGGGCGAGTGTGGACTTCCCTGACCCGCTTTGTCCCACGACCCCAAGTCGTGCACCGCTGTGGGCGGTGAGGTTGATATCGCGCAGCACTTCTTGCGGTCCGAACGAGACACTCGCACTCTCGACGGTGATGCTCAGCCGGTCTGATGTTGCCATTGCGGTCATGCCGGTCATTGGCTCACCTTTCGGACGTCGCTGGCTGGAGCTGGAATCGCCGAGTGGACCACTGGTTCGTGGCTCTCCCGCACCGGCACGAGTGGGATGGGTTGCCCGGGTTCGTTGAGTTCTGGTCTGGCGAGGAGCAGGGACTGTGTGTAGGGATGCTGTGGGTGCTCGATGACGGCCGCGGTCGCCCCTGCCTCCACGGTGCGTCCTCGGTGCATCACGATGACGTCGTCGGTGGCTGAGCGGATGGCCGCGAGATCGTGGGAGACCAGTAGGAGCGCCAGGCCTTCCCTGAGGCGCAGCTCAGTCAGCAGCTCGAGGATCTCTGCCCTCACTGAGGCGTCAAGAGCGGTCGTCGGTTCGTCGGCTAGGAGGATGGACGGGCGAACTGCCAGCGCGAGCGCTATGACGACCCGCTGCCTCATGCCCCCCGACAGTGCTTGTGGGTATGCGTTGAGGATCCGATCTACGTCGTGGAGGTGCACGAGCCTCAGTAGTCGGTTGGCCTCGGATCGCCAGTCCTTGTGGCCCGCGGCGCGAATGATCGTCTCCCGCAGCTGTTTGCCGACGGTCATGATCGGGTCGAGGCTGGAGAGGCTGTTCTGCGGGACGAGGGCGATGGCGTGCCCCCTGACCTGGGTCCAGTCCCTACCCGACGCAGCGGTCATTTCCTTGCCGAGGATCCGCACGTTGCCCGAGGTGATCTGTCCGCGGATCTTCTTCAAGGTGCCTGTGGCGGTCCGCACACACATGGTCTTGCCTGAGCCCGACTCCCCGACGAGACCGGTTGCGCGCCCTGCCCTCAGTTCGACCGACACTCCGCGGAGAATCTCGTGGTCACCAATGTGGACGTGGACGTTGTTCAGCTCGAGTGCAGCGTGTGATGCCGTCTCTTGGGGTTGGTGTGTGTTCATCAGTCCTCCCTGGCGTCAGCGATCAGGGAGAATCCCAAGCCGATCAGCACGATCGCGATCCCCGGGATGACGGCGATCCACCAGGCGCTGCGGATCAAGGCCGTGCCGCCTTGCATGATCGCTCCCAACTCCGGTGTCGGTGGGGTCACGCCCGCCCCGAGGAATGCGAGGGAGGCGGACGCAGCGGTGACCAGCACTGCGTGTGAGCCAGCCAGGGAGATGTTGGGGCGGATCACCTCGGGCACGATGTGGCGGGCGACGATTCGCGCGGTGCTGAAGCCGAGAAGGCGAACTGCGATAACGGACTCGCGGCTAACCAGAATCCGTGTCTGTCCGGCCGTGATACGCGCGTAGTTCGCCCATCCGGTCACAGCGAGCGCCAATACGATCGCCGCCACCCCTCCGGGGAGGAAGGGCAGGATGGTGTGGGTGCGGGTGAAGGCCACAATGGCCAGCACGAACACCAGATAGGGGATTGCCAGAACGGCGTCGATGAATCGCTGGAGGAACTCGGCAATGGGGCGCGGGCTCAGACCGATCAGAAGACCGGTGGCGACACCGATGGCCAGGCTGATCAGGACGGCGGCCAGTGTGATGCCCAGGTCGATCCGGATCGCGTAGAAGACGCGCACCAGCATGTCGCGACCCAACTGGTCAGTGCCGAACGGATGGTGATCCGATGGGGCTTGTGAGGGCACGTCGACAAGAGCGTCGACCGACGTGTGAGACATGCTCGGCACCACGAAGGAACTCGCTGCGAGAGCAATCAGTACCCCGATGCCAACCGCCATCTCGGCATGGGCAGACAGCCACTTGAGACGACGTGGCCCGGCCTTTGCCTGGCCCATTGGCGAGGTCGCCGCCGTCCCGGTGTCAGGTCCCGCGGACTGTGCTGGTTCGAGTGAGACTTCGGTGCTCATCACCGCAGCCTTGGGTCGAGTAGGCGTTGGGCAATTTCGGCGAAGACGTTGGCCAGGGTGACGAAGATTCCCGCCAGCAGGGCTACTGCCTGCATCACGGGGAGGTCACTGGTGGCTGCCGCGGATGTCAGAGCCTTGCCTAGGCCCGGTAGGCCGAAGACCACGTCGACGATCGCTGCGCCGCCGAGCAGTGCGCCGAAGTTCGAACCGATCAGCGTGAGCAGTGGGCCGATGCAGTTCGGGACGACGTGGTTGATGACAACCCAAACCTTGGGGACTCCACGTGCCAAAGCGGCTTCGACATGCGGTTCGTCGAGTACCACGGCGGCGCGCTCACGCACGGCACGCACGAAGACCGGACAGAGGTTGATCGTCAGCGTTCCGACGGGCAGGACGAGAAAGCGCAGGTTGCTCATGGGCCCCGTGCCCCATCCCCCGGCAGGCAGAACCTCGGCCTTGACCGCTACCACGATGATCAGCACCAGGCCGGCGAAGGCCCAGGGGATCGAGAGCGCGACCAGCGAGGCGCCGCGAACGAGGTAGTCGACGACTCCACGTTTCCGTTGCGCTGCCAGTACTCCGAGTGGAATGGAGAGGAGCACCGATACGATGACGGTCAGGATGGCGACGCTCGCGGAGACCTGCAGCGCGGGCCACACCAACGACCAGACGGGCGTACCGGGATAGGCGTAGGAGGTTCCGAGGTCGCCGTGCAGCAGACCGCCGAAGTAGTGGGCGAACTGCACCGGGAACGGGTCGTCGAGGCCTAGGTTCGCGTTGAAGGCGTCCACGGACTGTTGGCTTGCAGCGGTTCCCAGGACGGCGCGGCCGGGGTCGCCGAGCACAAGCTTTCCAAGGATGAAGGTGATCACCGCTACCAGGGCAGTGACGACCAACGCCTTGAGGATCGGTGCCGCGATAACCCTGTAGAGGGCTGCGCGCGGTACTCGGATGGCGCGTGAGCTCACAATTGGTTGGAGTGTCGCCATTAGTCCTCCCTGGCCAGCAAGCAAAGCTTCCGTTCGCGATGTCTCATTTGAGATTCAGCCGCCATCCGATCGGGCTCTCGACGACGGATGCCGGGACGCTTGAGACGTCGAGGAAGTACAGATTCGTGAGTGGGATCCAGGGGAGCTCCTTGGCGAACTCGGTGTCGATCTGGCCGCGAACAGCGGCCGCCTTCTTGGCCGGGGCGGACGCCAGCTTCGCCTCCAGACTGGCCAGCTCGGGGAACATCGGCAGGTCGTTGGCCGGCTCGGTCCACCATTGGAAGGAAGTGAGAGACAGCCTCGCGACCGAGCTGTCGGTCATCAATGCGGAGCCGGTGTCGCCCACCATGCCGTCCCAGTCATCACTCGGCGTGACCTTGCCGATGGTGGCCGAGGGCTGATTCACCAGCTCGACGTTGATCCCGATGTCCTTGAGGTTCTGCTGCACTACCTGGCTGACTGGCGGCAGCTGCCAGTTGAAGTCGGCGATGTTGAGGAGCTTGATCGTGCATCCGTTCGCACAGGCTGTGCCCTGGAGCAGCTGCTTGGCCTTCGTCGTGTCACGGGAGAATGCATCCGCTTGCTTGGATGGATCCGCCCAAGGGATGCCGTAGAGCGGGGCCATGTACCCCGAGAGCGCGACCTTGGCGATCTGTTCACGGTCGACGGCGAGGTTGATCGCTTGGCGAATCTTGGGGTCGGTGGTCACGCTTGAGCTGCCGGGGCCGTCGTTGAGCAGCAGCTGGATCATGCTGCCCGGGAACGCGACCTTGTTGATGTGCAGGTTCGAGGGCAGCCCCTTGAGTTGGCTGGCCGGGATCGACTTGGCGTAGTTGACCTGCCCGCTCTCAAGCTGGGCCAGGCGCGTGCCCCCGTCGTTGACGGTCGTGAAGTCGATCTCTTTGACAGAGGCGGCCTTGCCCCAATAGTTCGGGTTCTGAGTCAGTGTGTAGGAGCCCGATGCCAGGTCGCCCTTGTCAATCACGTAGGGACCGGCGCTGATCGGTGGCGTCTTGAAGAAGGAGCCACTGCTCACGTTGGCGGCGGGGAAGATCGCCGCCGAGTTGATCGCCAGAGACTTCGCGAACGCGACGTCGGGCTGGCGCAACTTGAACAGGACGGTGTTCGGATCGGGAGCCGTCACTGAAGCGATGTTCTCGACGACCTCACCCGTGTTCGTCGGTGGCTTCAGGAGCCGTTCGAAGGAGGCGACGACGTCCTTGGACGTCAGTGGTGAGCCGTCGGAGAACTTCAGCCCTGGGCGCAGCGTGACTGTCCAGGACTTGTTGCCGTCGGTCGGCTTGAGCGCCTGAGCCAACTCCGGGGTGCCGTCGGGAAACTTCGTGAGGTAGCCGTAGGTCAGATAGTCGAGGCGGTGGCCCTCGGTGTTTCCATTCAAGGCAGGGTCGAAGGTGCCGATGTCGGCCTCGTTGACGATCTTGAGGACGCTCGTCGCCGCGGCCGGGTCTGAGCTTCCGGTGCCGCCACACGCGGCCAACGCAAGCATGCTGGTCGCTACGGCCGCGGATGCTGCGCACGTTTTCCAGCGCCCGCGGTGCGCGATCTTCGACGTGATCTTCATGTGGTGCTCCTTGTTCGCGTGGTCGGTCGCTGTCGGCTTGATCCGAGTTCAGGGGGCAATCTCAAGTTCGAGCTCTGCGACGACCCCGTAGTGGTCGCTGGGGAAGGGGTCGGTGTTCATCACGACTTGGCTGGACGTGATGCGGCTTCTCACGGCCGGGTGCTGTTCGGGGGATCCAGCGAGCACGTAGTCGATGCGGCGGTGGTGGGGCGCTTGGATCCACCCACTCGACTCCACGGACGCGACATACGGGTTGTCGGTGGTCCACGTGTGACCCTCAGTGCCGTCGCCTGCGATGGCCCAGGCATCTCGGAAGTGGACGCTGCTGCCGTCCAGAGGGGCCAGCCCCGTGTAGTAGCGCATGCAGGCGCTGTCGGGGGTGGCGTCGAAGTCGCCGGCGATGATGCTGGGGGCAGGGCTGCGGAGGGTCTCCTCAAGGCCGGCGATGGCGCGGGCTTGTTGGCAGCGGAGCGCTTCGTCCGTGAATCTGTAGGAGGGTTTGACGCCGAGGAAGAGGATGTCGACGTCGATTGGTAAGGGGACGATTGCAGCGAGCGCGGTGGGCCCAGGGACGTCGCTGGGCAACCGATGGCCTTCCACTGACCGTGGTTTCCATCGGCTTGCGATCGCGTTACCCCAGGTTTCTCCGGAGATCAGCTCGGTGTCGTGTGTGGCGAACATGTCCAAGCCGTCGAGCAGGTCGCCGAGTTGGTCGAGATCGTGCGTGCGCACCACCTCTTGGAGGCTGACGAGATCCGGTCGCAGGTCGCCGATGGCGTCCCTCAGGCGCTTCTGGCGCTGTGTCGGTCCGTCGGTGTTCCACACGTTGAGGGTCAGAACCCGCACGGACATGCGTTGCGGTGTGGTGCTCATCGGACTCCCGCCTGGAATGACGCGGAGTGGCGGGCGTGCCACGTGCAGCCATCCCAGGTGAATGACAGATTGCTGGGGTCGATGACCGCCGGTGTCGCGTCCGACGGGACCACTGGCCGAGCGCATCTGGTGACGGATATTCGTCCCTCTTCGGCGCAGATCCGCACCGTGCTCAGATCGTGAGGCGACTCGGCGAGGGCGCCTTGGGTGAGCTGGAGGACGTTGCGGTTGATTCTGTGGGTGCGCACGTGGACGTGCCCGCCGAGGACCAGGACCGGGCCATTCAGAGTGGTGAGGTGAGAAGCCACGGCGTAGTGGTTCAACAAGTCACCTGCGTACTCGAAGCCGGCGGCGACAATGTCGTCTCTCACCGTCAGTGCTGGGAAGTGAGTGGCCCAAACAAATAGCGCGTCTCCGGAGGTGGCGCACGCTCGATCGAGGTCATTGAGCGACCAGGCGTCCTGAGTCCCGCTGAGCTCGCCCGCAGCCATGACGATCCGGTCGGCCAGGTTCACCCGCGGGCCCAGCATCAGGATGGGTGTGAACCGCCCCGGACTCGAGGAGGACCGCATCGGTCCCATCGGCCGCGAGATCGTGGTTCCCGGCGATCGCATACACGGGCACCCGTAGTCGGTTGAGTCGCTCGGACAGTTCGGTGTACAGCGCGGCGTCCGGTCGGTCGGCGATGTCCCCCAACAGAATCAGGGCGTCAAGGTCCGTAGGGAGTACGGCCAGTGCGGCGTCCAGCAGCTCCCAGCTGCGACCGCGTTCAACGAGGTTGTTGAACCGGCTCGGCGGTGTGCCTGGCCTGGCCAGGTGCAGGTCGGTGAGGATTCCGAGGGCGAGGTCGACCATCGTCAGATCCGGTGCTCGATGATGATCTCGGCGGCCAACTGCTGGTGGACTCGCGCGTTCTCGTCCCTCAGGGAGAGTGCCACGAAGATGGCGTCCATGACTGTCAGGTGGACGATCCTGCTCGCCATCGCCTCCACGCGGTACGCCGTCTCCGCGCTGCCGGCCACGATGACGTAGTCCGCGATCTCGGTCAGGGGCGATGCGGCGAAGCTGGTCAGGGCCACCACCGACGCGCCAGCGGCGCTCGCCGCGCGGGCCGCGGCGAGCGTCTCGGCGGTCGAGCCGGTATGACTGATGACGAAGAAGACGTCGTCCGCCTTGAGCATCCGGGCAGCGACGTGCTGAGCGTGCACGTCCCAGACATGTCGGGCATCTACGCCGATCGTCACCATCCGCTGAGCTGCATCTGCAGCCACCGGGGAAGACGTTCCCACCGCGCCGAAGAGAACGCGGTGCGCCTCATGGAGGACGTGGGCGACCTCGGCAATGCGCGCGACTTCGATCACAGACGCGGACTGCTCGAGCGCGGCCGCGGTCCCGGCGATCACCTTCCGAGCCGCCTCAGACGGGCTGTCAGCTACATCGATGGCGGCGAGCATCTGTTTCTCTGCCGAGAACGACTCACGGGCGAGCAGGATCTTCAGTTCTTGGAAACCACGCAGACCCACGCTCGTGCACATGCGCACCACGGACGACGCCGAGGACTCCGAGGTCGCCGCCAGCTGGCTCACCGAGAGATGGATGACGGCAACCGGATCCCGAAGCACGGCTTCGGCGACCTTGCGCTCAGCAGGGGACAACGAGCTCAAGTTGGACCGGAGCAGTTCGGCAGTCTGCCCAGCTCGGTCCGTGCGGTCGATTGGTGGCGCGGTTTCGGTCACCGCAAGAACGTATGGACGGAGCCGTCAAACGAAACAGAGCACCAGGATGAACGCCGGATGACACTTTCATTGCGTAGCCAGAGATGAAAATCCGTACCAGACGAGTTCGGCTCGACCCGGCCGGTGAAACTATCGTTCGCCGATCGCGGGTCGATGGCGCGTTCATCCAGCGTTAAGCGACCGACGGTGGGAGGCCATGCGGGAACCCGGTTAGCGTCACGGCCATGACCTACGCAGGCGGACGCCAGGTCTCGGACGCGACGGGGCGATTTCGGCTGCTGTGCACCAACGACTTCTCGGGCGCGTGGGACCCGGCGCGAGCCTCGAACGGATGGCTGCCAGGTGCGCAAGCACTGCGCGAAGTCATCGAACTGATGCGGGCCGACGGCGCGACGCTGTGGGTCGACGCAGGGGATCTCGTGGATGGCGGCGCCGTTGCCGCCGCCGACCGTGGCGCGTCGGCTTGGCGTGCTGCCGCGACGCTCGGCATCGATGTCGCGGTGCCCGGCAACCATGAATTCGACTGGGGCATCCCGCGCTTTCAAGAGTTGGTCGCGGACACAGGCATGACCTACTTATGTGCCAACGCCGACCTGGGCCTGCCGGGTACCACGCTGGTTGACACGCTCGCGGGCAAGATTGGCATCGTCGGCGTGACCTGCCCAGAGATGGCCGAGTTGTGTCCCGAGTTCGCCGAGGTTGGTCTGCGCCCTGTGAATGACGTCATCATGAGCTCAGCCCGAGCGTTACGCCATGACGGTGCGGAATTCGTGGTCGCGGTCGTGCACGACGGCGTCGCGCCCGACGATGATCTCTCGTTCCTCGGAGAGTGGTACCGCGACGTCGACGCGGTAGTCGGTGGGCACACGCTCTGGCGTTGGATCGGCCAGCACGATCGAACTGCGGTCTGCCAACCAGCTGCATACGGTGCGGAAGTTGGCGTCATTGAATTCCGGCGTGGTCAACGCCCGGAGGTGTGGGCAGTCCCTGTCGAAGCCGGTGCGCGGTGGGACGGCCCCGGCGCTGAGCATCTCGACAACGCTCGATCCGTTGAGATCGGAACGGTGTCGCGAGCGCTCGTGTCGAGGCTCGGGCGACCGAACGAGCTGCTCGATGGACTCGCCAAGTCGATGGCGAGCGTCGCGGGCGCGGACGCTGCCATTGCCTCCCTCTGGGACTGCTTCGTCACGCAACCCATCGACAACGGCATCCTCACCTATCTGCCCGAGGGGCGCCTTACCCTCGCCGATCTGTTGCGCTGTTCGCCCCACGCGTCCGAGCCCGTCGCCGTGCTCGACCTGACCGCGAGTGAGTTCGAGCAGGCGCAGTGTGCGCTGACCAGTCCGTTCCTGGACACCTTGGGTGTCTACGTGACAAGCGGATCCGGCAGCGGGACGGTTCGGGTCGCCCTGACCGAACGCCAGGCCGCGTCGATCGCTGCCCTCCTCGGACCCGGGGATCAGCGAG
This sequence comes from Nocardioidaceae bacterium, assembly GCA_009780515.1. Classification (GTDB taxonomy): domain Bacteria; phylum Actinomycetota; class Actinomycetes; order Propionibacteriales; family Nocardioidaceae; genus Nocardioides. The sequence continues at coordinate 108,475 of WQZX01000001.1, read as the reverse complement.
CCGACCGGTCAGCATCCACCCTCTTGCAGGCGTGGTCCGACTTGCTCGCCGCTACGTAACCGACCAGGCGAAGGAGCGAGCCTGGGTGTGAGCAGGACGAGCGTCACGTACAGCAGGCACGAATGTGTGTGTAGGCCCCGATCCGCCCGCAGCGAAGTCGGGCGTAACGAGTCGCCGGTCGGCTCGCGTTTCATCCGGTTCTGCGTGAGCGGGATCGCGGCGTCACCCACTTCTTCTCGGTGACGATCTTTGCCGTTCGCTCGGGGAGTTCAATCGGCGGGAGTTCATCGTCGCGGCGGTTGAAGACCTTGTCGGCCAGGTCCTTCTTGGCCTGCTCATCGTCTCCGCCGGCGGCGACGGCCTGGATGACGTCGAGCTGCGCGACCTCGTCGTACGGCGAGGCGGTGTACGCCGTCCTGGCGGCCCAGAGCGCCAGCGTGCTGTCGTCGTTGGCGAGGGCATGTGCCGAGATGATGTGGCCGACGTCCACGATGGCGCTGGTCATGATGTGGTCCCAGCGTTCGCCCTCGAGGAGCCACGACCAGTCCCGGTCGCCGAGCCGGCTGAACGGCTCGCCACTGACAAGGCGCAGCGCGCTGATGAGGTCGTCCATGCCGGCGGCGCCCTTGCTCTGGGCACGGCTACGTAGGCGGCGGAAGAGGTCCAGGTCGCACAGCACCCCCTGGACCTTGTATGCGCCCAGGGACCCGGAAGTGTGGGTCTGCTTGGCGTCGGGGAGGTAGGGCATCTTGGTGTTCGGGTCCGTGCCGAGCCAGCGCCGCAGGTTGCTCATCGAGACACGGGCGCGCTCCGGAGTGATGCCGAACGCCCCAGCCAGGTCGTCGGCGGTCGAGCCAGCGGGGTGGAGGACGAGGTAGGCGAGAAGTTCGACGTAGTACGGGCGTCGGGCCGCGGTGGTCTTCGCGTCTCCGGTGGTACGTGCGCCCACCGGCCCAAGCAATGTCAGCTTGGTCGAGGTCAGGGTGGGTGACTCCCAGCGAACGACGTCCTCGTCGAGTCCGGGATCCTCGTCGGCGACGACGGACTCGGCCTTCGGGGTGGCCATGGGTGCGAGCGCCTGGATGTCCTCGACAGTGGCTGCTGCGGCGTCGGCGTACACGTGCGCATCGAGCGGCAGGAGCGAGGCGTCTCCCGCCGGGCCTTCCTCCGGACGTGGCTCGGTCAGCTCTTCGATGAGCGCGCCTCCGAGGTCGGCCACGGCGGGCGAACCGGGGGACCGGGGGACGGGCGCATCCTGTGAGTCCAGGGTCAGGTCGAGCAGCATGGCGCAGGCACGGGCCTCCTCCCCTTTGAGCCCAGCGGCTGCGACATCGAGGCCGAGGCCCGGGCACGTGAGTCGGCCGTCGATGCTCAGGTGCAAGTGGGTGGCCGACGGGCGGGGTTCGCCATTGAGGTCGACGAGTGCGGCCGCCGTACGGCCCGTGAAGCCGTCGAGCGCGGCGGCCAGTTCGTCGAGCTCTTCGTCAGGTCCGTCGGCGGTCGCGATGATCGCGGCGTAGAAGTCGTCCGGATCGCCGTCCGGGACCGCCCCACTGACATGTCCGGCGAGGGTGGCGATGAAGGCGGTGTCACCGGGCGGGTGAGTGCTGATGCGGCCGAGGTGGAACGAGGCGAGGTCGGAGCCGAGCCCGAGAACGTCGACGTGGGTGGTGATCGACCACGGGTTGACCGCCAGCTCAGCCGCGAGGTGGCGCGCGAACGCGGCCTTCCGGTCAGCGTCGCCCGTGACGCTGACGACGCGCAGTTCTTCGAGGTTGAGGAACACGAATGCCGCGTCGGCGTGCTGGCCGACGCTGACGAGTAGTGGGTAGGGAGGGAACGCCTCGCGCTGTTTCGGTACGTCGGCCAGCGCGATCCGCCAGGCGACACCTGAGCCCTTCCACGGTGCCGACAGGTCGACCGGCGCTGCGAGGGTGACGCGGATGTCTTCGCCGTTGAGCGTCGCGGTGAGGATCCTGACCTTCGTCGGCTCGAGCGACTGCAGAGCGGCGTCGAGTGTCTCGATGGGCGGCGCGAGCGAGGTGGCGGTGACGCGGGCGGTCTTCTCGGCCGGCACCAGATCGGGTGGTGGCGGCGTGATGATCCGGCCCGGTCGGCGCCAGCGCAGTTGGGTGCGGCGTTGTGCCCGCAGGGCGATCCAGAACGCTGCACCGAAGACGGCGCCGGTGCCAGCGAGACCTGGGAGTAGCCAGGCCGGCATGTCCGAGTGGTCGCTGTCGGCCTGCGTGTGCGTCGCGCCGCTGGTGTCCGTCGCCGATAGAGGCGATGGAGTCGTGGTGACCGGCGGAGGTGCCGGCGGTGGGTCGTGTGGTTGCACGGAGTGCTTGGGCGGCGGCGGGGCGGGGCGCTCGTCCGGGCCCGGGATGGTGAGTCGCCAGCCGGGCAGGATCAGGTCGGGGTCGGTCAGGTGGGCGCCGTCGGCCTGCATGATGCCGCGGGAGGCCTCGAAGATGGACGGATAGGCGTCGGCGTCGCCGAGTTCGTCCTCGGCGATCTCGGACAGTGTGTCGCCGGGTCGGACGACGTACTCGTCATCTGGCGTCGGTGTCGTCACTGGGACTTTCAGTACGGTTCCGGGCAGAAGGAAGTCAGGTCGTCCGCCGAGGACGGGCTCGTTGAGGGCGAGGATCTCTGCGTAGCGGGTGCCGTCGCCGAGGCGCTCCTCGGCGAGCTTCCAGAGGCTGTCGCCGCGCTTGACGGTGTAGCGCTCGGTCGCCGGTTCGTGCTTTGTCGCCGAGGTGTGGTGCACGGTGAGCTCTGCGGGCGTCGGCTGGGCAGCGATCGGTGCCGCGGGCAGGGGAGTGGCGGTGACCGCTGCTTCGGCCTTCGGGTGCGGGAGAAGTGTGGTGGCGGTCGGGACGGCGATGAACAGCAACGCTGCGGCCGCGACGAGTCGGTCGGCCCCGAGTTGCGGCACGGCGAATCCGGGTATGCGCGGGGCTCGCACGCCACGGATCTGGGAGACGATCGAGGCGATCAGTTGGCAGGTGAAGATCGCCCAGGCGATCCAGCAGACGATCGCTATCGCCTGAAGCGCCAGGGTGCCGTCGTCGGGCGAGGTCAGCCGTGACCAGGAGAACGCGCCAGGGTTCGGGATCGCATCGATGGCGAGCAGCAGAGTGGGCACGCCGATCATCAAGGCGACCAGGGCGAGGGCCGCCGCCAGTCCGCGGAGCCGGGTCGAGAGCTCGCTGGGTGTGCTCATTGCTGGCTACCTCCGAGGGTGCGGACGAGGTGTGCGCTGGCGGTGCCGGTGACGTCGAGGCGGTGGATCCCGATCAGGCCGAGGAACTGCGGGTCGTAGTTGTCGTGGACGGTCACGGTGATGGTGTCGTTGCTGGTGACCGTGACGGTGCCGTGGACTCCGGCCTGGTCGAGGTAGCGCTGGGCGGCTGCTCGGGCTGCGGCGGGATTGACCGTGAGGCCGGTACCCTGGATGGCGGGGCCGCCGTTCACCTCCTCGCCGCCTGCGCGGGCGGCCTGGGCGGCGACATCGTGGGCGCGTTCGTGGGCGTGGACCTGCCCGCCGAGGTCGACGGCCAGGCCGACGAGGAAGATCATCGCGAAGCTGGCCAGGGCCAGCCAGACGGTGATGGAGCCGCGTTCGTCGCGGGTGTGCGGTGTGACCGTGCTCATCGTTCGCGCCACGTGTCGATGGGGCTGGACATCCTGCTCGTGAAGATCTTCGAGCCCGGGACGCCGGGGACAGCGAGATCCGAAAGGTTGAGTCGGCATGAGACGGTGACCGCGACGGCTCCGGGGATCCCGGGTGCCTTGTTGAAGTCGGAGGTGTCGACGGTGACGTCGACCTGGGTGCAGTGGATGTGCTGGTTGGTCACGCTCGCGGTAGCCGCGGCACGGGCATCGGTCTGTGCGGTGTGGGCATCGCGGGCGATGGATGCGGAGCGGGCGGCGTCTGCGGCGGCGGACTGGAGCGCCTCGTGGGCGTTCGCGGTGCGTCCGCCGAAGATGATCAGCCCGACGAAGAGCGCGAAGGCCGGTACGCCGATCGCCGCTTCGATCGCCGCGGAGCCTCGCTCGTCCCGGCGTCTCATGGGGCACCGGCTGCGACGTCGGTGAGGCGCTCGACCGTCACCGTGGCCGACTGAGTGACGCGGACATGCCAGCCAGGGATGACGCTGAGGCTGAACCCGCTCACTGTCACCGTGGCCGTAGTGGCGGTGCGCGATACGGCGGTCGAGGTGTTCTCGAGTACCCCGTCACCGCCTGCCTCGCTGATGAAGGCGTTGGCCGCTGCGGTGCCGTCCGAGGTGCGTCCGTGCTCGGCACCAGCCGCGCGGGCGCCTTCCTCGGCGGCCGCGATCGCCGTCGTACGGGCGTGGTAGAAGAGCGCGGCCTGCATCCCCAGGAACATGATCGCGAAGAGTGCGGGCAGGAGGATCACGAGCTCGATCGAGACCGAGCCCCGCTCCCCGTGCCGTCGGCAGCGGCTACTTGATGTTGCCGGACTGCTTCGTGACATAGCTGGTGATCGCCGCGACGACGATGCCGACGATCGCGATGACTGCGACCGCCCACAGCACGTGCTCGGTGGTGACCGAGCCGCGTTCGCTGTGTGTGGCTCTGCGCAGCCGGTTGTTGAGGTGGAGCGCTGCGATCTGCAGCAGGACGAGTGCTTTCAACATCTGGGTTTCCTCCTGGGTGGTTTCCTTCCGTGTCACGAGCCGTGTCATGAGGCGGTGAACATGCGAAGCAGGGATGGGGCGACGAGCAGCGCCATGAAGATGACGCCGAGCAACGAGCCGGGGATGGTCATGCGCTCGCCGACGGCATTGGCCTGGGCGATCTCGTCGTTGAGCATCGACGCGCGCATGGCGACGGAGCGGGCGCGCAGGGTGGCGTACACGCCGGCTCCTTCCTCGCCGCCCAGGCGCATGATGTCGGCGAAGTCGTCGAGGTCAGGGAGTCCGAGCTCTGCTGCCAAGGTGTGCAGGGCGTCCCAGGGCGGCAGGCCGGACCAGCGTGATCGGGTGAGTTCCTCGGAGAGTCGAGTGAAGACCCAGGAGTCGCCGACCTCGGCTGCGGCCTCCATCGCCTGGCGTACGCCGATGCCGTTGTTGCGCTCGAGTGCGACCAGGTCGATGTAGGCGCCGAGTGCGCGGGCGAACTCGAGCCGGGCCTTCTTCGCGTCGTCGAGAGCGTTGTAGTTCGGGATGAAGAACATCACCGCCGCCAACACGAGCGAGGCGAGTGCGGGGATCTGCAGCGGGATGCTCAGTCCGAGGGTGTTGAACAGCGTGATCAGGCCGGGCGGGATCACGAGGCCGAGGCCGGCGAACGTCAGCTTCTCGCCGTAGAACTGGGCGGTCGAGATCCGCAGCAACGCCAGCTCCCGGGTCGGCGTCCGAACCCAGATGCCCGGCGGGAGTACCCGCAGGCCCCACAGCCCCAGGCGCTCCTTGGTCGTACGCGCGATCTGGGGGGTGGCGGTCGAGCGGCTGCGTGTGGCAGCGATGCGGGCGAGCGCGTCGGCCAGGTCCGGCTCGGCCGGGAGCAGGCGGGCGAGCAGCAGGGTCAGCCCGAGGCCGACGAGACCACCGGCCAGGATCGCCAGTTGGAGTCCGGAGATCATGGCGCGACACCCGATCCGGGACTGAGTTCGGTTCGCCGATCGAGGAACCGGGGCAGCGGCTTGCCGGTCGCCATCCGCCGCATCCAGACCAGCGTCGCGACGTACGCCGCGAGCAGCACGACGAGGATGACCTGCCCGATCGGGCTGCTGTACGGCTTGACGTAGTTGCCGGACAGCGCGAGGACGACGAGCACGCTCGCGCTGATCACCGTCACCCAGCGAGCGGTGGAGCGGGGCTTGGCGCGGTCGGCCTCGACCTGACGTCGAGCGCGTACGTCGGCGGCGACCGACTCTGCTAGCCCTTCGAGCACGCTGGTCAGCCCGGCGCCCCGCCGGCGGGCGGCGAGGATGAGGTTCGCCGCGATCAGGTCGCCGGTGGCGTCGTCGAGCTCGTCGGCGAACGCCCGCAGCGCGGTCTCGGTGTCCCAGCGGGCACGGAGCCTGCTCACCAGCCGGGTCACCTCGGCGTTGATCGGTGCAGGGGCCGAGCGCAGGGTCGCCACCAGGGCCTGCTCCAGGCCGATCCCGACGGTCAGGACCCCGGCGAGGGAGCGGGTCCATTCCTCCATGGCCTCGAGCCGGTTGATCTGGGTCGCGGCTGGGGGAGCAGCGAGCAGGGTCGGGAGGCCGGTCGCGGCCACCGGTGCGATGAGGACGGCCAGGACCCAGCCGGTGAGGATCCAGCCGAGGATGCCGAGGCCGGTGCCGATCAGGAGGAGCATCCGCGTCCGGGAGTTCATCGTGAGCCGGGCGCGACCCGGACCCCTCGTCGGCTTCGTGGGCGCGACGGGGGCCGGCCGCAACCCGACGACGATGCCGAGGATCCCGAGTGCGACCAGGCCGCCCGCAAGCCCGGGGAGCAGTGACGTCACGGCGTACCTCCCAGCGGCCGGGTCTGGAGGTAGCCCGACAGGTCGAAACCGTCCTGCGTCAGGGCGCGGTACTCCTCGGGAAGCACCTCGGGCACGGCCACCCCTGAGGCGTCGGCGCCGAACACGTGCGTCGTCGCGTAGCCAGGGTCCTTCTCGCCGGGCGCCAGGGCGACGATCTCCGCGACCCGACGGACCCGTGTCATCTGGTGTGCCCCGCCCGGGACGGGTGTGGTCTCCATGCTGAGCTGGACGATCAGGTCGACGGTCGCGGCGAGCTTGCTCGTCGCAAGCCCCTGGGTGATGTGGGGCCCCGCCTCCATCGCGCAGGTCACGAGTTTGCGGACCGCGGCCACGGCATCCGATGCGTGGGTGGTGGAGATGGATCCGGTGCCGGACTCCATCGCCTTGATCATCGCCCAGATCTCCTTGCCGCGGACCTCGCCGACGATCTGGCGCGAGAGGTTGAACCGGAAGGAGTCGACGAGCGCCTCGTCGAGTGTGAACTCGCCTGCCTGACGCCCGTCCGGACCGCGCTCACCGGAGCCCGGGCGGGCCTCCCAGGCATGGACGATCTGGTCCGGTCTGACCTCGTGCAGATGGAGCTCGTACTCGGTCTCGAAGGTCCCGATCGCTTCCATCTCGTCGATCTCGGCACACAGAGCACGGACCAGCGTCGTCTTCCCGACACCCTGGGCGCCAGCGACCACGATCGACTTCCGGGCACGGACCGCGGCCCGCAGGAACGAGGCAGCGACAGGCGTCATCATGTCCCGGGCCACCAGATCATCGAGCGTGACGTGCATCAGCCGGTGTCGCCGGATCACGACCGACGGCCGCGGTGTCACCCAGGCCGCGGCCGCGAGGCGGGCGCCGCCGTCGAGTCGCAGATGCAGGCGCGGCTGGGCCTCCGAGAACGACCGGGCGTTGACCTCGCTGCGGGAAGCCAGGAAGACCAGGAAGTCGATCAGCTCCTGATCGGAGTCCGCCACCGGCGGCCCCGCGATGAGGGTGCCATCGATCAGCTCGAGCCGGACCCGGTCGTAGCCGACGATGATGATGTTCTCGATCCGGTCGTCGTCGACCAGTGGTTGAAGCCGTCCGAGTCGGAACAGGGAATCGAAGACCGCCTGAGCGGTCGCCTGCTGCCGAGCGGGGCTCCACGCGTCCTCGCCGGCGTCCGCGGTATCGGCCATCGCCGACTCGATCAGGTCCAGGACGATCGAGCGGCCGAGCTCCTGCTGGGCATCCCTGTCGAGTCGGGCACGGTCCGAGGCGATGGTCTGGCTCAGCTGCTCGGAGGCCTGCGCCCGCAGCGAGGCGACGAGCGACCAGTCGATCTCGTTGCTGGCGGTGGGCGGCGCGGTGACTATCGCATCGAGCCGCCGCGGCATCGGCGGCGCGGTTCCGGGGAGCTGGGTGAAGAGCGGCAGGGTCGACAGCTCGCCGTACTCGTGTGCGTAGCGCGATGCCTCGGTCATCGTGTCGCCTCCTCGCCGAGGGCGAACCGGCTGCGGGCGACCTGGGCCTGGATCGACTGCGTCGCAGCCTGAAGGCCACGTACATACGGCCCGGACTCGAAGTGCCGCGGCGGGGCCGCGCCGCGGTGATAGACCGCCGCAGACTCGGGGTCGTCCGGGAGGTCTGCCACCACCGGCATGCCGAGCACCTTGGCCACCTCGGAGTCGCGATACGGCCGACCCTCGGCGACCAGCAGCAGGCCAGGGTGCCGCCAGCCCGACGCGGGCTGCCGAACCGCGTCTGCCCACGACCGGGCCGCCGAGATCGACGGCAACGTCGCGCGCGTCATCAGCAAGGTCAGGTCCGCCGACTCCAGCAGTGGCTGAGGTGACCCCGTCAGGCCGAGTCGGCCCGCGTCGACGATCACGTCCTGCCCGTTGGCGTCGAGCTCGGCCAGAGCGGCGGTCAACGGCTCCCAGACATCACGAAGTGCGGGCGCCTGCGCATGCGTCCTCGTCCCGGCGACCAGCGACACGTTCGGGCTGAGCGGACGGACGATGTCGCGCAGTGCATCCGCCACGCCGAGCGGCGACAGCGCGAGCTCGAGCAGCCCGGCGTCGTACGGCGTCGTGCCCTTCAAGAACCCGGCAAGGATCCCGGATCCGCCCGTGGGGTCGGCCTCGACGAGAAGCACCGGACGCGGCCAGCAGAACGCCAACCCGACCGAGGTGGTGGTGACACCGGGCGATCCGGACGCCGAGGCCAGGCAGATGACGGCCATCACTGGTCCTCGGAGTCGAGAACGAGAGCGACGTGCCCGCTCGCGGCACGAGCCGCGAGGACGCTCGCGTCTGAGTACGGCACCAGGACGTTGACCACGGTGTTGCCGGTGGTCTCGTCCAAGGCGGTATCGACGACGACCGCCGACGTGAACGGTGGTGTGCCCGCGCCAGCGTCGCCGTTGTCGCCGGGCGTGACGATGATCCGGACCCTGTCACCACCGCGCATCGGTATCGCCGGCACCTGCGCCGGCGTCAGGGAGATCCCGACGACCGACTGGCCCTTCGGCGGCATCGGTGCGGTGCTCGTCGAGTCGGTCGTCAGCAGGCCGCCGGCGGAGATGTCGAGCGCCGCGCGATGACCGACCACGCTGTCGTACGCCGAAGCAGGCAGCGGTGTCAGCGCCGGATCGCCGCTGATCCGGATCCGCTGGATGTCTCCTGCCTGGATGACCTCACCGCGATGGATCGTGTGCGTCGCGGCCAGGACCTCCTCCGTGCTGGTCGTCGCGCTCCAAGCCCACGCACCGAGCAGACATCCGAGCGCGGTGACGACCACCGCGATGACGACCAGGGCCGGACGCCTGCGGAGCTTGACCGGGGGAGCGACAGCGGCCGGCTCCGGCGTCGTGATGCGGGGGCCGGGCTTCCGGTCCTCTCGGGCAGTCGTGGTCATCGTCGTACCTCCCCGCAGCGCTCGTCAGTCCACGAGCACCTGCGCCTCGCCGATCCGGATCTGGGCCGAGCGGGTCAGGCCATCGAGACGGATCGTGCCGGTCTGACCGGCACCCGCCCACGTAATGACCCAGCTCGACGTGGCGGTGACCGTGTAGGCCTGACCCGGCTCACGCGCGCTCGACAGCTTGTAGTTGTAGCCGCAGTCCGGGGAGTCCTTCTGCCCGTACGCCGGCTTGTACGGCGTTCCCGCCGTCTTGCAGAGGACCTGACTGCCGTCGCCCATTTCCCAGGTGACATGCAGCAGCTTCGCCGTCGCCGTGACCGTCATCCCGCCTGCGCTCGCGCTGGAGGTGATCGGTCCGATGCTGTGGGGGCTGGGATTCGCCGCCCACATCCACACCGGCATCCCGACCAGGCCGATGCTGTTCGCTCCGGGCTTGGGCACGATGCCGATCTCGATCGCGGTCAGCCCCATGTGCTTGACGGCGATCTGCGCGACCTCGCGTGGTGTGGGTCCGGTGCCCGAGTTCGGCGGCGGGTCCTGCGCCCAGATCATGATGAGCATCCCGGTCTGCGGCTGGTAGCAGTTGTAGATCGCGCCGTCGCCCGGCCTGTGCCCCTGCCAAGCAGGATCGCCTGCGAGTGGCGGGGGAGTGACCGCGCTGATGTAGCAGTGGTAGCTGTTCGACCAGTAGCCGTCGGCCGACTCGCAGGGGACGGGGCCGGGAGGCGGGTTCGAGATCCCCTGCGAGGTTCCGTCCCAGTAGCAGGCCGCACCCGAGCCTGTGTCCTGCGGGCCCTCATCGCCCGGCTTACCCGGATGGCTAGGGACCTCGACGGTGATCAGACAGGCACCGGTCGTCGCGTCGGTCTTCTGACACTTCGTGTCCGCGGTGGCGACGCCGGTCGTTAAAGACACGAGGTAAGCCGCGACGATGCCGAAGGCGAGCAGTCGAGCTACGAGCCGGAGCATGACGCCAGCTTCAGGTCTTGCCCGTTCGAGACGCGCCAGCCGTCTGTTGGATGGGTGCTCCACCTCGGGTTCGTCACGAAGTAGCGCGTGCTGCCTTGATCGGGTCGCGTGCTCGGCACGACGGACTTGCCGTTCTTGTCCACGAGGTCGACGTTGCTGACATCCCAGCAGACGTCGACCTGCGCGGTCGGCGCCGTGCCGCCCTTGGCGTCGGAGTTGTCCAGATCAACGGACTGGACGACGACTGAAACGAGGCGAACGCTGCCGGTCTGGCGTTGGTGCTGCTTCCGCTCGCTCGTGACCAGTCGCTGGTCGGCCCTGAGTTCGATGCCGTTCTCGGCTCGGCGCAGCAGCGTGATCGGAACGGTCGGGTCCTGGCGGACGCGGTCGAGGGTCGCGTAGTACCGGCGTACGACCGCCTCGGCGTTCGCGGCCGCAGCGGCTGACGGAGACGTTGGGGACGTGCTCGTCGTAGGGGAGGTCGGCGCCGACGTCGTGGTCGGTGCCGTGGGCTGCGGATCGGCCTCGTTGCTGCCACATGCCGACATCGCGGCCAGCAGCAGAATGCCGGTCGCCCAGGGGATCAACCCGAATCGCTTCGTCATGCGGTTCCTGCTTCCTCGTGCCATCCGGCTCGAGGTGGACGAGACGCGCCCGCGGGCGGTGCGTACATCGTCTGGCCCCAGCCTATGCCTGTTTTTGCTTCGGAGCGCCGGCCGGTTCGCCGGCACTTCAGAGGACAGGTGGGCGACGTCTTCCAGCTCACCTCCTCCTGCCGGATCTCCCCCTTCCCCCCTCATCTCTGCTTTCTCCTTCCGCCCCCTCAGCTCATCTCGCTCCGCCACCCCGCCTCGGTCCCTCGCTTCGTCCCTCCGCCACTGCGTCCCACTTCCCTCGTCCTCATCCACCCCATCTCCTTCTCGAGCTCCACACGGGGTGCAGATCGAGGGGGCTGTGGAGAGGAACGCGCACCTCGGCCGTGTGGGAGGAAAGCGGCCGTGAGTGTGTCGATGCGTCGAATGTCCGCGGGCAGCGGCTACCAGTACCTGCTTCGCTCCGTGACCGCCGGCGACGGCAACCGCGCTCTCTCGACGCCGCTGACGCGCTACTACTCCGAGGTGGGTACCCCACCCGGCCGCTGGCTCGGCAGCGGGATCGCCGCCTTCGGGGATGGACAGCTCCAGCCCGGCATGCCGGTGACCGAGGAGCAGTTGGCGCTGCTGATCGGGATGGGTCGTGACCCGATCACCGGCGAGCAGCTCGGCCGCGCCTACCCGACGTACAAGCCTCTGGCCGAGCGGATCAAGGACCGAGCCGACGGGCTCGACTCAGGCCTGCGCGACGAGGACCGCGAGGTCGAAGTGGCGCGGATCGAAGCCGAGGTGGCAGCAGCCGGCGCACGTCGGCCCGTCGCGGGGTTCGATCTCACCTTTAGCGTGCCCAAGTCGGTCTCCGTCCTGTGGGGCGTCGCCGACGCCGGAACGCAGGCACGGATCGCCGACGCACACCATGCAGCGGTCGCCGACGTCGTCGCGTACTTCGAGCGCGAGGTCGCCGCGACCCGCACCGGCATCTCGGACAAGGACGGTGCGGTCGCCCAGGTCGACGTTATCGGCGTCGCCGCGGTCTCATACGACCACTTCGATTCCCGTGCCGGCGACCCGCAACTGCACACGCACGTCGTGGTCGCGAACAAGGTGAAGACGGTCATGGACGGACGGTGGCGCAGCCTCGACGGTCGCCCGGTCTTCGCCTCCCGAACCGGCCTGTCCGCCTTGTACGACGCACTGCTCGCTGATCGACTCAGCCGTGACCTCGGCGTCGAGTGGGCACTGCGGCAGCGCGGCCCGGACCGCAACCCCCGCTGGGAGATCAAGGGCGTCAGCGACGACCTGATCGCAGAGTTCTCCAGCCGCACCCGCGCGATCGAACTCAAGAAGGACGAGCTCATCACCGAGTACGTCACCCGCCACGGACGCCGACCCTCCGCGAAGGTCATCGTCGAACTGCGCGCCCAGGCGACCCTCGCTACCCGGCCACCGAAGGAGGTCCGTTCCCTCGCCGACCTCACGGCTGACTGGCGACGCCGAGCAGCCGAGAAGTCGGGCACCGACCCGACGCCCTGGGCGGCCAGCCTCCTGGGACAAGCGGGGCAGTCGCTCCGCATCGATGACGTCCCCATGCCGACGATCGAGGCGATCGCGACCGACGTCGTCGCCGCGGTCAGCGTCAAGCGCGCGACCTGGACCCACTGGAACCTGACCGCCGAGGCAGCCAAGCAGACGATGGATCTGCGCTTGGCGACCACCCAGGACCGAGAAGTGCTCGTTGCGATGGTCGTCGAAGCCGCCGAGCAGCGGTCCGTCACACTCACTCCGCCCGAGCTTGCCCTCACCCCGGTGCGCTTCCAGCGCGACAACGGCACCAGCATGTTCCGGCCTCGGCATGGTGAGAAGTACTCATCGACCGCCGTGCTCGACGCTGAGGCACGACTCCTCGACCGGGCGGATGTGATGGGAGCGCCGGTCGTCCGGCCGGCGGTCCTCGCCCGACTCTCGACACGAGGGACCGAGTTGAGCGACGAGCAACGCCGAGCGTTGGAGAGCATCGCTGCCTCCGGTCGTCAGGTCGACCTGCTCGTCGGCCCCGCAGGCACAGGAAAGACCAAGACGATGAGTGCCCTGCGCTCGGCCTGGGTGGTCGAGCACGGGCGGGGGAGCGTCATCGGCCTCGCGCCGTCCGCCACCGCTGCGCAAGCTCTCTCGGACGATCTCGGCGTCGCGTGCGAGAACACCGCGAAGTGGCTCCACGAGTACGACCACGGCCGAACCGAACTACGCCACGGGCAGCTCGTCATCCTCGACGAGACGACGCTGGCCGACACCAGGACGCTCGAACGGATCGCTGGCATTGCCGCGAGTGCCAGAGCGAAGGTGTTGCTGGTCGGCGACCCGCACCAGCTCCAGTCCGTCGAGGCAGGTGGCGCCTTCGCCCTCCTCGTTGACCGCCGACCCGATGTGGCGACCTTGACCGAGATCCACCGCTTCACGAACGAGTGGGAGAAGGAGGCATCGCTGCGTCTCGGCGCCGGTGAGGTCGACGTGATCCCGACCTATGCGCGTCACGGCCGGATCTGCGAGGGCCTGACCGACGAGATGCTCGACGCTGCCTACGACGCCTGGCGCACCGACACTCGAGCCGGATGGGCAAGCATCCTCGTCACCGAGTCGACCCACGCCGTACGTGCCCTCAACGAGCGCGCCCGGGCCGAACGGCTGCTCCGCGACGGAGCCGTCGACGGCCGCGAGATGAAGCTCGCCGACGGAGCCAGCGCGTCGGTCGGCGACACCGTGATCACCCGCCGCAACGACCGCACCCTGCGCACGATCTCAAGCGGTTGGGTCAAGAACGGCGACCGCTGGCGCATCACCGACATCCGCCGCGACGGCTCCGTCGTCGTACGGCGCCTCGACGAGCGCCGGCGGGGGAGCACCGTCCTCCCGCCCGAGTACGTCGCCGTGCACCTCGACCTCGGCTACGCCATCACCGCCCACCGGGCCCAAGGAGTCACCGTCGATACCGCTCACGTCGTGGTCACCGCCACGACCACTCGAGAGAATCTCTACGTCTCGATGACCCGCGGCCGCGACGCGAACATTGCCTACGTGGCCCTGGACCAGCCCGATGAGAGCCACTCGACCCCCGAGCCGGACGACGTCACGGCCAGGACGGTGCTCTACGGCGTGCTCCAGCACAGCGGTGCGAGCAGGTCTGCCCACCAGACGATCGAGGACGAGTACGCCATCCACGGCGGCATCGACCGCCTCGCCGCCGAACTCGAGACCATCGCCGCTGAGGCCCAGCGCGACCGCTTCATCGAACTGCTGCGCCGGTCGGGTCTCACCGAGGACCAGCATGCGTCCGTGGTCGACTCGACGGCGTTCGGGCCGCTCACGGCTGCGCTACGCCGAGCCGAGGCCAACCACCACGATCTCGGTCACCTGGTCCCGCGCGTCGTCACCCAGCACCGGCTCGACGACGCCGACGACATCGCGGCCGTCCTCCGCTATCGGATCGACAAGGCAGCCTCCACCCCACCGCGTGGCTGCCGCCTCCGGCCACGTCTGATAGCGGGCCTGATCCCCGAGCCACTCGGCAAGATGAACGACGAGGACCACCAAGCCATCGACGAACGCAAGGAGCTGATCGAGAGCCGTGCCCGAGCTCTCGCGGAAGACGCCACATCTAGCGAGGCACGGTGGATCCGACGCCTCGGTCGGATACCCGATGAGCCAGCCGAGCGCGATCGATGGTTGGAGGCGGCGAGCACCGTCGCTGCCTACCGCGACCGTTACGGCGTCACCTCCGACCTGCCCGTCGGGAGCCGCTCCCCGAACGGAGCCCAGGAGAACGACCGTCGGCGCGCCCTGCAGTCGGTCCGAGCAGCAGCGAGGCTTGATCGTCGCGAGGACCGGGCGCGCCCCGTGGTCGAGTCGTCAGCCATCTCGGGCCCATAGGTCACGGCAGGCAGGTCTTATCCACAGGTAGGGGCCTCCCTGGCTCTGTTGGGCGGTTGGAGGCCTATGCACGGAGGACCCGACGAAAGGAATCCCCGATGGTCCTCCTGCTCGCCCTCCCCGTATTCGCTGCTGTCGCCCTCGTGCACCGGTACCTGCAGCTCTACGCGCCCTCGAATCTCCTGGTCCGTCACGTCCGGATTCGGCCGCCACGGTTTCGAACCGCACTCGGGCTGCTCGCGGGAGCAGCCGCACTCCTCATCGCCATGCACATGGTGGCGGAGGCCGTGGCCTCTGGCGCCCCAGGGTGGCTGAACCTCGTCGTTCTCGTGCTCGGCTGGGATGCCATCAAGTTGGCGCTACTCGGGGCGAGGACGCTACTGCTTCGTCTCGTCACCCTCGTCAGGCCGAAGCGCCGCCACGATCCGGGCGACGACGAGGTCGGCGGGCTCATGCTCCCAGACGCGAATCACAGTCCATCCAGCTTGGACGAGCAGCTCGTCGGTGTTGGCGTCCCGCTCGCGATTGTGTCTGACCTTGTCGGCCCAGAACGACGCGTTCGTCTTCGCGATCGTGTGATGTTCTGGACAGCCGTGCCAGAAGCAGCCGTCGACGAACACGGCGATCTTCGCGCGCGTGAATACGAGGTCCGCCCGTCGGTTCAGAGTCGGGATCGGACGGTAGTCGACGCGATATCTCAGGCCCGCCGCATGTGCGGCGCGCCGGACAGCGAGCTCGGGCTTAGTGTCGCGCCCTCGATTTCCCTGCATCCCACGCCGGACGCCTGGCGATGAGGCCCAACTGGACATGCTTAGAGTGTTGCGGCGTACGCGACCAGTTCGTCGTAGTCCCGCACACGGCGCTGCTCTACGAGGCGCTGGAATCCGGCCACGATGCGCTGCGAGGTCTTGTCGGTCCTGTTGCCGTACACCTCGTCGATGGCGGCTTGCAGCGCAGGCAGATGCAGATGGTAGACGCAGTCGACATCGCCGGAGCCCCCGCCGAGAAGGTTGAGCATGTAGGGCCTCGGCTCCATCGTCACTGCGGCGAAGTGCGGCATGCGCCCCCGTCGAAGTGCGGACAACTTCGCACCCTGCGACCGACAGTCCTGGGCGCGGTCGGTGCGCAGCGACCACTTGAGCGAGAGCCCGATCTCCAGCTCCGCAAGGCGAGGCGGTTGAGTTCGCGCCACGACGACATCGAGCTTCAGCAGCGACTCGGCGCCGATCTCGTCGAGGACCCTCCGCCGGAGCTGCGCTTCGGAGGCGGTCGCGCTCTCGACGTCCGCGATCAGTTGCTCGAGACGATCCACGGCAGACGGAGGTGCCGCGATCCTTTTCCTGGCCTCGGTGGTGAGGCGCCTCCACGCCTTGGTGAATGCCGGCGACGGGTCCGCAGCGATGTCAGCAAGGGCGCCGACGTGGCGGTACTGCTGAAATGTGTTCACGGCGCCCTCGGGAGCAACCTCGATCCCACGCTCGGCGGCACTCAGGCGGGCAGCGAGGTCTGCGGCGACCTTCTGCGCGAAGGGGAGGCCTGTTTCGTCCTGGCCGGGGGTGTCTCGCGGCACCCCGAGCGCGTCGAACATCGCGAAGCCGAGCGCGACCGAGTCGGCTTTCGTCCTGTCGGACGTGTTCGGCTTGCCGTGATCGCGGTAACCGCAGAGTTCCTTGGCGAAGCTGGCTGGCACACCTTGGACCCTAACCCTCCCGAGGCCAGCGCCGCCCGTCACTCCAGTCACACGTCGGCGTTGCTACAGGAAATGTCGGCCCTCGAACTTACGATCGAGCCATGACCGCCTCTAAGCCGACCAGCATCGACCTGTTCGCCGGGTGTGGAGGCATGACCGTCGGCTTCGCCGACGAGGGGTTCCAGCCGGTCCTGGCCGTCGAGTGGGACCGCTATGCCGCGGCGACCTACGCCGCGAACTGGGGCGAGGACCACGTCATCCCCGGCGATATCGCCGAGGTCGCGAAGAACCAGATTCCGCTCGCCGACGTCATCATCGGCGGACCGCCGTGTCAGGGGTTCTCCAACCTGGGTCTTAAGCGACTCGACGACCCGCGCAACCAGCTCTGGCGCGAGTACATGCGCTTCATCAGGACCGCGAAGCCGCAGGTGTTCGTCATCGAGAACGTCGACAGGTTCGCGAAGTCGCCCGAGTTCGCGATGCTTCAGGCTGAGGTTGAACACGGCCTGCTCAAGGACTACGAGATCTCCTATGGGGTGCTCAACGCCGCTGACTACGGCGTCTCGCAGCGACGTCGTCGCACGATCATCATCGGCTCTCGCGTCGGCAGGATCGAGCTGCCGGAGCCGACGCATGCTCGCGAGACGGCCTCCGGCCTGAAGCAGTGGCGAACCGTTCGTGATCGGATCGAGGGGCTTCCCGCGCGTCCTGACACCACGGAGCTGCCGCAGTCAGTGACGTCGTTCTTCGGCGAGCCGATGCCGGGCGTGTTCAAGGGCCTCGACATCCACTTCCGCCGAGACCCGCGCCAGTTGTCCCTCGACCGGTACTCGTACGTCCCACCCGGCGGCGGCCGCTTCGATGTCCCGCCTGAGTTGTTGCCGCGTTGCTGGCGCGAGAAGGCGACCGGCACCACAGACGTCATGGGCCGGATGCGCTGGGACTTCCCGTCGCACACCATCCGCACGGAGTTCTTCAAGCCCGAGAAGGGTTCCTACCTGCACCCGCAGTGGGAGCCCGGCGTCCAGGACCCGCGTGAGCAGCGCCTCTACGTACGGGGAAACCCGCGCAAGTCCGTGAACCGCGTCGTCACCCACTATGAGGCGTCGTTGATCCAGGATTTCCCGGAGGACTACCAGTGGGTCGGGTCGAAGATCGCGATCGCCAAGCAGATCGGCAACGCCGTGCCTTCCGGTCTGGCTCGGGCGATCGCCCGACACATCAAGCCCTACATCTCCTGACCGGTCGGTTGCCGCGTCAGGAGCCGGTCCGCTCCATCATGGCTTTCGCGGCTTCGTAGTCTTCGCCCAGTGTCTCCGGACGGACTGCGACCCAGGCGTCACCCGACAGGTCGAACCCATGCTTCAGTGCAAGCTCGCGCTGAGGAGTCCAGGTCCCCATCAGCACCACGAGTTGATGGTTGAAGAAGACGTCTGGCTTTGCCTGACGCGCGCGTCGCAAGGGGTCCTTGGCCATTGCAGCGACGGTCTCGATCGCCACTCGCGGGATGACCACCTCCGGCAGGTAGCCGAAGAGTGACGTCACTCTGCGCTTGATGCCCACTCGCGCGGCGAAGACGACATCGAGCTGCTCGGGACTGAGGTCCTTCAACGGGTTTCGGGGGAGCGGAGTCCAGCCCAGCACAGGGATGCCGTACTCGTCGCGTGCATCGGCGCGGATCGTGCGCTTCGAGTCCTGATTCTGGCCTTCGTTGAGCCATCTCCTGTGGGTGCGCATCAGAAACACCCTGAAGCGATCTCTCTTGGAATCGACCTGGGTCAGGAGACAGATCTCGCACTGGCCCTCGCGCGGGATGGCCCAGTTGCCTCCGATTGTGGCCTTCAACTCGACGGGGATGCCGGTGATCGTCGTGTCGAGTGGCCGCTCCTTGGGCAGCCCGAAGGCTTCGAGGATCCGGTACTGGAGCTTCACGCCCACGGTCCGTCGCTCGTCCGAGTCGACCTCGGGGGAGTCGAGGTCGAAGCGAAAGGTCCGAGCGCCGTCGAGGACGTACTCGACGGCTTCGACAACAGCGCCCGTCATGAGCTCCTCGACGGCGGTGCTCCTCAGCCATGCGAGGACCTGCTGCACCTCCGCATCGTCGTCCGGGTGCAGGATCTGATGCACGACACCCGCGCGATCCGAGATGCACTCGTCACCGGGTTGAGCAAGCGGTGGCTGCGGTTCGCGGGGCACGGTCGCAATCTATCGACATGACCGCGCGACCGAGTGTGCGCTACCTCCGTAGGGCTGGACCGCGATCAATCCAGATAGTCACGAAGGACCTGGCTGCGCGAGGGGTGTCGCATCAGCGACATCGTCTTCTTCTCAATCTGGCGGATCCGTTCACGGGTGACGCCGTAGACCTTACCGATCTCCTCTAGCGTCATCTCGCTCCCGTTGGTGAGCCCAAAGCGCATTGAGATGACGCCTGCCTCGCGCTCGCTGAGCGTGTCCAGAACGGCGTGTAGCTGCTCCTGTAGGAGCATGAACGAGATCTCATCGCTGGGTTCTGGCCGACTGTCCTCGAGGTCGAGAAGGTCGCCGAGGGTGGCTTCCCTCTCTTGCCCCACAGGCATGTCCAGTGACAGCGGTTCGAACCGTCCGAGCCTGATTGCCTCGCGGACCTGATCGTCAGTGAATCCAGTCGCCAATGCGAGAGCATGAATCGAGGGCGGCTCACCGTCCTCGGTCAAGCGATCGCGCGTTCGCCACACCTTCTGGAGTCGTTCGACCATGTGAACAGGGAAGCGAATGAGGCGGGCATGATCCGCGATGCCACGAGTGATCGACTGCCGAATCCACCACGTCGCATAAGTCGAGAACTTGAAGCCAGCGGTCGGATCGAACTTCTCCACTGCGCGGATCAGACCGAGGAATCCGAGCTGCACCAGATCCTCGTAACCCATGCCCGTCGCGGGGTACTTCCGCGAGAGCTTGTACACCAGCCGCTGGTTGTGAAGGAAGAGTGCCTCCGCAGCCTGGCGGGCCTCACCCGACAAGAGGCCGAAAATCACGTCGCTTGGGACGGCCCTCTCCCCGCCACGCATCAGGAGCGCCAGCCCGACTTCGTGCTCGGCAGTAAGAAGCCGCTTCTGGAGAAGGCGTTCGGGGACAGATCTGTCGGCCGACAGGAGTCGACGTGCCGCCGTGATTGCTGCGGCACGGTGGTCTGCGCGGTTCGCAGCCACGACGTCACTGCTTCGCTGCATCGGAGGCGGCGCGGAGGGGGCGGGGGTAGGTCCGTCACCATCTGAGGTGGTCCCGCCTTCGTCATCGATCGATTCGGAAGCCGGCGCCAGCGTCGGAGGTGGCCCGCTCGCTGGGCGGTCGGGAGCGGGTTCTGGCGACGGCGCGGCAACGTCATCGACGACCGCAACTCCGACCTTCGCGAGCATTCGTTGCACATCGGACCGGACTGCCTCCGGAGGCACCGAGCTGGCTGCCAACACACGCTCAAGTCGCGAGCGCAGAAGTTCGCCGTCGCGAATGAGCGGCCGGAGCCGCGCAAGCACGTGTCCGACGTTTTCCAGGTCCAAGTCGCGGAGCCTCCCTCTCACCGGTGTTGCCGGTGTCTCCGAATCTAGGGACGAGGTCCGACAGTTTCCGGCAGGATGTCACGAGGTATACGAAGCAGGGAGCAAGATCGATGAAGATGCTGCCGGCCGACCTCGGGCCGGAGTCGGTGACGTCGTCAGAACAGCGGGTGTTCGAGGCCCTTCGAAAGAGTGCGCTTGCCGGTACGGCGCTGCATTCGATGAACCTCCCGGAGCATCAGTACAAGTTGACCGGTGAGCTCGACTTCGTCGTCGTCCTGGACGAGCTGATTCTCGTCATCGAGGTCAAGGGCGGCCAGGTGTCCCGCCAGGGCGGCATCTGGACGTACAGCGATCGGGCGGGCCATCACCGCACGTCGCGCGAGGGTCCGTTCCTCCAGGTGGAGAGCGGCATGTACGCACTCCGGGAGCGGCTCAAGCAACGACTCGGCGTGATCGGCGACGATCTGGCGTTCGGATTCCTGGTGGTCACCACGGACGTGGACATCCCGAGCAGTACCGCCGAGTGGGCCGAGGAGACCTATTGCGGCCGCGGTGCGTTTACGCGCGACTTCGACAAGGTCGTAACCCGTGCTGCGACCTATTGGCGGGGTCGACAGCGGGACAAGCTCCCGATAGGCCGGGACGTGCATACGAAGCTCATCCACGAGCTCCGCCCCGACTTCGATCGGTCGCCGCTGCTCGACGCCCGAGCCGATGTCCTTGAGCTGGCCTATGTGCGTCTCACGGACGAGCAGTTCGACCGCCTCGACGTGTTCAGTGACGCGCCCAGGGTGATCTGTGTGGGTGGTGCCGGAACGGGGAAGACGTTCCTGGCGATGGAGTTCGCCCGTCGGCAACGTGCCCTCGGCAGGTCCGTGATCTACACCTGCCGGAGTGAGGTGCTCGCTGCGTATGTGAGGCGGATCCTCAGGGGCGCGGGCGTCGAAGTGCGGGTTTCGTCGGACCTGCCAGACGACGTTCGCTTCGATGTCCTCGTCGTCGACGAGGCCCAGGACCTTATGAATCTGGAGAGCGTCGATCGGCTGGAGCAGCTGGTCCACGGAGGCTGGGCCGACGGCAACTGGATCCTGTTCATGGACCAGAACCGCCAGGCACACCTCTACGGCGACTACGACGCCGAGGTTCTCGACTACATGCGGTCGTTCTCGCCGGCACCCGCTCGGCTCAGGCACAACTGCCGCAACACCCAGAACGTGGCGTTCAACACCCGCGCGATCACCGGGGCTGACATGGGCGTGGCGTCCGCCGGGGCCGGACCGGAGGTGCAGACTCTGCCCGTTGCAGACGAGGTGGAGGAGACGGCGCGGCTGCAGGAGCACCTTCGCCGACTTCGTGAGCACGAGGTCAGGCCGGAGCAGATCACGATCGTGTCCCTCCGCGGCGATTGGGAGACATCGGCCGCTCGGAGCCTGCGCGAGGTCCGCAAGGGGCAGCTCAAGCGTCTGGACGCCACGAACGCCCCGGAGTTTCCCGGCGACTCGATGACCTGGGCATCGGCGGTGGATATCAAGGGGCTGGAGAACCGCTTCGTATGTGTGATCGACATCGATGAGCTGGAGACGGACGAGGACATCGACCTCCTCTACGTCGCGCTCAGCCGACCGCGCGCCGGCCTGTGGATGGCGACCAAGCCGAAAGTCGGAGCACGCATAGCCGAACTCTTCAAGGAACACGCGCCCGCCGCGATGGAAGCACTCAAGGGAGCCGCCCGATGACTGATCTGACTGCCACCCGGGACGAGTTCGTCGCCTACGTGCGCCGCCAGCTTGTAGGGCCGTTCGGCGGCCCGACGGAAGTGATCTTCGACCCGCCGAACCGCCGCTACCTCATGGGCATCCTGTTCCCGAAGGCGGTGGGGTTCGCTGGTTACGTCGCCGAAGAGGGTGAGGAGGAGGATGAAGGTGCCACCGAGGCCGGGGGCGAGGAGAGCCAGTTCGCCGACGACCCCGTGTCCGCGGCCAACGACTTCCTACCGGCATCCGAGGGCTTCTCGTTCTTCACCACGGCCCAGAAGCTGACAGTACGAGCTCGCGCCGCCGAATATGAGACCCTGAGCGGCAAGGCCGCCGACGAGGCCGTAGTCGCCGCACAGATCGCCGACGCCGGTCCGACCGAGGAACAACCGGACGACGATCCGAAGGCGCGCTCTCGCGGTTCGCGAAAGGTTTGGCGCCGAATCCCGCTCCCGGAGGCGACCGCGACGATCGGGGCGACTGAGCCACCGAAGCAAACCATCTGGAACGGCAAGGCCGAGGTCCACGTCCGGTGGCGCAAGTACACGCATGGGTCGCTGGTGACGGTCACGCTGGTCAATGGCCGGACAGCCGACGGTGAGGGCGCCGATCGCAACTGGGACTCACTGCTCATGCAGACCGAGTTCGATGTCTGCGTCGCCGACGAAGGGGAGATCCTCGAGTACCCCACCGTCTCAATGGCCTCCCACGATCCAGAAGAGGAAGAACTGCGTCTGATCCATCGGGATGCCCGGGTGTTCGCGATCGGGCACGGGTGCTCGCCGGAGTGGACTGCGATCGAGGGCACCGTCCGGTCGGTGCGCTCGGAGGTCATGCCCTCGTACGTAGTGCCCCGCGTAAGCGCCGAGGGAGAGAAGGCATTTCAGGCGCTCGACGTGGCCTGGCTCGCCGACGACGCCACGAACGCCGACGACCTTGTACGTGAGCTCGACGCGTTCGTCGCCCCGTACGTGCAGTGGATCGACGCGATCGCTACGACAGGCCATTCCCTCGACGCGCGCTACCAGACCGCGGTCGAGGCGATCCTCGACCGGCTGAGGACGGCGCGAGATCGAATGCGCGACGGCATTCGGGTCTTCACGGACCACCCGGACCGCGCGCGACTGCTCGAGGCGTTCCACCTCGCCAACAGAGCGATGCTGATCCAGATGCGCCACAGCCGCAAGGACCTGGTCGGCACGAGGCATCGACGGGCCGACGCGCCGGATCTGCCCACGACGTACGAGTTCGCCGACGGCGAGCGGCGCGCCTCCTGGCGTCCGTTCCAGCTGGGCTTCTTCCTGACGACGCTCCGCGGACTGGTCGACCCAGAGCACGCGGACCGCGAGACCGTCGACCTCATCTGGTTCCCGACAGGTGGTGGAAAGACGGAGGCTTACCTGCTCGTAGCGGCGTTCGAGATCTTCCGTCGCCGCCTGCTGCTCGGCGAGGCTGGAGGCGGCACTGCGGTCATCAGCCGGTACACCCTGTCACTCCTGACCGCCCAGCAGTTCCAGCGGACCGCGTCGACGATCACCGCGTGCGAGCACCTCCGGCGAGCTGACGCAACGAAACTCGGCGACGAGCCGATCTCGGTCGGGCTCTGGGTCGGCATGGCGACCACCCCGAACTCCTACAAGGAAGCCCGCGAGCAGTTCGAGATGCTGCGCGAGTCGCAAGAGACCGATGAGCGCTTCCTCCTGGAGCGCTGTCCATGGTGCGGTACCGAGATCGTGCCCAGGGAGCACCACGAGGAAGATGACTTCTACGGGATCATTGCGACTGACCGGAGCTTCAGATTCCACTGCACGTCGTCGAAGTGCGACTTCCATGACGTGCTCCCGGTTCACGTCATCGACGACGACCTCTATGAGAACCCGCCGTCCTTCCTCCTTGGCACCGTCGACAAGTTCGCCCAGCTGGCGTGGGTCCCCGACTCCGGCAAACTGTTCGGCCGCCCCGCCGCCAAGCAGCCGCCCTCGCTGATCATCCAGGATGAGCTCCATCTCCTCACCGGGCCGCTCGGCACCACCGTCGGCTTGTACGAGGCGGCGATCAACCTCCTGTGCGAGTCGGACGGTCGCACTCCCAAGGTCATTGCATCGACGGCCACCATCCGTCGGGCCGGGTCGCAGATCATGGGACTCTTCGGTCGCCGCGTCGACCTGTTCCCACCGTCAGGCATCGATGCCGACAACTCGTACTTCGCACGGATCGAGGAAGGGGCTCCGGGCCGCCTGTACGTCGGCATGATGGCCCAGGGCCACACGTCCGACACCGCCGTCGTACAGACCGGCGCCGCGCTGTTGCAAGCGCCGGTCGACCTGCAGCTCGACCAGGACGCCAAGGACGCCTACTGGACGGTCGTCGCATACCACAGTTCGCTCCGTGAGCTCGGCCGCACGCTGACCATCGCGCGCGACGACATCCAGGCCAGGCTGGCCAGCCTCATCGTCGGTCGTGAACGCCGCGAGTACGATGTCGAGGAGCTTTCGTCGACGGTGCCGCGGTCGCAGCAGCCTCGGCTGCTCGAACGCCTCTCGCTCCCGTATACGGACAAGGGCGTCATCGACTTCCTGGCAACGACCAACATGCTGTCTGTCGGCGTCGACGTCCCTCGTCTCGGGCTGATGCTCATGAACGGGCAGCCGAAAGCCACCGCCGAGTACATCCAGGCGACGAGCCGCGTTGGCCGCTCGTCGACGCCCGGCCTGGTCTTCGGCTTGTTCCGTGCAACCAAACCTCGCGACCGCTCGCACTACGAGAACTTCCGCTCCTACCACTCGGCGCTCTACCGCCACGTCGAGCCGACCAGCGTCACTCCTTACTCGCCACCGTCGCGCGACCGGGCGCTGCACGCAGCGCTCGTCATCCTGGTCCGACACCGCATCGGGCTCGCCGCCGACGCGACCGCAGGCAGGGTGCTCGACCACCTGACCGAAGTCCGCGGCCTCGCCGAGCTTCTGGTCGAGGTGGTCGGTCGAGTCGAGCCTAGGGAGCGGTCCGGGGCGCTCGCATACCTCGAACGCTTCATCGAGGACTGGGTCGACCGGTCGAAGGCGGCGGAGGCCGACTCCAAGAACCTGTATTACAAGACCAACGGCAAGGGCCAGATGAACCTCCTTAAGGACTTCAACGCGCGCGGCAACGCATGGTCCACCCTCGGTTCCATGCGGAACGTCGACCGTGAGTCCCTCGTCGAAGTGTTGCGCAGCGCGAGTGGAGAGGCCTGAGATGGGGCAGCGGAAGATCCGCCAGTCGCAGACAATCGTTCCTTTCGGTGTCGGCGCGATATTCGACTTCCAAGGAGAGTCGCTCGTCGGCTGTGACACCTTCCGCTGGGGCGCGAAGGGCGAGACCGTCGTCAGTGAGCGGCTCGCCAGAGTGCTCGGCGTGACCGAGTTCCGCTCGGCCCCCGTGTCGGAGAGCAACCGGTGGGGTAATGCCGCGACCTGGGGCGTGCCGTACTCCCGATTCCCGTCCTGGCTGTTCTGCCAGAACTGCCGGCGGATGACCCGGTGGCGCCGGTCGCTGGAGCAGGAGGGGAAGGTCCCTACGTGTTCGAGCTGTCCAGGAAAGCGGCAGCTGGTACCGATGCGTTGGATCCAGATCTGCCCGCACGGCCACATGGACGACATCGAGTGGCGGCGTTGGGCCCATTCTCGCAACCCGAGCGACGAGGCTCGGCAGTGTCAGTCCGACCAGCTCTTCTTCGAGACGGTGAAGGGCAAGGGCGGCGGGGGCCTCGACACACTCCAGGTGCACTGCAAGGCATGCGGGAGCCGCCGTGACCTCATGGGGATCACGTCGAAGGGGTCGATGAAGTCGATCGGCGTCAGCTGTAGCGGGCGCCAGCCGTGGCAGGGCTGGAAGGACCGTCAAGACTGCCTGGAGATCCCGTTGGCGGTGCAGCGCGGCGCGTCCAACGTCTACTTCCCGCTGGTGCACTCGTCGATTGAGATCCCGAACACCTCCCGGGCGGACACCAACGACGAGAAGGCGCTAGAGATCAAGAACGACGCCTGGTTCCGCGCCCTCCTTACCCTCGAAGACGGGGCGCCACAGGTCGACATGACCGTGGACATCCTTGCGCATACGTACGGCGTGAGTAAGGACTACATCAAGGGGCTGGCGCGCGACGAGCGTCAGCGGGCACAGGGCCGAGCGACGACGGTGGAGGCCACCCCAGGTGACCTGCTCAGTGAGGAGTGGGCGGCGTTCCTCACCGAAATGCAGAACGACGACGACCGCAACTTCCGTACACGCCATGTCGACCTGGGCAAGGTGGTGAGCGACGCCGACGCGCAACTCGATGACCGGATCGACAAGGTCGTGCTCGCCGACCGGCTCCGCGAAGTCCGAGCGTTGGAGGGCTTCCACCGCGTCACGCCGGGCGGGAAGGACACGCTGGTCAAGGCCAGCCTGCATCACAACATGAAGTGGCTGCCCGCGATCGAAGTGCGAGGCGAGGGAATCTTCCTGTCGCTCGACGAGGGGCGACTTGCGGTTTGGGAGCAGAAGGAGGCCGTGCGCAAGCGTGTCGCTGAGCTCGACAAGCGGCTCGAACGGTCCTTCATGGTGCAGCGACTTCGCGAGCGCACCGGTCCGATTCTCGAGCCCCGGTACGTGCTGCTGCACACCTTCGCCCACCTGTTGATCCGACGCCTGGCGTTCGAGTCAGGCTATGCGGCGACCAGCCTGCGCGAGCGTATCTACGCACGGAGCAGCGACGAGGCGGGCGCCGTGAAGCAGGCGGGTGTCTTGATCTACACGGCCGCCGGCGACGCGGAGGGCACCCTCGGGGGCCTCGTCCGACAGGGTGAGCCGCCCGCGCTTCAGAGCACGATCCTGGAGACCCTTCAGGACGCCATGTGGTGTTCGTCGGATCCACTGTGTAGCGAGAACCTGGCATCCACATTCGACAGCCTGAACCTCGCCGCCTGTCACGCATGCACGCTGGTGGCGGAGACCAGCTGCGAGAGCGGCAACTATCTGCTGGACCGCGCGCTCGTGATCGGGAACGAGCACGAGCAGTTGGAAGGCTTCTTCCAGCCGGTGCTCAAGGCCGCCGTGGACGCTGCGGGCGAAGGCGTGCGGGGACTCTGACGTGCGGCTCCCGGCATTCGAGGACCTTTCCAAGGAACAGGACCTCATCTACAACATGGAACTCGACGGAAACTACCTGGTGAGCGGCCCTCCGGGCACAGGGAAGTCGGTCATGGCTCTGTACCGCGCACAGGTGCTCACGTTCGATGACCGCGAGCCTGACGTGCTCATGTACTCGAACGTGCTCCGGCAGTACACGGCCAGTGCCGCGGCCGAGGTCGGCATAGATGGGCGGGTGTCCACCTTCCACAGCTGGTTCAACGCGTTCTGGCAGAAGCAGTACGGCAAGAAGCCGCCGACCCATGCGGGCGATTCCTACTCCTATGACTGGGACGAGGTGCCACAGCAGTTCCTGAAGAAGATGCCCGACATCGGCACCTTGCATGATCTCCTCGTCGACGAGGGCCAGGACCTGCCCCTCGGCTTCTACCGGATGACCCGGTTCCTGGCGAAGAACATCACCGTCTTCGCCGACGAGAACCAGCAGCTCTTCGAGCAGAACACAACGCTCAGGGAGATCGCGACGGCGATCGCAGCCGACGAGTGCCTTGACCTCAAGCGCAACTATCGGAACTCGGCGGAGATCGCGGCGGTGGCGCGGGCCTACTACGAGGGCGCCCCAACCGGCGTGCCGGATCCACCGACTCGCCACGGGGACAAACCGACACTCCGACGCTACGAGGAGACCGAGGACTTCTTGGACTTCGTCGCCCGTTATGCCTCCGGCCGGACGAACCTGAACATCGGCATCGCCTGCCCGGACGCCGCGACGCAGAAGCGCCTGCTCCGGCTGCTGGAAGCCAGAAAGCTGGCGATCCCGGTGCAGGCGTACATCTCGAGCGACCGGTCGCGGAAGATGCTCGACTTCGAGAAGCCCGCGATCACACTGGTCCACTACCGGTCGCTCAAGGGTCTCGAGTTCGACACGCTGTTCGTGCCGGAGCTACAGCGCGCACCTGTCGATGCCACGAGCGCGTCCCTCCGCATGATGTTCTATGTCGTGATGTCCCGGGCCCGGGACGAGCTCCACCTGTCGTGGAGCGGCGCAAGTGACGTTCCGCCCATCGTGGCGCATCTGGGAGAGTCGGTGAGCAGGCGGTGAGGGACGATGGTCAACTCGGACTTCTTGAGATGGCCGACGAGCCGAACAGCGACCGGCCGCTGTTCTTCCTGACCAATCGGATGAACCTCAACGCCATCCTCGGGTCGCGGCTCATCGCTCCACGCGAGGCGTACCAGAAGCACTACGCGGACCTGCTCGACCTGACGCCGCGCTGGGTGCCACTTCTGACCGCACCGCCAGCGAAGGCGCAACTCGACATCGTCACGGCCGAGCGAGGCTCCGGCTCAGCTGTACTCGTGGAACTCGCTGGCGATGTCGGCAAGGGTGAAGGCAGCGTCCCAGCCGACGGTGCCGTGTACCTGCGTGCCGCGAAGATCTCGGACGCCAGAGCGATCCACTTTCCGGACGAGCGCTCGCTACGGGAACACCGGGCTCGCCTCTACGGCAACGTGCATCCACACGACGATCTGCTCCGTGTCACACCCGAGCTGTTCTCGGGCGACGGGGTTGAGGTGGCGATTGCATCTCCCGGTGGGACGCCATCACCGGAGTGGCGTCGCGTCGATCGGATCAGAGGTGCCGCGAGCGCGGCCGTCGGTTACGCGACCACCTCTGGTCGGCTTGGTCTTGCCGCCTCGGTGCTCGGGACGCCCGTCGACGACCCCGGCATCGAGCTGCCGTCGTGGTTGAACTGGACTGCGCTGGACGACCTCTTTCACGGCGAGAGTAAGGGCGGCCCGGCGTCGCCGGATGCCGTGACGTTCGCGGCGGTGTACGACGCGCTTACGGAGTTCGACGTCGCCGGCTCGTGGAGCCCGGGCGCGGTGCTTTCTGCCGTGGTCGAGCGGGTGGAAGCGGCGTCTCTCACGGACGACGACCTGGGGCTCGTCATGCGGAACCTGCAGCGAGTAAGGCAGCTCGTTGACGCAGAGGTGGAGTTCGAACCGTTTCGAAGCACCGGCAGCGCGTTGTTGTCTGCAAAGGCACTCATCCTCGTGCTGCTGCGCCCGAGCCTTGCGGATCTTCTGGCGTGGCCGGATAGCGAGACCGGAGCCGACCCGGCCACGCAACTCGTAGCGGCGATCTTCTCCGGAAGACTTCGAGGCTTGGCGAGGGAGGACGTGTCCCTGCGGTCGCTTAGGTTCGACGATGCCACGGCTTCATGGGCTGTCCGGGTAGCAGCACATCCCGGCGTTCCAGCGTCGAGGATCGACTTTGTCTGGGACGGACCGCAGGTATCCATCGCAGCAGATGCGATACCGGAGGTTGGTCCCTCGGAGGGTTCCGACGCCGGGCGAGTTGCGGCCGCGGAGTCGGTTGCGGTTGCTTATGCCGAACTCGGCTCCAGGTCCAAGGCAGCGGCTCGCCTCCGTGTCGCTCGCAAGCTGGGCTGGCCCGTGACGACCGTCGTGAAGGTCCCCCCGGGCTCTGAGGTGATATCCAAAGGGAATGGGATCACCGTGGTCGGTATCGATGCGGTGAAGCTCGTCGAATCGATCACAGAGGCTGATTTTCTTGCCTTGGCATCAGCGGTTGATCCGGAGCAGGCAGACGACGCGCTGACCGCGCTGCGGCCGCGCAGGCGTTGACTCCGTCTCGATGGCGATTCCAGTCACTACTGTCGGCGGCTCTTCCTAGACTCATCCCACCCGAGGAGATGAACAGGAGTCACACGTGCAGCTGACCAGGATCCGCGTCCAGAGGTTTCGGAACATCATCGACAGCGGCGATGTGGCCGTCGACGAGAATGTCACCTGCCTCGTGGGTATGAACGAGTCCGGGAAGACGGCGATCCTGTCCGCACTTCACCGACTCAACCCGGTCGACGGGGAGGATTTCGACGAGCAGCGCGACTACCCGCGATGGTTGCTCTCGAAGGACCGGCGCGAGGAAACGATCGGCAATGCTGTTCCGATTGCTGCGACGTTCGTGCTCGACCAGTCTCACCTCGATCTCGTTGAGGCGGCTCTTGGGCCGGGAGCCCTCCTCGGGTCTGAGGTCACTGTCTCCCGCCGGTACAACGAGAGCACCCCTCATTGGACGGTGCAGACCGACGGCCGCCTGGCTGTGGAAAACCTCCTTGGGCGCACGGCGATCCGGAAGAAGACGCTTGAGCCCTTCAAAGATGCCAAGGACCTGGACGCGATCGAGCCGATCTGCGTGAAGCTGGCGGATGCCGACGACCCCCAGGCGGAGAAGACCGCAGGGGAGATCGCCGGCATCCGGGCCGAGCTGGCGAAGCTCAACGGAACCACGGCCTGGCGCGTGGTCGTGAACCTGCTCAAGGACCGGCTTCCGAAGTTCTTCTACTTCTCCGACTACTCCAGCCTCGAAGGGCGGATCGACGTTGCCGCCCTCGGAACCGCCGACGAGCGGGTTGGTTCTTCTGCCGACCAGACCGCAAGGGCACTGCTCCGACTCGCGAGCACGACGCCGGAGGCGCTGGCCCATGACGACTACGAGGACCGGAAGGCCGAGTTGGAAGCGGTCGGCCATGAGCTGACCAGTCAGGTCTTCGAGTATTGGAAGCAGAACACCAACCTGCGTGTGCAGTTCGACATCGACCGCCAGATCGAGAATACGGCTCCGCATCAGCAGACGATCGTCCACACGTTCCTCGACATCCGCGTCGAGGACTCGCGCCATGCGTTCACGAACAACTTTGCTCAGCGGTCCTCGGGCTTCCGCTGGTTCTTCTCGTTCCTCGCCGCATTCACGGAGTTCGAGACCCGCAAGGAGCCCGTAGTCGTACTCCTTGATGAGCCCGGTCTGACGTTGCACGCCCGAGCCCAGGGCGATCTGCTCCGGTTCATCAACGAGCGTCTCGCCACCTCGGTTCAGGTTGTGTACACGACCCACAGTCCGTTCCTTGTCGAGACCGACAAGATCGACCGCGTCCGCATCGTCGAAGACGGCGGGCCGAAGACCGGTGCCACCGTTACCCAAGAGGCGCTCGAGGTGGGAGAGAGCAGCGTCTTCCCGCTGCAGGCCGCTCTGGGATACGACATCGCGCAGCACCTGTTCATCGGCAAGGACAATCTGCTTGTAGAGGGGCCGAGCGACTTCGTCTTCCTGGACCTCCTCAGCCGGGCGCTCGCGGACCGGGAGCGGACGCCTCTGGACCCTCGCTGGCGGATCATGCCGACTGGCGGTGCCGCTAACATTCCGGCCTTCGTCAGCCTGATGGGCCAGAACCTCGACGTCACCGTCTTGGTCGACTCCGGCACGGAGGGTGCCGAGCGTCTCGGAAAGGCCGTCGATGCCGCGCGTCTGAGGCGGGACCGGATCGTACAGGTCAACGAGATCACGGGCACCAAGCACTCGGACATCGAGGACCTGTTCGAGGTCGATGACTACCTCGCCCTGTTCAACAAGGCGTTCGGCACCTCGTTCACTGCCGTGGACCTCGGGCACGGCGATCGGATCGTGAAGCGACTGACGGACGCACACGGCGCCTTCGACCACTACAAGCCAGCCGATGTCTTGCTCAGGAACCCCGACCTTCTGGACACCCTCAACGACGCATCACTGGCAAGGTTCGAGAAGCTCTTCGAGCGGATCAACAGCACCGCGTCGTGATCGCCGCCGACGAAGGTGGTGCCGCACCGGCGGTTGGGAACCGTCTGGGCCGCACTGGGGCCGCAGAAGAACGAAAAACGACCCCTGACGATGGAAGACGTTGGAAGGTGTCTTCGCAGGTCAGGGGCCGTCTTCAGGCACTCAGCCGGTGGGCGTCACCCACGCGGGATCAGATGTCGTAATAGAGCTCGAACTCGTGGGGGTGGGGGCGGAGCTGGACGGGGGCGATCTCGTTGGTCCGCTTGTAGTCGATCCAGGTCTCGATCAGGTCCGGCGTGAAGACGTTGCCGGCCGTGAGGAACTCGTGGTCGGCCTCGAGGGCGTCGAGGACGGCGCCGAGGGACGTCGGGACCTGGTCGATCTCGGCCATCTCGTCCGGCGGGAGCTCGTAGATGTCCTTGTCGATCGGGGCGGCCGGCTCGATCTTGTTCTGTACGCCGTCCAGGCCGGCCAGCATGAGGGCGGAGAACGCGAGGTACGGGTTCGCCGACGGGTCGGGGAACCGGGTCTCGACGCGCTTGGCCTTCGCGTTCGTGCCCGTGATCGGGATGCGGACCGAGGCGGAGCGGTTGCGCGAGGAGTAGACCAGCGAGATGGGGGCCTCGTAGCCGGGGACCAGGCGGTGGAAGGAGTTGACCGTCGGGTTGGTGAAGGCGAGCACGGCGGGGGCGTGCTTCAGGATGCCGCCGATGTACCAGCGCGCGAGGTCGGAGAGCCCGGCGTACCCGGTCTCGTCGTAGAACAGCGGCGAGCCGCCCTTCCACAGCGACTGATGGACGTGCATGCCCGAGCCGTTGTCGCCGAAGATCGGCTTCGGCATGAAGGTGACCGACTTGCCCTGCTCCCAGGCGGTGTTCTTGATGATGTACTTGAACTTCATGACATCGTCGGCGGCCTTGAGCAGGGTGTCGAACCGGTAGTTGATCTCGGCCTGGCCGGCGGTGCCGACCTCGTGGTGCGCGCGCTCGACCTGCAGCCCGACCCGCTCGAGGTTCGCGCTCATGTCGGCGCGCAGGTCGGAGTAGTGGTCGTACGGCTCGACCGGGAAGTAGCCGCCCTTGAAGCGGGTCTTGTAGCCGAGGTTGTCGCCCTCGGCGCCGGAGTTCCACCAGCCCTCGATCGAGTCGATGTGGAAGTAGCCCTCGTTGGCGCCCGTGGAGTAGCGGACGTTGTCGAAGATGTAGAACTCGGCCTCGGGTGCGAAGAAGGCGGTGTCCGCGACGCCGGTCGAGGACAGGTGGGCCAGCGCCTTGCGGGCGATGTTGCGCGGGTCGCGCGAGTAGGCCTCACCGGTGATCGGGTCGTGGATGAAGAAGTTCATGTTCAGCGTCTTGCGCTTGCGGAACGGGTCGACGTACGCCGTCGTGGGGTCCGGGAACAGCGACATGTCCGACTCGTTGATCGCCTGGAAGCCGCGGATCGAGGAGCCGTCGAAGCCCAGTCCGTCATCGAACACCGACTGGTCGAAGGACGACACCGGCACCGTGAAGTGCTGCATGATGCCGGGCAGGTCGCAGAAGCGGACGTCGACCATCTCGACGCCCTCGTCCGCGATGAACTTGAGAACCTCGTCGCTGTTGTTGAACACCATCATCTCCTTGGGAGGCCGTACGCCGGGCGGGCTAGCCGTCCGGCCTGCCCCAGCAACCTACACGTCGGAAGACGGCACGAGACCGGTCGGTCCCGCAGGACGACCGGTCTCGGCCAACTTCTTACATTCCCGTAACAAACGGGGGTCTCGGCAGGCTCGACGCCCCTCGGATCAGAGGATGAACATCATCTCCTGGTACGTCGGAAGCGCCCACAGATCGTCGGCGACGACGGCCTCGAGCTCGTCCGCGGCCGCGCGGATGCGACCCATCGCGGGCAGCACGCTGTCGCGGACGTACGCCGCCTCGGCGATGCCCTCCTCGTCGTGCTTGCCGGCCAGGGCCGTGCCCAGCTCGGCGATGCCGGCGCGCAGCTCGGCGATCGTGCGGGACAGCGTCACCAGGTCGGTCGTGTCGGCGGCGACGCCCGCGGTGGTGAGCGCGGCGACGTTGTTCGCGAGCTCGGTCTGGTAGCGCAGCGCGGCCGGCAGGATCGTCGTACGGGCGATCTCCTCGGTGAGGTTCGCCTCGACGTTGATCGTCAGGAGGTACTGCTCGATGCCGATCTCGTAGCGCGACTCGAGCTCCGCCTCGTTGAACACGCCGTACGTCGTGAACAGCGCCTTGCTCTCCGGGGTGAGGTACTCCGGCAGAGCGTCGACCGTGGTGCGCAGGTTCTTCAGCCCGCGCTGCTCGGCCTCCGCGTGCCACTCGTCGGAGTAGCCGTTGCCGTTGAAGATGACCGTGCCGTGCTGCTCGATGATCTTCTTGAGCAGCGCCTGGACGGCCTCGTTGAACTCGGTGCCCGCGGCGACGGCGGCGTCCAGCTCGTTCGCGCAGAAGTCGAGCGCCTCGGCCATGATCGTGTTGATCACGACCATCGGGGCGGCGACGGTCTGGTTCGACCCGGCGGCGCGGAACTCGAAGCGGTTGCCGGTGAAGGCGAACGGCGAGGTCCGGTTGCGGTCGCCGGGGTCCTTGGTGAGGTCCGGGAGGGTGTCGACGCCGACCGAGACGATGCCCTTCTGCTTCGAGGACGTGGCCTCGCCGCCCTTGGCGATCTGGTCGAAGACGTCGGCCAGCTGGTCGCCGAGGAAGATCGAGATGATCGCCGGGGGAGCCTCGTTGGCGCCGAGCCGGTGGTCGTTGCCGGCGGAGGCGACCGACAGCCGCAGCAGTCCACCGTGCAGGTGGACCGCGCGGATGATCGCGGCGCAGAAGACCAGGAACTGCGCGTTGTCGTGCGGGTTGTCGCCCGGGTTGAGGAAGTTGCCCTGGTTGCGGTTGCCGAAGGAGAAGTTGACGTGCTTGCCCGAGCCGTTGACGCCGGCGAACGGCTTCTCGTGGAACAGGCACTCCATGCCGTGCTGCTTGGCGACGGCCCGGAACGTCGTCATCAGCAGCTGCTGGTGGTCCGAGGCGAGGTTCGCGCGCTCGAAGACGGGCGCGATCTCGAACTGGCCCGGGGCGACCTCGTTGTGGCGGGTCTTCGCCGGGATGCCGAGCTTGAACAGCGCCCGCTCGGTGTCGTGCATGAAGGCGAGCACGCGGTCGGGGATCGCACCGAAGTAGTGGTCGTCGAACTCCTGGCCCTTCGGCGGCTTCGCGCCGAACAGCGTGCGACCGGCGCCGAGCAGGTCGGGGCGGGTGTTCACGAAGCTGCTGTCGACCAGGAAGTACTCCTGCTCGGGGCCGCAGTAGGACACCACGTTGTCGATGTCGGAGTGGCCGAACAGCTCGAGCACGCGACGCGCCTGGTCGGCCATCGCCGCCTGCGAGCGCAGCAGGGGGGTCTTGTGGTCCAGCGCCTCGCCGGTCATCGAGACGAAGATCGTCGGGATGCACAGGGTGTTGCCGTTCGGGTTCTCCAGGATGTACGCCGGCGACTGCACGTCCCAGCCGGTGTAGCCCCGTGCCTCGAACGTGGCACGGATGCCGCCGTTGGGGAAGGACGACGCGTCGGGCTCGCCCTGGATCAGGGTCTTGCCGGTGAACTCCCAGATCGCCGTGCCGTCGCCGACCGGCTCGAGGAAGGAGTCGTGCTTCTCGGCGGTGAGGCCGGTCAGCGGGTAGAAGACGTGCGCGTAGTGCGTGACGCCGCGCTCCATCGCCCAGTCCTTCATCGCCGAGGCGACGACGTCGGCGTGGGCCGCGTCGAGCTTCTCGCCACGCTGCATGGTCGCGGCGACCGACTTGAAGACCGACTTCGGGAGCCGCTTCTGCATGACGGCGAGGCTGAAGACGTTCTCGCCGAAGATCGCGCCGGTCTGCTCCGCGCTGTCGAAGAACGGGGCGGGGCCCGCGAAGGACCGGGCCTCCCGGATCGCTCCCAGGCGTACGGCGTTGGCGGTCATGTTCAGCTCCTCGCTGGGACGCGCGGGTGCGCATCCGATCGACTCGGGTTCGGTGTGGACCGTAGGCAGCCCAGATTTCGTGAACCCGCCCGATTGTTTCGGGAATGTAAACAACCCGCCCGATCGGGGGCGGGACGGCGTGATCTGGGCCACCGTGCTGGAGCCACTAGGCTTGCCCGGTGCCCGCCACGACGCCTCCCGCGACGATCCCGAACGCCTCGTGGCCGCGCCGGATGCTCGCGCTGCTCGTCGACTGGCTGATCTGCACCCTCGTGGTCGCTGCGTTCGTCGGCCCGAACGCGATCCCGTTCGTCAGCCTCGCCACGGGCAAGGATCCCGACACGAGCTCGACGACCTGGGTGCTGGTGGCGTTCGTGTGCGAGACCACCCTGATGACCTGGCTCGGCGGGGGATCGCTCGGCAAGCTGCTGACCGGGCTCTGCGTCGTACCGGCCGACGGGCGGCTGCGCAGGCTGCACCCGACGAAGATCATGCTGCGCCAGATCCTGATCCTGCTCGTCATCCCGCCGCTGGTCTTCCGCGACGACGGTCGCGGGCTCCACGACCTGGCGGCCGGTGGGTCGACCGTCACCTTCGCCACGCTCCACAAGTTGATGGGTCGCTAGCGCCCGTCTGAGAGGAAGCCACCATGCCGTCCCCGCTCCGCTCCACCGCCGCCCTCGCGGTTGCCGCCCTCCTCGTGACCGGGGTCTCCGGGTGCGGGGGCAACAGCCCGGGCGCGACAGCCAAGGCGCCTGCGTCGGCGTCCGCCGGCTCGTCCTCGTCGGCGCCCGGCAAGGCGGTGGGCAACGCCGTCGGCAACGCTGTGGGCAACGCCGCCGGTGCGGCCCTGTCCGCCGTCCCGCAGGCGCCTGCCGCGGGCAGCGTGGTGTCGAAGGCCAGGATCACGAAGGTCCTCGAGTCGGCGATCGGCAACACCCGCAGCGCGCACGAGCACGTGGTGATGAACATGAGCGCCGCCGGTCAGTCGGTCCGGATGACCATGGACGGCGACATCGAGATGAAGCCCGCCGTCGAGGGCTCGATGACCATGTCGCTGGGGCCGGCGAACATCAGCGAGCGCCTCGTCGACGGCACCATCTACATGAGGTCCCCGATGTTCAACGTCGGCTCCAAGTGGATCAAGCTGACGTCGTCCGACATGAGCTCGATGGGCATGGGCAGCATGTCCGGCGCGCTCTCGGACCCGCTGTCGATGTTCGACAAGATGACGCCGTACATCACCAAGGCGACGTACGTCGGCAAGGACTCCGCCGGCGGGAAGCAGGCCGATCACTACCGGATGACGGTGCGGGTGTCGGATGCGGCGAAGTCGATGGGCCTTCCCGCCACCGGATCGGTGCAGCTGCCGAAGACCGCCGACGAGGACATCTGGATCGACCCCAAGGGCCGCGTCGTCCAGGTCAAGGTGGACATGCAGCCGCTGGAGTCGATGACCACGACCCTGGGCGAGTTCGGCGAGGCCGTGCACGTGCAGGCGCCGCCGGCCGGTCAGGTGACCGGCATGCCGGGCCTCAGCGGGCTCGGGAGCATCTCCGGCTGAGCCGCGCGGAGGGTCAGCGTCCGCGCAGGTTGCCGCGCTGGCCCTTCATCGAGGTCGGGACCGGACCCTTCGGGATGGGGGCCTTGCCGCGCTGGGAGTCCAGCGCGCGCAGCCGGTTGAGCAGGTCGGTCATCTCGGCGGGCTTGACCGTGCGGCCGAGGCGCTGGATGTGCCGGGTCAGCCGGGGGAGCGGGACCTGGCCCTCGCCATCACCCACGATGACGTCGTGCACTGGGTAGTCGCCCGCGACCCGCTCGTGCTTCTTGTGCTCGCTGATCAGCAGGGGCCGGACCCGGTTGTAGTTGCCCTCGGCGACCAGGACGATGCCCGGAGGGCCCACGACGCGGTGGACGAGATCCTGCTGCTTGGTGAAGCCGACGACCTGCTCGACGTTCCAGCCCTTGCGCAGCATCGTCAGGGCACGGGCCGCGGCACCCGTCTGGCCCTCGAGCTGCAGGTAGACGGCCTTCTGTGCGCGGCGGCTGAAGGCGATCATCAGGCCGAGCAGGCCGAGCAGGATGCCGCCCAGGATGGCGATCACCAGGCCCGCGACACCGCCGCCGGGGAGCAGCCAGAACAGGCCGAAGCCGATGGCGCCGAAGACGACGAAGCCGCCGACCATCCACCACGTCACCGCCGGGTCGACCTGGCGGGTCATCCGGAAGGTCTCGACGACCTGCTGGCGCCGGCTCATCTTCGTGGGGTCAAGGTTCGACATCGGGTCGTGCTGCTCCTGTTGCTGTTCGGGCGGGCTGTGGCTGTCGGTCGGCGTGCTCGCTCAGCGCGTGGCCGCGCCGGCCGCCTGCGCCTCGCGGAGGTCGATCGCCTGACGGTACAGCCGACCGGCCCGGTACGACGAACGCACGAGCGGGCCGGACATCACGCCGGAGAAGCCGATCTCCTCGGCCTCCGTGCTCAGCTCGACGAACTCCTCGGGCTTGACCCAGCGCTCCACGGGGTGGTGGCGCAGGCTCGGGCGGAGGTACTGCGTGATCGTGATCAGCTCGCAGCCCGCGTCGTGCAGGTCGCGCAGCGCCTGGGAGACCTCCTCGCGGGTCTCGCCCATGCCGAGGATCAGGTTGGACTTCGTCACCAGGCCGAAGTCGCGCGCCTGGGTGATGACGTCAAGGGAGCGCTCGTAGCGGAACGCCGGACGGATGCGCTTGAAGATCCGCGGCACGGTCTCGACGTTGTGGGCGAGCACCTCGGGCCGGCTCTCGAAGACCTCGCGGAGCAGGTCCGGCTTGCCGTTGAAGTCGGGGATGAGGTTCTCCACGCCCGTGTCCGGGTTGAGCTCGTGGATGGCGCGCACGGTCTCGGCGTACAGCCAGGCGCCGCCGTCCTCGAGGTCGTCGCGGGCGACGCCGGTGATCGTGGCGTAGCGCAGCCCCATCGTCTGCACCGACTCGGCGACCCGGCGCGGCTCGTCGCGGTCGAGCGGCTCGGGCCGGCCGGTGTCGATCTGGCAGAAGTCGCAGCGTCTCGTGCATTGGTCGCCACCGATGAGGAACGTCGCCTCACGGTCCTCCCAGCACTCGAAGATGTTGGGACAGCCCGCCTCCTGGCAGACCGTGTGGAGGCCCTCGGACTTCACCAGCCTCTGCAGCGAGGTGTACTCCGGGCCCATCTTCGCTCGGGTCTTGATCCACGAGGGCTTGCGCTCGATCGGGGTCTCCGCGTTGCGGACTTCAAGCCGCAGGAGCTTCCTGCCGTCGGGCATCGCAGTCACCCTGTGATCCTACCGGCGCGACCGCCGGCACCCCAACCGCGTGCAGGTCCGTCAGCGGTGGTGCCGACGACGCTCGACCAGGAGCGTCGTGCCGCCCGCGAGGACGAGGGCGGCGCCGCCGAGCAACCACCACGCCGAGGGCCCTCCGGTGTCGGGAATGCCGCCGGCCGGACCCGGCCCGGACGGGCCGCCCGGGCCACCCGAACCGGGCGCGACGACCGGGAGGTCGACCACGTCGCACCCGTCCTGACCCCCGGGTACGTCGGCGCACGGCGTCGAGGGGTCGCCCGGATCACCGGGCTCGGTGGTGGTGTGCTCGGTCAGCGCGTTGTGCAGCGTCACGCCGTGGGCATGCGGGTGGACGCGGACGCGGTAGGTCAGCGTCTGGGTGCCGCTGAGGTGCGGGATGTGCCAGACCAGTTCGGTGCCGGTGCGTGTGGCGTGGCCGGCGCTCGGGTCGATGCTGCCCTCGATGAGGTGTGCGTGGGACAGCACCCTCGCGAGGTCGTCGGTGATCTCGACGTCCTTGGTGGGCGCACCGTGCAGTTCGCGTGCCGTCAGCGTGTAGGTGATCACCGAGCCCGGGGAGACCGTGCTGCCACTGGGCGGGTCGGACGACTTCGTGACGGTCCACTCCGAGAACGTGTTCACGGCACGGCAGTGGGCGTGCGCGCCCGCCGGCACCACGAGTTCGGCGAGTGAGCTGGATGTGGACCCGTCGGTCGTGCAGAGGAAGTGGGTGAGCTGGTAGTCGTCCGGCGCGCCGGTCTCGTGCACCGCGTAGGACTGGCCGGGCCGCACGTTGGTCGTCGTACCGGTCGCGGAGCCGACGAGGGTGCGGTTCGGTACGCCGGGTACGGCCGGGTCGACGGGCGTCAGGTGGAAGGTCCAGGCTCCAGGACCGGCCGTGCCGCCGACGACGTGCTTGGAGATCGTCAGCTGGGCGGTGCGGTTGATGGCTGTGCAGGAGACGTCGGTGCCGAGCGGGACGGAGATCCTGCCGTTGGCGCCGGTGTCGCCCTCCACGCCGGCCGCGGTGGGGTGGCAGTCCCAAGATCCGCTGGCACCGGGCGCGAGCGGACCGACGCGGTCCTGGGCGTAGTTGAGCAGCTCGGGGTCGCTGTCCGGCGTCTCGTGCAGCGTGAACGGCGTGTCGGCCGGTACGCCGACGGAGGTGATCGACGCATCGCCGTCGCGGCCGTTGTGGTGGATGGAGCCGGCAGTCGCGTGCAGCGTCCAGTCGGTGTTCTGGGCCGTGCCGCCGACGACCTGCTTGTGCAGGGTGAGGTGGCTGCTGCAGGTGACGTCGTTGGTGATGGTCCAGGCACTGTGCTCCGCGGTCACCGTGCTGGTCCGGCTCGCGCTGTCACCGGTGACGGTCAGCGGCTGGTCGCCGTTGATCCCGCTGCCCGCCATGGAGGCTCCGGTGAACCTGCAGCCCGGCGCGCCGATGGCCAGGTTCTCGCCGACATTGACGCTGTTGTCGGTGGCGAGCAGGTAGCCGGTGCGCGGAACGTCCCACGGCTGGTCGCTCGAGGGCGCGCCCTGCGGGCCGTCGAGGTTGAGGCGGGCTTCGAGGTCCGGTGGTTGTGTGCCGTTGGCGTACGCCGTCGTCTGTCCGCTGACACCGTCCGTGACGCGCCATCGCTTGTGCACGACGACGGATGCTCGGGTGTCGGGCGCCTGGTTGTAGATGACGCACGAGACGGCGTCCTGCAGGCCCACTGCGACGGTGAACCCGTTCGCGGTGTTCGTGGTCGGGACGTTGCGATCGTCCTCGGACTTGTTCACGCAGACGGCGTTCTGGCCGCCGGGATCGTGATTGCCGTTCCCATCCGTCGGGAAGACGGTGTAGGGATCGCCTGCGGCATTCGTCTGTGGTCGCTCGGAGACGGTGAAGTCACCCGGCGCATGGTCGGGCTCGAGCGTCACGTCGAAGTTGAGCGCACCCGTCTGCTGACCGGTCTGGCCGCTCGCCGGGGCGACGCTCGCGCCCTGCGTGGTCGTGGACGCGTCGAAGGTCCACGGGTTGCCGGGTGTGTAGGCGTTGTCGACGTTGGTGTCGCCGGGCGGCACGATCCGCTTGGCGACCGAGATGGAGGGCGCGCAGGAGGCCAGCACCAGGTTGCGCAGGTTGTTGCCCGCCGCGGCGTAGTCGGGCTCCTGGAGGTAGTCCGCATCGAGGATGTTGCCGGCCGAGCTGTCGTAGGCGGTGCGGCCCGAGATCGACCGCAGGTTGGCCGCCGAGCCGGCGTCGAGGCCATCGCCGACGCCGACGGCGACCACCCGGGTGCCTTCGTCCTTGAGCCGGTTGGCGGAGACCACCGACTCCTCCATCTCGCGGAAGCGTGTGTAGCCGCTGTTGGCGGGGACGTTGTTGTTGGTGCGATTCGATCCATAGACCGTGGGGTTGCCGTCGGTGAGCACGACGGCGAGATCGAAGTGCTCGTCGGGGTTCGGGTTCTGGTTGACCGCCGAGGCGGCCTCGAGACCGGCGTCCCAGTTGGTGTAGTTGGTCGGCGGGTTGCCCCATCCGGCGTACAGCTGCTTGAACCGGTTGGCGTCGGCCGTGGTGGCCACCGACATCAACGAGGTGTTCGGGCCGTAGCCGTTGGCGGGGGAGGCCGTGCCGAAGGTGAACAGAGCGGCCTGCGAGGGGGTGCCACGCAGACCGTCGACGAAGCTGGAGATGGCGCTCTGGATCTGCGGGACGTAGCCGGACACCGAGCTGGACAGGTCGACGATGATCGCGACGTTGATGCCGCACTTGGCCGGCAGGTCCGGGTTGACCCGGGAGAGCGGCCAGTAGCCGGCCGACGCGCTGCGGCGGGTGAAGTTGGGGAACTGCGCTGTCGGTCGCGCGGGCGTCGTCTGCGAGCCGGGATCGGTCATGAAGCCGTAGCTGCCGTAGGTCTGTCCCGAGACGTAGGCGTTGTTGGCCTGCAGCGGTGGCGTCTGGAAGACGTGTGGTGTCTGCACCTTCGGGTCGGCCGCGGTGGGTGACAGCGGCGCGGTCTGCCACACCGGCTGGTTGTACCAACCCGTCGGGAACCCGATGGGGGCGAGCCAGAGCCGGGTCCCGGCCGTCGTGCCGCCGGCGCCGATGGGTACGACGAAGGAGCAGTCGCCGGCAGCGTCGGAGGTGCACGTGTAGCGCGGTGTCGCGCTGGTGGCGCCGTCGGAGTCGAACGTGGCCTGGCCGGGCTCGGTCGCGAACAGGCCGAACCGGGCGCCGGCCACGGGTGCGACCGTGGTGGCGCTGGAGCGCGCACCGGCGACCTTGACGCTCACGACGGCCGTCGTCGGGGTCGGTGCCGGCACGGCGGCCGAGCCGGGCGAGGCGGGCATCAGCGCCGCGAGCAGCCCGCACGCGAGGTCCGCGAAGGCGATCATCGTCACCTTCGGAGACGGGCCCGTACCGCTACGTGCCATGCGTGGAATCCTAGTCGCTGGCACGGTCGGGCCCTCAGAACGCGATCAGCCGCGGTGCGTTCGCCTTGGCCGGATCGGGCCGCGGCTCGTAGTCGGGAGTGGGCACGTAGTCGGCCCACGCCAGCAGGTCGTCGAGATGGCGTCGTACGACGGGCAGCACCTCGGCCACGGGCACGTCGCGCCCGAGCTCGGCGCTGAGCGAGGTGACGCCGGCATCGGCGATCCCACAGGGCACGAACCGGTCGTACCAGCCGAGGTCGACGTCGCAGTTGAGCGCGAAGCCGTGCATGGTCACGCCGCGGCTGACACGGATCCCGAGCGCGGCGATCTTCCGCTCGGGACGCCCCTTCTCGGGATCGGCGAGCAGCCACACGCCGCTGCGACCGGGCACGCGGGCGGTCGTCACGCCGAGCTCGGTGCAGACGCCGATCAGCGCCTCCTCGACGCGGCGGACGTAGTCGACGACGAGCACGTGCTGGGGGAGCGCCACGATCGGGTAGCCGACCAGCTGGCCCGGTCCGTGGAAGGTGATCTTGCCGCCACGGTCGACGTCGATGACCTTCGCCCCGCCGGGGTCGGCCGGTCGCTCCCAGGGGTCGGTCCGCTTGCCGGCGGTGAACACCGGCGGGTGCTCGAGGAGCAGGACCGTGTCGGGCCTGGACCCGCCGGCGACCTCGGCGTGCACACCGCGCTGCATCTCCCACGCGGCCTCGTAGTCGACCTGGCCGAGCTCGACGTACTCCCTCACCTGACCGAGGCTACTCCGTCCGCCTGTGGACAGTCGCGTGCGAGGAGCGCCCGGCGGGCGTAGGACTGGGCCATGCGGATCTCGGGTCGACTCCTCCTCACGGCATGCGCCGTCGCTGTCGCGGTCGCCGCGGTCTGGGGCGGCCTCGACGCGGCGCACGACCCCACGGCCCGCGGAGCTCCGCCGCGTCCGGCGGCGGTGCTCGACGCGCGCCACGTCGGCGCGATGCAGGCGGTCTCCGCGCTGGCCGTGCTGCGCGACTGGGACCGCGCCCGCGCGTCGGCCTGGGCGCACGGCGACCGCGCGGCTCTCCGCCGCCTGTACGCGGCCGGCTCGACCGCCGGGCGTCACGACGTCGCGATGCTGGACCGCTGGACGCGTCGCGGGCTGCGGGTCCGCGGGATGTCGATGCAGGTGCTCGGCGTACGGCTGCGGGCGCGGACGCGGCACCGGGTCGTGCTGGTCGTCACCGACCGCCTCGTCGGTGCGTACGCCGTGACCCGGGGCCGTCGCGTCGCGCTTCCCCGTGACAACGCCTCGACCCGCCGGTTGGAGTTCCGGCGGGTCGACGGGCGCTGGCTGATGGCCTCGGTGAGGCAGGCCTCGTAGGTCTCGATACGCGGCGTCGCGGCTTCGTTCTTCAGCCGCGGCCGCACTCGACCTCTTCGGCGACGGTGGTCGCGAGCAGGCTCGCGACCACCTGCCTCAGACCTCGAACTGGCCGGTCTCGAGGCGCTGCTTGACCTCGCTGAGGAAGCGGCCGGCGTCCGCGCCGTCGACCAGGCGGTGGTCGTAGGTGAGCGCGAAGTAGCACATGTGCCGGACCGCGATCGTCTCGCCGAGATCCTCGTCGTCGATCACGACGGGGCGCTTGACGACCGCGCCGGGACCGAGGATCGCGACCTGCGGCTGGTTGATGATCGGGGTGTCCCAGAGGGCCCCGACCGAGCCG
Organism: Nocardioidaceae bacterium; assembly: GCA_009780515.1. GTDB lineage: Bacteria > Actinomycetota > Actinomycetes > Propionibacteriales > Nocardioidaceae > Nocardioides. The sequence continues at coordinate 64,485 of WQZX01000001.1, read as the reverse complement.
AGGTTCGTGATCGTGAAGGTGCCGCCGGACAGCTCGTCGGGGCCGATCTTGTTGGTGCGGGTGCGCTCGGCGGTGTCCGCGATCTTCTTGGCCAGGCCGGAGATCGACAGGTCGCCCGCGTCCTTGATGACCGGCGTGATCAGGCCCTTGTCGGTGTCGACCGCGATCGAGAGGTTCTCCCGGTCGAAGTACGTCACCTCGCCGGCCTCTGTGTCGATCGCCGCGTTGAGCGTCGGGTGCGTCTTGAGCGAGTCGATGGCGGCCTTGGCGAAGAACGGCAGGTAGGTGAGCTTCACGCCCTCCCGGGCCAGGAACTCGGCCTTCTTCGCCTCGCGGAGCCGGGCCACGTTCGTCACGTCGATCTCGACGACCTGGGTGAGCTGCGCGGAGATCTCCAGCGACTCGTTCATCCGCTTCGCGATGATCTGGCGCAGCCGGCTGAGCTTCACCGTCTGACCACGCAGCGGGGAGGGCGTCCCGGACGGGGCCGACGAGCGCGACGGAGCCGACGAGGCGGGCGCGCTGCTCGCGGCCGGAGCAGGCTCCTCGGACGCCTTCTTCTGCGCCTCGGCCGCGTCGACGACGTCCTGCTTGCGGATCCGCCCGCCCACGCCCGAGCCCTTCACCGACGCGAGGTCGACGCCGTGCTGCTTGGCGAGCTTGCGGACCAGCGGGGTGACGTAGCTGGGGCCGTCGTCGGAGGACGACGCGGCGGCCGGCTTCTCGGCGGCCGGCTCGGGGGCCTTCTCCTCCGTCTTCGCGGGCTCCGGCTCCGGCTCCGGCTCCTTCTCGGGCTCCTTGTCGGCCTCCGGCTGGGGCTCGGGCTCGGGTGCCGCCGGGGCCGCCGGGGCCGGCTCGGGCTCCTCGGTCTGGGCGGGCTGCTCGGAGCCGCCGCCGGACTCAGTCGGGCTGCCGCTGCCGATGACGGCCAGCTCGGCGCCGACGTCGACGGTCTCGTCCTCGCTGGCCTTGATCTCCAGGAGGGTGCCGGCGACGGGGGAGGGGATCTCGGTGTCGACCTTGTCGGTGGAGACCTCGAGCAGCGGCTCGTCGACGGCGACCTCGTCGCCGACCTGCTTGAGCCAGCGCGTGATGGTGCCCTCGGTGACGGATTCTCCGAGTGCCGGGAGGGTCACGGCTGTGCCCTGCTGGCCGCCCGCGGCGTCGGCAGGCGGCTTGGTGTCGGCCGTCGCGTCACCGCCGGAGGAGTCCGAGCCGGAGCCGGTCTGCTCCTGCGGCTCCTCGGTCGGCTGCTGGGTCTGCTCGGAGTCGTCGGCGGCCTCCGCGGCCTGCTCCTCGGAGCCGGACTGGTCGGCGCTGGAGTCCTGGGACCCCGAGTCGTCGGACCCGGAGTCGGCCGACCCGGCCTCGTCGTCGGACCCGATCAGCGCCAGGACCCCACCCACCTCGACGGTGTCGTCCTCGTTCGCCTTGATCTCCAGCAGCTTGCCGGCGACGGGGGAGGGGATCTCGGTGTCGACCTTGTCGGTGGAGACCTCGAGCAGCGGCTCGTCGACGGCGACCTCGTCGCCGACCTGCTTGAGCCACCGGGTGACGGTGCCCTCGGTGACGGATTCTCCGAGTGCCGGGAGGGGGACTTCTGTGGCCATTGATTCCTCGACTTCGTGGGTCGGTTGGTGCGACAGAACCGCGCAGGAGTGTGATGTGTCCCCCATCCTTGCACCACGCCTCACAGGCGTCGCAACGGGCCGACCTCGTCAGTTCGCCGAAGGCGCCTCGAGGCCGATCGGTGTCGTGCACACTTGCCCCATGTCGTGGTGGAGCCGCTTCCGACGGCGGCCCAGGATGAGCGCTCCGGCGCGGGACTCGTCGCGCACGGGCTCCACCCGGGTGCGCGCCGCCGACAGCACCGACCTGGCCCACCTCGACGCCTGGCTGGAGTCGCACCGCGGTGTCGAGGGCTTCGTCGAGCCGCGTACCGCGGTCAGCGATGTCACCCTGCTCCTCGTCGCCCACGACGGCGAGTGGACCCGGCGCCGGGTGCCGAGCGTCGCCTGGGCCCACAGCTTCTGCAACAGCTCGCGCGTCCCGTCGTACGACGCCGCGATCGTGGGCGTGCCGCAGCGGATGCGCGACTACAACTCCCGGGTCAGGCGCGAGCAGAAGGAGCGTCGGCAGGCGCCGTGAGGGCTCGCGCCACCTCGACCAGGGTCGCGACGCCGTAGCCGGTCGCCCCAGGTACGACGTGCCCGCTCGCGCCGCCGTTGTTGTACGCCGGCCCGGCGATGTCGAGGTGCGCCCACGGCAGCCCGTGGGTGAACTCGCGGAGGAACGCCGCGGCGAACAGGCCGCCGCCCCAGCGCACCCAGTCGTGCTGGGCGAGGTCGGCGATCGAGCTGGTGTGGATCCGCTCGACCATGAAGTCGGGGATCGGCATGGGCCAGGCGTCCTCGCCGGCGGTCACCGCCGCAGCCAGCACCGCGTCGACGGTGTCGTCGTCGCCCATCACGCCGGCCATCTTCTCGCCCAGCGCGGCCACCATCGCCCCGGTCAGCGTGGCCGCGTCGACGACCAGGTCGGGGGTGCGCTCGGCCGCGAGACCGAGGCAGTCGGCGAGGACCAGCCGGCCCTCGGCGTCGGTGTTGGAGATCTCGACGGTCGTGCCGCCGTAGATCGTCGCGACGTCGCCGGGCCGGGTCGAGGACGCGCCGACCATGTTCTCGGCGAGGCCCGCGAAGGTCGTCACCTCGACGGGCAGCCCGAGGCGGGCGACCGCCAGCGTCGCCTGCACGACGGCCGCGGCGCCGGCCATGTCCATCTTCATCGTGCCCATGCTCGAGCCGGGCTTGATGGTCAGGCCGCCGGAGTCGAACGTGATGCCCTTGCCGACCAGCGCGACGTGGCCGACGGCGCCCTTGGGGCGGTAGCGGAGCTCGACGATGCGCGGGGGCGCGGCCGAGCCGGCACCGACCGCGAGCGTGCCCCCACAGCCGAGCTCGGCGAGGCGCTGCTCGTCGTACACGTCGATCTCGAGCTTGGTGCTCGCCTGCTTGTTCGCGGCCTTGACCGCAGCCGCGATCGCGTCGGCGAACGCCGGCGGGGTGAGGTCGGCGGCGGGTGTGTTGACCCAGTTGCGGGCATCGCTCGTCGCGTCCGCGACCACCTGTGCCTCAGCGACGGCGGCGGCCACCTCCTTGCGGCGGGCCACGGGGGAGAGGACCACGACCTCGGCGGGCGGCGGCGTCCCCTCGCCGCTCTTGTACGTCGTGAAGGCGTAGCCGCCGAGCCGGAACCCCTCGACCACGGCGCGAACGAGCTCGGGGGTGTCCGCGGGCAGCGCGAGGGCGATGGAGGCGGCGCTGGTGGTGGCGCGCGCGGCGGCGCCCGCCGCCCGGCGTACGGCCTGCGTGTCGGGGTCCTCGCCGAGGCCGACGAGCACCAGGAGCGGGGAGCCGATCGCGCCGCCGGTCGGCACCTTCGCGACCTCGCCCGCGCGGCCGGTCAGCGAGAGCGAGGACAGCAGCCCGCCGAGCTTGCGACCGTACGCCGACGCGACCTCCTCACCGCCCGGGGCGAGCGCCGGGCCGGGCACCACGCCCACCACGACGGCCTCGGCCTTGGTCTTGGCGGGACTTGCGGTGCGCAGGGCGTACGAGGTCACGCCGCGCAGGATAACTTCTGCCTCATGACCGACGACCTCCTCCAGTCACCGCTGCACGACCGCCACGTCGCCCTGGGGGCGAGGTTCGCCGAGTTCGGCGGCTGGTCCATGCCCCTGCAGTACGCCGGCGTGGTGCCCGAGCACACCGCGGTGCGCACCGGCGTCGGCATCTTCGACGTCAGCCACCTCGGCAAGGTCGTGGTGCGCGGGGCCGGCGCAGCGGCGTACGTCAACCGCACGCTGAGCAACGACCTGGGCCGGATCGGGCCGGGGCGGGCGCAGTACACGCTCTGCCTCGAGCCGGCGACCGGCGGGATCGTCGACGACATCTTCAGCTACGTCCGCTCCGACGAGGACGTGCTGCTCGTGCCGAACGCGTCGAACAACACCGAGGTCCACCGGCGGCTGGCCGCCGAGGCGCCGGACGGTGTCGAGGTCGTCAACGAGCACCGCGACCACGTCATCCTCGCCGTCCAGGGCCCGCGGTCGGACGAGACGCTCGACGCGGCCGGGCTGCCGACCGGCCACGACTACCTGACGTTCGTCGAGGCGGCCTTCGAGGGGCAGCCGGTCATCGTGTGCCGCACCGGCTATACCGGTGAGCGCGGCTACGAGCTGATCGCGCCGAACGCCGTGGCCGGCCCGCTCTGGGACGCGATCATGGCCGCGGGTGCGGCGTACGACATCGCGCCGTGCGGTCTCGGCGCGCGCGACACCCTCCGCACCGAGATGGGCTACCCGCTGCACGGCCAGGACATCTCGCCCTCGGTCACCCCCAACGAGGCGCGCCTCGGCTGGGCCGTCGGCTGGAAGAAGGACGGGTTCTGGGGCCGCGACGCCGTCGTCGCCGAGAAGGCCGCCGGCGCGCGCCGCAAGCTGATCGGCCTGCGGTCCACGGGCCGGGCGATCCCGCGACCGCACATGGCCGTGAGCCTCGCCCCCGACGTACGCGTCGGAGAGGTCACCTCCGGCACGTTCTCGCCCACGCTCAAGCAGGGCATCGCGCTGGCGCTCGTCTCCACGTCGGTGCCCGACGACGGCGAGCTGTCGGTCGACGTGCGCGGCAGGCAGGAGGCGTTCAGCGTCCAGAAGCCGCCGTTCGTCGACCCGTCCGTCCGAGAGAGCTGAGAGGCTGACGACATGGCACTTCCCGAGGACCCGCCGACCTTCCGCCAGCCGACGCCCGCCGAGCGCCCCTGGTGGTGGCGGCTCCAGGACGCCTCCGGCGCCGAGGTCACCCTGCCCGCCGACCTCGGCGAGTACGACGGCCAGCGCTTCGCCAACCAGGGCGACGCCGAGTCGTGGATCGGCGAGGTCTGGTCCGAGCTCGCCGAGGGAGGCGTCACGCAGGTGACGCTCGTCGAGGTCGACCGGGACGTCTACGGACCGATGTCGCTGTCCGCCGAGTAGGCGGGTCGGGCAGCCCGGGCCCGCCCGGGCCTGCCCGGCTCACACGATCGTGCCGACGTCCTCGCTCAGGATCGTGTCGAGGGCGTGCTCGGCGACCGCGGCGATCGTCATCGAGGGGTTGCAGGCGCCCGCGCTGCCCGGGATGAGCGCGCCGTCGACGACGTACAGGCCCTTCTGCCCGTGCACCCGGCCCGCCGTGTCGCAGACGGTGCCCATCGTGGCGCCGCCGACGCTGTGCCACGTGTTGGGCAGGATCGCGCCGACGTCGACGAGCGCGCCGTTGAGGCCGACGGTGTGGTGCATCCGCTTGTCGATGACCTTGAAGCTCGCCTGGTCGCCCAGGAAGGGGAACTTCAGGATCGCGCGGTCGGCGGCCTCGCTGTAGACGAAGCTGCCGCGGTCGGGACTCATGCCGTAGCCGATGACCATCGTGGAGAGGGTGTCGATGCCGGTGGGCGGGATGGCGGCCTGCACGATCGTGTTGGCCGTCGTCGGGTCGTCCCAGGCGAAGGAGCCGTAGACGCAGGGCCCGCCCTGGTCGGCGCCGAAGTTGGTCAGCGGGTCGGTCCAGATGTAGATCCGGTCGCCGTTGGTGCCCCAGCCGGTGCCGAGCGCGTCCGGCAGGTCCGGGATGTCTCCGCGGGCGCCGGCCTCCACGAGCATGCGGGAGGTGCCGACCGAGCCGGCGCCCATGATGAGCGTGCCGGTGGTGATCGTCTTGGTCTCCAGCGTGGTGCCGTAGTCGTCGGTGCGGTTGACCTGGAGCACCCAGTGACCGTCGCCGGCACGGGCGATGCTGGTGACGTTGTGGTGGGTCTGGACGGTGCAGCTCCCGGTCGCCTGTGCGGCCGCGAGGTAGGTGACGTCCAGGGAGTGCTTGCCGCCGTTGTTCACGCCGAGGAAGCAGTTGCCGTTGGTGTAGGACGGCTTCATCTCGCCACGCAGCTCGGCGAGCGCGTAGCTCCAGTCGATCGGCATGAAGAGCTTGCGGACCTCGTAGCCCGCGGCCTCCGAGCGCTGCTTGAAGAAGCGCGACGGGTAGTAGTTGGGGGAGTCGATGAGCTCGTCGGGGGCCTGGGCGATCTGCAGCATCTTCGCGACGCGCGGGTAGTGCACCCGGTCGAGCAGGTCGTAGTCGAGGTCGGCGGGGAAGATCTCGGCGAACACCTCCGGAGTGGGCTGGAGGGACACGCCCTCGTAGGCCACCGAGCCGCCGCCGAGCGCGGCCGGGACCACGGCGAGCATGTTCTGCCCGAGGACCGGCTCGAGGAGGCCGACGTACGGCTCGAAGTTCAGGGGCTTGCCGAGCAGCGTCTCGGCGGCGCGCAGCCCCTCGGGGGTGGAGCCGTACCAGAGCATCCGCTTGTCCGGCGGCGCCATCGTCGGGAAGGTGTCGGCGTTCGGGCCGGTCGGCCAGGACTTGCCGCGCTCGAGGAGGGTGACCGGCACGCCGGCCTGGGAGAGCCGCAGCGCGGCGACGCTGCCGCCGAAGCCCGAGCCGACGATCACGACCCGGTGCGTCTCGTCGGTGTGGGGGACGGTCGCGGCCGACGCGCGGGACGCGGTCGTGCTCGCGAGGGTCGCGGCGGTGCCGGCGGCTGCGCTCGCGGCGATGAAGGTACGCCGGGTGGTGGGCATGGGTGACTCCCGAGTTGTCGAACCTGCCCCCAGCGGCGCCGAGGATACTGAAACGTGTTCCATCCAGGGTGCTGGGGGTGTGACGCACTACGATCGAGGCGTGCGGCAATACCTCGACCTCCTCCAGCGCATCCTCGACGAGGGCACCGAGAAGGGCGACCGCACCGGCACAGGCACGCTCAGCGTCTTCGGTCACCAGATGCGGTTCGACCTGACCGCGGGGTTCCCGCTGGTGACCACGAAGAAGATCCACACCCGCTCGGTCTTCGGCGAGCTGCTGTGGTTCCTGCGCGGCGACACCAACGTGCGCTGGCTGCAGGAGCGCGGCATCACGATCTGGGACGAGTGGGCCGACGACGACGGCGACCTCGGTCCGGTCTACGGCGCCCAGTGGCGCTCGTGGCCCGCGCCCGACGGCCGTCACATCGACCAGCTCGCGCAGGTCGTCGACCAGATCCGGACCAACCCCGACTCGCGCCGCCACATCGTCTCGGCGTGGAACCCCGCCGAGGTCGACGAGATGGCGCTGCCGCCGTGCCACTCGCTGTTCCAGTTCTACGTCGCCGACGGCCGGCTGTCGTGCCAGCTCTACCAACGCTCGGCCGACGTCTTCCTGGGCGTGCCGTTCAACATCGCGTCGTACGCCCTGCTGACGCACATGGTCGCCCAGGTGACAGGGCTGGAGGTGGGCGACTTCGTGCACACCCTCGGTGACGCGCACCTCTACTCCAACCACCTCGAGCAGGCCCGGCTGCAGCTCACCCGCGAGCCGCGGGCGCTGCCGAGGCTGGTGCTCAACCCGGAGATCAAGGAGATCGACGGGTTCGACCTCGAGGACATCGCGGTCGAGGGCTACGACCCCTACCCGGGCATCAAGGCGCCGATCGCGGTCTGACGCTCCGATGACTCCTGCCGGCCGCAAGGTCACGATGGTCGCCGCCGTCGCCGAGAACGGCGTGATCGGCGCCGATGCCGACATCCCGTGGCACCTGCCCGCGGACTTCGCCCACTTCAAGGCGACCACCACGGGCCACGTCCTGGTCCTGGGCCGCACCACCCACGAGGGGATCGGCCGGCCGCTGCCGGGCCGCACCACCATCGTCCTGACCCGCGACCCCGACTGGTCCGCCGAGGGCGTCGAGGTGGCCGGCTCCGTCCCCGCGGCGCTCGAGCTCGCCGACCGGCTGCTCGACGGGCTCCCTGCCGGCAGGCAGGTCATGATCGGCGGCGGTGCCAAGGTCTACGAGGCCGCCCTGCCCTACGCCGATGAGCAGGTCATCAGCGAGATCCCGCTGTCGCCCGCCGGCGACACCCACTACCCGGAGTTCCGCGGCAACCGGTGGCGCGAGGTCTCGCGCGAGCCCCGCGACGACTTCACCATCGTCACCTGGGAGCGCGCCTTCGCCTGCGGCGGCTCCTGAGCGCCCCTTGGAATCAGTCATCTAGGGTCGGAGGCATGGATCTCCGGGTGTTCACCGAGCCGCAGCAGGGCGCGACGTACGACGACCTGCTGGCGGTCGCCAAGCTGACCGAGGAGCTCGGCTTCGACGCGTTCTTCCGCTCCGACCACTACCTCCACATGAGCGGCGACGGGCTGCCCGGCGGCACCGACGCCTGGACCACGCTGGCCGGGCTCGCGCGGGAGACCAGCGGCATCCGGCTCGGCACCCTGATGACGAGCGCGACCTTCCGCAACCCGGGCGTGCTGGCGATCCAGGTCGCGCAGGTCGACCAGATGTCCGGCGGGCGGGTCGAGCTCGGCATCGGCGCCGGCTGGTTCGAGCAGGAGCACACCGCCTACGGCATCCCGTTCCCGGACACCAAGGAGCGCTTCGAGAGGTACGCCGAGCAGCTCGAGCTGATCACCGGGCTGTGGAGCACCCCGGTGGGGGAGCGGTACTCCTTCGACGGCGCCCACTACGAGATGGCCGACAGCCCGGCGCTGCCGAAGCCCGCCCAGTCCGGCGGCCACCGCGGCGGGCCGCCGGTCATCATCGGCGGGCTCGGTGCCAGGAAGACGCCGGCCCTCGCCGCATCGTACGCCGACGAGTTCAACCTGCCGTTCGTCGACGAGGAGACCACGAAGCTGCAGTTCGGGCGCGTGCGTGAGGCCGCGGACCGGATCGGGCGCGACCCCGACGACCTCGTCTACTCCAACGCGCTGGTGCTGTGCGTCGGCGAGAACGAGGACGAGCTCGCCCGCCGGGCCGCGGCCATCGGCCGCGAGGTCGGCGAGCTGCGCGAGAACGGCCTCGCCGGCACGCCCGCCGAGGTCGTCGACAAGCTGGGCCGCTACCACGAGCTCGGTGCCGACCGGTTCTACCTGCAGGTGCTGGACCTCGCCGATCTCGACCACCTGCGCCTGGTCGCGTCGGAGGTCACGCCGCACGTCTGAGCGGCCACGGCGGCGACAAGTTCGCGCCGCTGCCGGTGCAGACCGGCGCGGGACGCACGAACTTGTATCCCTGGTGGCCGGTCAGCGTCCGTGAGGGGTCGGGTCGTCGGGTGTGCGGTGTCGGAGCGATAGGCTCGACCTCATGACTTCGGCACCCTTCGGCACCGTCCTGACAGCGATGGTCACGCCGTTCCGCGAGGACGGCTCGGTCGACCTGGACGCGGTGAAGAAGGTCGCGAAGCACCTCGTCGACAACGGCAACGACGGCATCGTCGTCTCGGGCACCACCGGCGAGTCGCCGACGACCAGCACCGCCGAGGACGGCGAGACCCTCGCCGCGGTCAAGGACGCCGTCGGCGACCGCGCCGTCGTCGTGGCCGGCGTCGGCACCAACGACACCCGCCACTCGGTCGAGCTCGCGCGCCAGGCCGAGAAGGTCGGCGCCGACGGCGTGCTGCTCGTGACGCCCTACTACAACAAGCCCAGCCAGGCCGGGGTGATCGAGCACTTCCGTCAGGTCGTGGGCGCCTCGTCGGTGCCCGTGATGCTGTACGACGTCCCGGGCCGCACCGGCACCAAGATCGACCTGGCGACTTATGAGAAGGTGCGTGGCTGGGATCCCGTGGTGGCCGTCAAGGACGCCACCGGCGACCTCGCCCGCACCGCCCGGCTGGTCGACCTCGGCTACGCCGTCTACTCCGGCGACGACGTCAACACGCTCGGCTACCTCGCCTATGGCGCGGTCGGTCTGGTCTCGGTCGTCGCCCACGCCGCCGGCAAGGAGCTCAGGGCGATGATCGAGGCGTTCCGCGCCGGCGACCACGCCGAGGCGCTGCGCATCCACACCGCGCTGATCCCGGCGTACGACGCGGTGATGGGGGTGCCCAACTACGGCGCCACCACCGCCAAGGCGGCGATGGAGCTGTTGGGGGTCATCGACAACCGCGTGGTCCGATCACCGCTGGTGGCCCTCGACGACACCGAGGTCGCCGCCTTGCGCGACGGCCTCCGGGCGGCGGGTGTCCTGTCGTGAGCCACCCCGATCTCGGCGCCCCGCCGGCGCTGCCCAAGGGCGGCCTGCGCGTCACGCCTCTGGGCGGCCTCGGCGAGGTCGGCCGCAACATGACCGTCTTCGAGTACGACGGCCGGCTGCTCATCGTCGACTGTGGGGTCCTCTTCCCCGACGACCACCAGCCCGGCGTCGACCTGATCCTGCCCGACTTCGGGCCGATCCGTGACCGGCTCGACGACGTCGAGGCGCTGGTGCTCACGCACGGCCACGAGGACCACATCGGCGCGACGCCGTACCTCCTGCGCGAGCGCGAGGACATCCCGCTGGTCGGCTCCGAGCTGACCCTCGCGCTGGTCAACTCCAAGATCCGCGAGCACCGGCTCCGCCAGACGACGTTCACGACCGTCTCCGAGGGCGACCGCCTCTCGTTCGGGCCGTTCGACCTGGAGTTCGTGGCGGTCAACCACTCCATCCCCGACGCGCTCGCGGTCGCGATCCGCACCGGCGCCGGCATGGTGCTGCACACCGGCGACTTCAAGATGGACCAGCTCCCGCTCGACGGCCGGATCACCGACCTGCGGGCGTTCGCACGGCTGGGGGAGGAGGGCGTCGACCTGTTCCTCACCGACTCGACCAACGCCGAGGTCCCCGGCTTCACCACCGCCGAGCGCCGCATCACGCCGGTCCTCGACCAGGTCTTCCGCGAGTCCGAGCAGCGCATCATCGTCGCCTGCTTCGCCTCGCACGTGCACCGCGTCCAGCAGGTCCTCGACGCCGCCGTCGCCCACGGCCGCAAGGTCGCCTACGTCGGCCGCTCGATGGTCCGCAACATGGGCATCGCACGCGACCTCGGCTACCTCACCGTGCCGCCGGGGGTCATGGTCGAGGCCAAGGAGCTCGCCGACCTCCCGCCGGAGCAGCAGGTCCTGATCTCCACCGGCTCCCAGGGCGAGCCGCTCTCGGCGCTCTCGCGGATCGCCCAGCGCAGCCACAACTTCGTCCACCTCGAGGCCGGCGACACCGTCGTGCTCGCCTCGTCGCTGATCCCCGGCAACGAGAACGCCGTCTACCGCGTCATCAACGGCCTCGCCAAGCACGGCGCGAAGGTCGTGCACAAGGGCAACGCGCTCGTCCACGTCTCGGGTCACGCGAGCGCCGGCGAGCTGCTGTACTGCTACAACATCGTGCGTCCGCGCAACGTGCTGCCCGTCCACGGCGAGATCCGGCACATGCTCGCCAACGGCGACCTCGCCAAGCAGACCGGCGTCGAGAACGTCGTGTACGCCGAGGACGGCGTGGTCGTCGACCTCGTCGACGGTGTCGCGAAGCGCGCCGGCAAGGTCGATGTCGGCTACGTCTTCGTCGACGGCCAGACCGTCGGCGACGTCACCGAGACCGAGCTCAAGGACCGCCGCATCCTCGGCGAGGAGGGCTTCATCTCCGTCATCGTCGTGGTCGACTCCGTCGCCGCCAAGGTCAGCGCCGGCCCCGAGATCCACGCCCGCGGCCATGTCTGGCGCGACGAGATGTTCGAGGAGATCAAGCAGCCGATCGTCGACGCGGTGAACTTCCAGCTCTCCGAGGGCAACACCGACTCCTACCAGCTGCAGCAGGTCGTCCGGCGCACCATCGGTCGCTGGGTCGGCGCGAAGCACAAGCGGCGGCCGATGATCATCCCGGTGGTCGTCGAAGCCTGAGCCCAGATCCACCACGGTTGATTCGTAGGCGGTGATTTCGGCGATTCGGTGCGGGGTTCGGGATTTGGGCGTGGCTGTCGCGCCGGTCGGCGCCGGCTTCTCCACTTCGGCTCCTCGGTCGCGTCCCTGGCGGCTGGGTGGTCACGTCGTGAGGGCGGCGGGTGGCCCGGTCGCGGTCGACCACAGCAGGTCCCAGCCGCCTGACCAGGGCCAGTGCGATGGCAGGTGCACGACGAGGCGTCGGCCGGTGGTCGCGATCCGGCCGGGAATGTTGATGATGCGCCTGCGCAGGGTTGCCCAGCGGACGGTGCGCATGCAGGCGGCCACCGCGCTGGCGCGGGCGATGTTGAACGCGATCACGGCGTGCGCGAGCCAGGCGGCGTTCGCGGCATACTTTCCGCTGGGTAGGTGCGCGAGCGGACCGTCCTTGAGCTCAGCGATGACCTGCTCGACCAGGGCGTGATCGCGATGACGCTGATCGGCCTCGACCAGCCCCAGGGTGCTGTTGGTGATGAAGGCGTGGTGGCGGTAGGTGGCGAACAGTTCGCCCTGCTCGGTGCCGTCGGATGCCAGCGGCTGGAGCCGCTTGACCCGGCGCACGACCAGGCGACAGGGCACGTGCTCGGCCTTGCGTCGGCCGGTGAACGCAGTGAATGGAATCTCAGCGACCTCGGCGTCGGAGACCCAGCGTTGCTCGGCCTGGTCGTAGACGGCGTTCGGGTAGGCGATCGCGGTCCACGCACCCGCCTCGATGCTGGCGATCGCCACGGTCACCGACGGGGTCATCCGGGCGGTGACCGAGAACCACGTCTTGTGTCGCAGCGCGGTGCCGACGAAGGCGTGGCCGTAGTAGGCCGAGTCCGCGCGGCACATGATCCGCCCGGTGACGCCCGCTGCGCGGGCGGTCTTGATCGCTTGGGCCAACAACCTTCCGACGCCCGTCGCGGATGCGGTGTTGCCCTTGCGGAGTCGGGCACGGGCGATCACCGGTGCCGCGGTCGGAGTCGAGATCGTGGCCAACTGGACGTTGAGGCCGCGCTGGCCGGTGTAGCCGAACGCCGCCCCCTCCTTGGCGTAGCCGTGGACCTCGCGGACGGTGTCGTCGACATCGAGGAACGCGATCCCCTCGGCGTCGGCACCGGCGAGCAACTGCGGCACCCGTGTCGCCAGGCCGGCAAGGAGTCCGGCGTTGATCTTGTCGAGCTGCTGCACGTGGCCGTGGGTGAAGGAGCGCAGGAACGTACCCAACGTCGAGGGCGCCCGCACGCCACCGAACAACCGGCCCATGCCGCCGTGGCGCAGCAGGTCGAGGTCATCGATGCAGTCCGCGCCGGCGAGCATCCCGCCAATGACCGACGCCGCCTTCGCGCCGGCGTTGGGCGAGGCCACCGTCAGGTCCTCGAGGAGGTCGTAGAAGCCGGCCGATCCGGCCAGCCGCAGAGCCGGGACCAGACCGGCTGCCGACACCAGATTCGGGTCATCAAAGACAGGCCGGATCGTGTGAGAAGGTTTCACTTACGAGGTGCCTCTCGTGAGCGGTTGGGTGACGACGTCGCAATCGACATCTTCCCTGCTCAGGAGGGCACCTCGTTCTACGCCACGCTCACGCAGCCCGCCGCGGCCGGTGGATCAGAGCTGAGGTCCGGCGGGGTCGGTATTTCACTGGGCTCCCAGTGAAATACCGGGTTTTGCCGGAAAACTTCGCTCCAAAGCCAGGTAATTCACTGGGAACCCAGTGAAATACGGCCGGCCCAGCATCCCAACCCTCAACCCGCACCTGACCGTTCCGCGTGTTGCGTCTGTGACTCACGAGGCCGATGGGTAGGTTGTGACCATGGCGACCCGTACGTCTTCCCCGACGGGTTCGCGCAGCCGCAGCACCTCCACCACCCGCACGGCCAGCAAGTCCGGAACCTCCCGGTCGAGCGGGTCGAAGGGCCGGGGGAGCACCAGCAGCTCGCGATCCCGTAGTACGACCAACAGCCGCTCGCGCTCGACCGCGAAGCGGCCGGCTCCGCGTGCCGTGCGCAGCGGACCGGGACCGATCGCCACCCTGTTCACGGCGATCTTCCGCGGCATCGCCGCGGTCTGGCTCGGCATCGCCCACGCGGTCGGTGCGGTCGTCCGCGGCATCGTCGGGGGCGCCAAGGAGATCGAGCCGGAGCAGCGGCGCGACGGCGCCGGCCTGCTGCTCTTCGGCGTCGCCCTCGTGGTGGCCGCGGCGGTCTGGTTCGACGTGACCGGCGGCTTCATGGCGTTCGTCCGCACCATCACGTCCGGCACGGTCGGCAAGATCGGCTGGCTGGTCCCGCTGCTGGTGATCCTCGCCGGCTGGCGGGTCATGCGCGACCCGATCAGCAACGGTCCCGCGGGTCGCCAGATCATCGGCTGGTCGGCGCTGGCCTTCGGCATCCTCGGCATCGTCCACATCGGCGCGGGCAACCCGCAGCCGATCCAGGGCGACACCACGCCGCTGCGGGAGGGCGGCGGGGCCGTCGGGTACGTCGTCTCGGCCCTCATGCTCGACCTGCTGCGCTCGACGTACGTCGTGGTCCCGCTGCTCGCGATGCTGGCGTTCTTCGGCGTCCTGGTGATCACCGCCACGCCGCTGTACCGCGTGCCCGACCGGCTGCGCGACCTGTCACACCACCTGTTCGGGCACTACCCGGACGAGTCGGACCAGGACGCCACCCAGGCGATCCGGATGGATCTGGACGACACCTTCGAGCGGACCGGCGACCCGGCGTACGACTCGCCGCTGCTGGCCGACGAGAAGCCGCGGCGCCGTCGCAAGACCAAGCCCGCCGACGCGACGCCCGCCGACTCGATGGAGCTCCTCGAGCCGATCGACATCCCCCTCACCGACGACGAGCCCACCGCTGCGGACATGGCGCCGCTCGAGAAGCGCGCGCTGGTCGATCGCGGCAAGGACGGCCTGCCGGCCGCCTTCGTCCCGCCGGCCGAGACCCCCGTGGTCGAGGAGGCGCCCCCGCACGCCGACATGCCGGTGCGTGCCGAGCAGCTCTCGCTGTCCGGCGACATCGTGTACACGCTGCCCGACGCCACCGTGCTCAAGCCCGGTGACACCCACAAGACCCGCTCGGCCGCCAGCGACGACGTCGTACGGCGCCTGCAGACGGTCCTGGACGAGTTCAACGTCGACGCGCAGGTGACCGGCTACACCCGCGGCCCGACGGTCACGCGCTACGAGATCGCGCTCGGCACGGGTGTGAAGGTCGAGAAGATCACCAACATCCAGAAGAACATCGCCTACACGGTGGGCACCTCGGACGTGATGATCCTCAGCCCGATCCCCGGCAAGTCCGCGGTCGGCGTCGAGATCCCGAACACGGACAAGGAGACGGTCTCCCTCGGAGACGTGCTCCGCTCCAACGCGGCCCGCAGCGACCACCACCCGATGGTCGCGGGGCTCGGCAAGGACGTCGAGGGCGGCTTCGTCGTCGCCAACATGTCGAAGATGCCGCACCTCCTGGTCGCCGGCGCCACCGGCTCCGGAAAGTCCAGCTTCATCAACTCGCTGATCACGAGCATCCTGATGCGGTCCACGCCGGACGAGGTGCGGATGATCATGGTCGACCCCAAGCGCGTGGAGCTGAACAACTACGAGGGCGTCCCGCACCTGATCACGCCGATCATCACCAACCCCAAGAAGGCCGCCGAGGCCCTGGAGTGGGTGTGCCGCGAGATGGACATGCGGTACGACGACCTCGCCAACTTCGGCTTCCGGCACATCAACGACTTCAACAAGGCCGTCCGCGAGGGCAAGGTCGAGCTGCCGGCGGGGAGCGAGCGCGAGCTGGCGCCGTACCCCTACCTCCTGGTCATCGTCGACGAGCTCGCCGACCTGATGATGGTGGCGCCGCGCGACGTGGAGTCGTCGATCGTCCGGATCACCCAGCTGGCGCGTGCCGCCGGCATCCACCTGGTGCTGGCCACCCAGCGTCCGTCCGTCGACGTCGTCACCGGCCTGATCAAGGCCAACGTGCCGAGCCGGCTGGCGTTCGCGACCTCCAGCCTCGCCGACTCCCGCGTCATCCTCGACCAGCCGGGTGCGGAGAAGCTGGTCGGTCAGGGTGACGGCCTGTTCCTGCCCATGGGCGCGAGCAAGCCGATCCGCGTGCAGGGCTCGTGGGTCACCGAGAAGGAGATCCACCAGGTCGTCAAGCACTGCAAGGGCCAGCTCGAGCCGAGCTACCGCGAGGACGTCACCGCCCCCGCGGCCAGCAAGAAGGTCCTCGACGACGACATCGGCGACGACATGGACCTCGTGGTCCAGGCGATCGAGCTCGTCGTCTCCACCCAGTTCGGGTCGACGTCGATGCTGCAGCGCAAGCTGCGCGTCGGCTTCGCCAAGGCCGGCCGGCTGATGGACATCCTCGAGAGCCGCGGCGTGGTCGGGCCCAGCGAGGGCTCCAAGGCGCGCGACGTGCTGGTCAAGCCCGATGAGATCGATGCCGTGATCATGACCATCCAGGGGGAGGCGTGAGTCCGATGAACGACGACACCACCAACGAGCACCCCATCCAGCAGCCGGAGGACCAGGTGGACAGCGTGGATCAGCCGCAGGAGAGCCCCCGGGAACACACCGAGGAGGACACCGAGGAGAAGCCGGCGGGCCGCAGCGTCGAGGTACGCCGCAACGTGCCGCTCGCCGCCGCCGTCGCGGTCGTCGCCGGCCTGCTCACCATCGCCTTCGCCGTACGTGCGTTCGGCGGCGACGCCGGCGCCCTGGACTGGCTCGCCCTCGGCGTGATGCTGCTGGTGACCGCCGCCTACGTCGTCACCCTCATCGACGCACGCGCGCCGCTGATGGTCGTCGACGGGCGCGGGGTCCGGCTGCGTGAGGGCGCGAAGTGGCAGGGCGTCGCCTGGCACGAGGTCGAGTGCCTCGAGCACCTGCCGCGCCGCACGCCGCTGCGCGACGGCCACCTCCTCGTCGTCGGGCACGACGACCGGCAGCTCGTCGTACCTCTCACCCTCGCCACGCGCGTCGTGGGCTCGTCGATGCCGCACCTCAGCGACACCCTCGCCGCGCTGGCGGACGGTCGCGCCGACGTCGTCGAGGTCGTGCCGGGCCTGCACGACGACCACGACGCCGACGACTCCGACGACTCCCGCGACGACCGCGGCGGCTACGCCGGTCCGGCGCCCGAGACGCGCGCCGTCCCGACCTTCGCGGACCTCTACTCCGACGACGACAGCCCCGCCCAGGACTTCGACGACTCCGACGACACCGCCGAGCGTCCCGTCGTCGATCCCGACCAGCACGAGGCGGCGGTCGCGCCGACGCCGCCGGCGCCCACGGCCTGGCCCGGCTCCCCGGCGTACGCCGCGGCTCCGGCCGACGCCGAGGACACCGTGGACCTCTCCGGTGAGACCGGCGGCACCGCGGCCGACCTGACCGACACCGGCGAGATCCCGCCCGTCGACGGTCCGTCGGCGCAGTCGCTCGCCGCCGCCCCGCCGCTCCCCGGACGCACGACCGTCCTGGCAGCGCGTGTGGACATGGCCGGCAGCCCGCGTGCTGAGGTCGCCCCGGCGGCAGCGACGGCCGTGGCGGAGCCGGATCCGCAGGAGACGCAGACGGTGGTGCTCGAGGACCTCGCGCTCAACGGCGCCGCCGACCCCGTGGTCGGCAACCAGCTTGCCGCGGCCCGCGAGCGGCTGCGGCTCTCGATCGACCAGCTCTCCACCCGCACCCGCATCCGGCCCCACGTGATCGAGGCGATGGAGGTCGACGACTTCGCGCCCTGCGGCGGGGACTTCTACGCACGCGGCCACCTCCGCACCCTCTGCCGCGTCCTCGGCATCGACGCCGGGCCGCTGGTCGCGACGTACGACAGCACGTACGCCGACGCGCCGGTCGACCCCCGCCGGATCTTCGAGTCCGAGCTGGCGACCGGTCACGGCGGGTCCATCCGCAGCACCCGCGGTGGCCGCAACTGGTCGGTCCTGATCTCGGCCGTCATGGGCGCGGTGCTGATCTGGTCGGTCGCCCGGCTGCTGCTCGGCGGCCCGGCGCCCATCGGCGACACCCCGGTGCTCAACCAGAGCGGCGGCATCGCCCGCTCGATGAACACCAAGGGCGACCCGGTGAAGGTCGTGCTGACGGCCGCGCACGGCGGGGCGAAGGTGATCGTCCACGACGCCACCGGCCGCACCGTCCTCAACGGCCCGCTCGCCTTCGGCCAGACCGCGAACCTCAAGGCGGTCGCGCCGGTCAAGGTCTGGACGTCCGACGGCTCGGTCACCGCCTCGATCGCGGGCAAGCCCGCGCAGGCGCTGGGCAAGACCGGCGAGGCGACCACCGCCACCCTGGTCAGCCGCTGACCGGTCCCTCCGCGGCCGCTCAGATTCCCTGACGGACGCCCCGAGCCGTCATACTCGGGGGCAGACATGACCACTTCACCGCCGCTCTCCGTCGCCCTGCTCACCCTCGGCTGCGCCCGCAACGACGTCGACTCCGAGGAGCTCGCCGGCCGTCTCGCCGCCGACGGCTTCCAGCTGGTCGACGATCCGGAGGCCGCCGACACGGTCGTGGTCAACACCTGTGGCTTCGTCGACGCAGCCAAGAAGGACTCCATAGACACGCTGCTGGCCGCGTCGGACCTCAAGGAGACCGGCCGCACGCGGGCGGTCGTGGCCGTCGGCTGCCTGGCCGAGCGGTACGGCGAGGGCCTGGCCGCCGAGCTTCCCGAGGCCGACGCCGTGCTCGGCTTCGACGACTACGACGACATCGCGGGCCGGCTGCGCTCGATCCTCGCCGGCGACAGGCCGCACCCGCACACGCCGAAGGACCGGCGCCTGCTGCTGCCGATCAGTCCCGCCGAGCGCTCCTCGGAGGTCTCGTCAGGCTCGACCAGCCTCCAGGGGGTCTCGGGCGTGCGCACCCGTCTCGACTCCGGCCCGATGGCGCCGCTCAAGCTGGCCAACGGCTGCGACCGGCGCTGCACCTTCTGCGCGATCCCGATGTTCCGTGGCTCCTTCGTCAGCCGCCGGACCTCGGAGGTGCTCGACGAGGCGCGCTGGCTGGCGACGCAGGGCGTGAGGGAGCTGTTCCTCGTCTCGGAGAACAACACGTCCTACGGCAAGGACCTCGGCGACATCCGGCTGCTCGAGACGCTGCTGCCGGAGGTGGCGGCCATCGACGGCATCGAGCGGGTCCGGGTGTCCTACCTCCAGCCCGCGGAGACACGCCCGGGGCTGATCGAGGCGATCGCGACGACGCCCGGGGTGGCGCCGTACTTCGACCTGTCGTTCCAGCACGCCAGCAACCCGGTGCTGAGGCGGATGCGCCGGTTCGGCGACGCGGAGAGCTTCCTCGGGCTGCTCGACCAGGTGCGCGCGAACGCCCCGGCCGCGGGCGTGCGCTCCAACGTCATCGTGGGCTTCCCCGGCGAGACCGACGAGGACCTGCAGGTCCTGACGGACTTCCTGGTCGCCGCCCGGATGGACGTCACCGGCGTGTTCGGCTACTCCGACGAGGACGGCACCGAGGCCGAGGGCTTCGACGGCAAGCTGGACGAGGACGAGATCCGTGCCCGGGTGGAGCACGTCACCGATGTCGTCACGGCGGTCAACGCCGAGCGGGCCGAGGCGCGCATCGGCGAGGAGGTCGTGGTGCTGGTCGAGGACCTCCAGCCCGACGGCGAGCCGGGTCACGTCGAGGGTCGGGCCGCCCACCAGGGTCCCGAGGTCGACGGCGCGACGTACGTCGTCGACACGGCGGGGTCGTTGCGCGTCGGCGACCTGGTGCGCGCACGGGTCGTGGCCAGCGACGGGGTCGACCTGATCGCCGAAGCGATGGAGGACTGAGGTGACCGACGGGGCCGCTCGCGAGGCGAAGACGTCGAACTGGAACGTCCCCAACGCGCTCACGACGCTGCGGATCGTCCTGGTCCCGGTGTACGGCTGGGTCCTCCTGCACGACGGCGGCGGCCACATCGGCTGGCGCATCTGCGCGTGGGCGATCTTCGCGCTGGCCATGCTGACCGACAAGGTCGACGGCGACCTCGCCCGCAAGCACGACCTGGTCACCGACTTCGGCAAGATCGCCGACCCGATCGCCGACAAGGCGATCACCGGCATGGCCTTCATCGGACTGTCGATCATCATGGGCGAGTGGTGGATGTGGGCGATCACGATCATCGTGCTCGCGCGTGAGTGGTCGGTGACCCTGCTGCGCCTGTCGATCATGAGGTCGGTCGTCATCCCGGCCGCCTGGAGCGGCAAGGTCAAGACCGCGACCCAGGGCCTCGCGCTGGGCTTCCTCACGCTGCCCCTGCTGGAGGCGACCGGCTGGTGGGACGTCCCGGGCAAGGTCGTCTACGTGCTCGCGCTGGTGCTGCTGGCGATCGCGTTCGTGCTGACGCTCACCTCCGGCTACGAGTTCTTCCGCGACGCCTCCGCGCAGCGACGCGCGCAGGCCCGCGCCGCGACGGCCGCCGAGGGCGCCCCGCGCGCCGACTCGTAACCCGACCGCCGGTCGCCGTTGGGGTGGCCGCCACCGCCCGGACGGCGGGGAGCGCCACTCTCGCGCTGTCCACGTCGCGGGGACTTCTCGGGTGTGCCTGCGAGTACAAGTCCACAGCTCGGAGCACTGGCACCCATGCGTCTCTCGCGACGGATCATCGCATCCACCACCCTCCCGCTGCTCGCCCTCGCCGGGCTGACCGGCCTCGCGGAACCCGCCCACGCGGCGAGCGGAGGCCTCGTCGTCAACGAGGTGTACGGCGGTGGCGGCAACTCCGGCTCGACGTACAAGAACGACTTCGTCGAGCTGTTCAACCCGTCGGGGAGCGACGTGTCGGTCGACGGCTGGCACGTCGACTACTACAGCGCGACCGGCACGAGCGCGCAGGCGACGCAGCTGAGCGGCACGGTCCCGGCGTACTCCTACTACCTGGTGGAGGAGGCCGGAGGCAGCGGCGGCACCACGGACCTGCCGACGCCCGACGCGACGGGCACCACGGCGATGGCGACCGGTGCGGGCCGCGTCGAGCTGGTGGACGGCAGCACGGTGATCGACCGGGTCGGCTACGGGGCGACGGCGACCACCTACGAGGGCAGTGGCCCGACGCCGGCGCCGAGCAACCCGCAGTCGGTCAGCCGGGCGGAGTGCGGCGTCGACACCGACGACAACGCGGCAGACTTCAGCGCCGGTACGCCGAGCCCACAGAACTCCTCGGAGAAGGACTCGTCCTGCGACACCTCGTCCGGTGGAGCGGGCTCGGTGTCGATCGGTGCCATCGGCGACCAGACGGCGACCGTCGGCGACGACATCACCGAGATCGACCCCCAGGCGAGCGGTGGCACGGCGCCGTACAGCTGGACCTCCGAGGGCCTCCCCGACGGCCTGGCCCTGGACGGCGACACGGGTGCGATCACCGGCCGGCCGACGACGTCGGGCGTGTTCACCGCGACGCTGCACGTCACCGACGGCACTCAGGCGACCGCGAGCACGAAGGTGACCTTCACCGTCGTCGCGAAGGCCGGCAGTGGCGGACCGACCGGGCCGCACGTCCTGATCAGCGAGGTCTACACCGACGGCGGCTACACCGGCGCGTCCTTCCTGAACGACTTCGTCGAGCTCTACAACCCCACCGACAGCCCGGTCGACCTCGGCACCTACTCGATCGGGTACGGCGCCGACCTCCGCGGCACCGGGACCTACCCGCTGCCTCTCACCGGTACGACGCTCTCGGGCACGATCCCGGCGCACGGCCACTTCCTGATCCAGGGTCACGGGGACGCCAAGGCGGTCGGCGCGGCACTTCCGACGCCCGACCTCACCTGGCCGTCCGCTCCGGACTTCTACTACGCGGCCGGGCTCGTCGTGCTCAGCGACCAGGCGAGCCCGCCGGTCCCGCCGACCGGTGACATCGCGAACACCGCGCACGTCGTCGACGCGCTGGGCTACGGCGCGGACGCGAACACCTTCGAGGGCTCCGCGCAGGGCACCGACCTGGACGCGACGACGTCGGCGTACCGCATGGTGGACGGCACCGACACCGACGACAACCACGCCGACTTCTCGGTCGGCACGCCGACGCCGTCGAACGCCGCGGGCCAGACCGGCGGCGGCTCCACCGGCAGCTGCACCCAGACCGACCCCACCCCGTCGATCGCCGAGGTCCAGGGCACGAGCACCGACACCTCGCCGTACGTCGGCTGCTCGGTGACCGTGCAGGGCATCGTCACGGCGGCGTACCCGACCGGTGGGCTGAGCGGCTTCACGCTCCAGACCGCCGGCACCGGCGGCAGCACCGACGCGACGCCGGGTGCCTCGGACGCGGTGTTCGTCTACGGCTCGAGCTCGGCGGCCCAGGTGACCGTCGGTCAGTCGGTGAGCGTGACCGGAACGGTGCAGGAGCACCTGGGCGAGACCGAGATCAGCAGTCCGAGCGTGACCACGGTGACCCCGGCGCTGGCCGCGGTCACCCCGGCCCGCCTGTCGTGGAGCGACCTGGACACCGACGCGAAGCGCGAGGCGCATGAGTCGGAGCTGATCGCGCCGCAGGGGCACTACACGGTGACCGACAACTACGACCTCAACTACTACGGCACGATCGTGCTCGCGGCCGACAGCACCAAGCCGCTGAACGACCCGACGGACGTGGCGAGGCCGGGCTCGGCCGACGCGCAGAGCACGGCCGCGTTCGACGCCGACCACACCATCACCCTGGACGACGGCTCGAGCTGGAACTACTCGACCGCGTCGTACTCCGGCGACCCGCTGCCGTGGATCACGCAGACCAGATCGGTCACGATCGGCGCCGCGGCGACGTTCGGCAGCGACGGCGTCATCCTCGACTACCGCAACGGCGCCTGGACCTACCAGCCGAACCACCAGGTGACCGACACCGGCGCCGACGTGGCGACCTTCACCGACCTGCGCGACGGCGCCAACGCGGCACCGCAGCCGGTCGGGGGCGACGTGCACCTGGCGACGTTCAACATGGAGAACTTCTTCCCGCTGACCGGTCAGGACTACGTCGACGCCGGCCTCGGGACCTGCACCTACTACAAGGACCGCGCCGGCAACCCGGTCGGCGTGAACAACTGCCAGGCGTCCAACGGTGACCCGGGTCCGCGAGGTGCGGCGACGCCCGCGGCCTTCCAGAACCAGCTGGCCAAGGAGGTGACCGCCATCAACGGCCTCAGTGCGAGCGTGGTGTCGCTCGAGGAGGTCGAGAACGGCGCGAAGTTCGGGCTCGACCGCGACACCGCGGTCCAGACGATCGTGGACGCGCTCAACGCCAAGGACGGCGCCGGCACCTGGGACTACGTGCACTCGCCGGCCGCGAGCGACCTGCCGCCGATCGCGCAGCAGGACGTGATCCGGACCGCCTTCGTCTACCGGCCGGCCGCGATCACGCCGGTCGGGGCGTCGCACGTCCTCGCCGACGACTCCGCCGACGGGCAGCCGTTCTCCATCGCCCGTGAGCCGCTCGCCCAGGCGTTCAAGGGTGTCGGCGAGCCCGACGCGGACGCGTTCCTCGTCGTCGCGAACCACTGGAAGTC
Organism: Nocardioidaceae bacterium; assembly: GCA_009780515.1. Classification (GTDB taxonomy): domain Bacteria; phylum Actinomycetota; class Actinomycetes; order Propionibacteriales; family Nocardioidaceae; genus Nocardioides. The sequence goes on along the minus strand of WQZX01000001.1, from coordinate 41,167 downwards.
CAAGGGCGCCGACTCCAGCGGCCTGTTCTCCGACTGCGGCCACGACGCGAGCGGCGCGCCCGAGGTCGGTCAGAGCGGTGCCGCCGCGACCGTGACCGACGCGGAGGACACCGATCCTGCCTCGGACCAGGGCGGCTTCGACTGCACCCGGGTCCACGAGGCCGCCGACGTGAGCAACTGGGTCTCCGGGCTGCAGACGAGCACCGGCATCCAGCCGGTATTCCTGCTGGGCGACTTCAACTCCTACACGCACGAGGACCCGTTGGAGTACCTCTACGGCAGGGGCTACACCGACATCCAGACCCACGAGAACGGCTCCGGCGCCAAGGCGACGTACTCCTACGGCGGCGAGGAGGGCTCGCTCGACCACGCGCTGGCCAACCCCGCGGCGCTGTCGATGGTGACCGGCGCGGACGTCTGGCAGATCGACGGCCAGGAGCCGGTGGCCTACGACTACAGCCGCGTCAACTACAACGTGACGCAGCTGTTCAGCGCCGACAACCCCTTCGGAACCTCCGACCACGACCCTGAGATCGTCGGGCTGAGGCTGCCCACGGCGACGACCCCGCCGGCGACCCCGACCGTCAGCGGTACGTCGGCCCGGCTGGTCTACGGCGGCACGACCACCGTGCGCGTGACGGTGAGCGCGACCGGTGCCTCGCCGAGCGGCACCGTCACGCTGAAGTCCGGCTCGGTCGCGCTCGGGAGCGGCACGCTGAGCGCCTCCGGCACCGCCACAGTGCGGATCTCGACCCGCAAGCTGGCCCCGCGCGCGGCGGCGTACCCGGTGAGGATCGCGTACGCCGGCGACGACTCGGTCACGAGCGGCACGGGCAGCGCGAGGCTGACCGTCGCGAAGGGCAGCGTGAAGGTCACCGGCGAGGCGTCCCCGAAGCACGTCGTGGTGAAGCGGACCAGGGCGGGCATCGCCATCCGGGTCACGAACGCCGCAGGCGTGAGCGCCACCGGCAGGGTGACGGTCTCCGGTGGCGGCGTCAAGCCGGTGAAGGCGACGCTGAAGGGCGGCCGCGCGACGGTCCGCCTCAAGGCGTTCCCGACGACCGGCGCCAAGAGGCTGACCATCTCCTACGGCGGCAGCACCTACCTGCTCGGCGCCAAGGGGCACGTCACGATCCACGTGGCCAAGCGGTAGCGTCGGCGGCGTGGAGCCGACCCCCGCCGACCTCGTCGCCGCGCTCGGCGCGCGCGGGATGACCCTCGCGACCGCCGAGTCCCTGACCGGGGGGCGGCTCGCCGCCGCGGTCACCGAGGTCCCCGGCTCCTCCCAGGTGTACGCCGGCGGCGTGGTGACCTATGCCAGCGAGGCCAAGATGCGGGTGCTGGACGTACCCGCCGAGGTCGTCGAGGAGCACGGCGTCGTCTCGGCCGCGTGCGCCGTGGCGATGGCCGAGGGCGCGCGTCGGCTGCTGCAGACCGACCTGGCGCTGAGCACCACCGGCGTTGCGGGCCCCGACCGGCAGGAGGGCAAGCCGGTCGGCACGGTCTTCGTCGGCGTGGCCGTCGCCGAGGGCTCGACCGCCATCCCGCTCGAGCTGGACGGCGACCGGTCCTCGATCCAGGCACAGGTCGTGACCGCGGCGGTCGCGGCAGGGGTGTCGGCGGCGTCCGGCAGAGTGAGTCGGCACACGGAAGATCCAGGCCTCGGGTAGCGTTGCACCACACAGATCCAGGGCCCGACCGAGGGGAGACCACGATGGTGCTGTTCCGCCAGCGGCTCGGCGACGCGCTGCGCAGCCGTCGCACCGAGCTCGGCCTCACCCTGCGCGAGGTCTCCGGCGTCGCCCGGGTCAGCCTCGGGTACATCTCCGAGGTCGAGCGCGGCCAGAAGGAGGCGAGCTCCGAGCTGCTCTCCTCGCTGTGCGACGCGCTGGAGGTCCCGCTGTCGGTGGTCCTCCGCGACGTGGCCCACGCGGTGGCCGTCGAGGAGGCCGCCCTCGAGCCCACGCCCATCACGGTGCGCACCCGCCCCGCCGAGGTCGTCGCCTCCGCGGCGTGATCGCTCTCTCGGAACCCACGGCCACGCTCCGCTCGTTCTCCTGACATGCATCGTCACTTCAACGGCCTCAAGACCGCCGGCCTGTTCGCCGCGATCTTCGCCCTGCTGCTCGCGATCGGCGGCGTGATCGCCGGATCGACGGGCAACATGGCGTTCATCTGGATCTTCGCGCTGATCGGGCTCGGCACCACCGCGTACGGCTACTGGAACTCCGACAAGCTCGCGATCCGCGCGATGCGCGCCTACCCGGTGACTGAGCAGCAGCAGCCGGCGATGTACCGCATCGTCCACGAGCTGACCACGACCGCCGGTCTGCCGATGCCCTCGCTCTTCGTGTCGCCGACCCAGGCACCGAACGCGTTCGCCACCGGCCGAAACCCCGACCACGCCGCCGTCTGCTGCACCGAGGGCATCCTCGCGCTGCTCGACGAGCGGGAGCTGCGGGGCGTCCTCGGCCACGAGCTGATGCACGTCTACAACCGCGACATCCTGACCAGCTCGGTCGCCGCGGCCGTCGCGGGGATCATCTCCTCGATCGGCCAGATGCTGATGTTCGCCTCGTTCTTCGGCGGTGGCGGCGGGCGAGACAACCGGTCCAACCCGCTGGGCATGCTGGTGATGGCGATGCTGGCGCCGTTCGCGGCCGGCATCATCCAGATGGCCATCAGCCGCACGCGTGAGTACGACGCCGACGAGGACGGCTCGCGCCTCACCGGCGACCCGCTCGCCCTCGCCTCGGCCCTCCGCAAGCTCGAGCAGGGCACCGCCCAGGCGCCGCTCCAGCCCACGCCCCAGCTGCAGAACGCGGCCCACATGATGATCGCCAACCCGTTCCGCGCCAAGGACGTCTCTCGCCTCTTCTCCACCCACCCGCCGACCGCCGACCGGATCGCGCGGTTGGAGGGGATGGCGGGGCGGCTCCGTTGAGGGCCCGGTAATTCACTGGGTTCCCAGTGAATTACCGGGCCTTGTGGGGAAATTTGCCTCCAAAGCCTGGTATTTCACTGGGTTCCCAGTGAAATACCAGGCCCCGGATCCACGGCTACGCGCGCAGCCGCAGCCCCCGCGGGGTGGCGACGAACCCGGCCGCCGCGAGCGCGTCACGCAGGGGGCTGGAGCTGCCGAGCAGAGGCTCCCCGTCGGCACGCTCGACGGTCAGCCGGCCCAGGCCCCCGCGGCGTACGACGGCCGAGAGCGACTCGGCCGCAGGGCCGAGGAGGTCGGGCTCGTCGGACCAGGTCAGCAGGGTGCGGCCGCCGCGCTCGACGTACAGCACCAGCTCGCCGTCGACGAGCACGACGATCGCGCCGGCCTTGCGCCCGGGCCGGTGGCCCGTGTCGCCGGTCGACTCCGGCCACGGCAGCGCCGCGCCGTACGGGTTGGCGGGGTCGGTGGCGGCGATCGCCACCGCCACCGGCTTGTCGCCCACCTTTGTATGGCTGCGGAGCCGGTCGACCGCGCCGGGGGTCGCGAACTGGGCGGCGCCGAGGCCCTCGACGAAGTAGCCGCGCCGGCAGCGGCCGGACTCCTCGAACAGGCTGAGCACGCGGTAGACGCCGGCGAAGCCGCCCGGGACGCCCTCACCCGTGACCGCGCCGCGGGTGACCACGCCGTGACGGTCGAGCAGCCGCGTCGCGGTCGCGTGGGCGCGCCGGGTGGGGTCGGCGTCGACGGCGGGCAGCAGCGACCAGCGGCCGGCCGTCTCGGGCGGGCCCCCTCGGCTGACCCGCCCTGGCCGGGCGACGGGGCCGCGCGAGCGGTGCGTGGCAGCACCGTTGCGGGTGAGCGCCCGCAGGGGAGCGAGCGTGTCGTTCGTGACGTGGCCGGCCCACACCAGCTGCCACAGCGCGTCGCTGAGCGTCGCGTCGTCGGGCGGGTCGTCGCCGGCCGCACGGCTCGCGACGGCCACCTGGTCGCTGAGCTGGCGGAAGAACCACGCGCCGCCCGGGGCCAGCGCCTCCAGCACCCGCTGCTGGAGGACGTCGTCGACGGCGCCGGGCTCGGGCAGCGTCAGGTGCGCCTGGTCGGCGAGGTGCAGCGAGACCCATCCGTCGGCTCCTGCCAGCGCGCCATGGCCGGCCCAGACCACCTCGCCGGTCGCGGTCAGCTCGTCGAGGTACGACGCCTCGTAATCGCGCACCCGCGTGCCCAGCACCAGCGACTCGACCGCGCTCGCCGGCACCGGCACCCCCGCGAGCTGCTCGACGGCGGACAGCACTCCGTCGGCGCCGCGCAACGCGTTGCGGGTCGAGGAGACCCGCTGCCAGGCCAGCCCGAACCGGGCCAGCGCCGCCGGTGGGACCGGCTCGATCTCGTGGCGCAACCGGGCCAGCGAACGCCGCCGGAGCCGTCGCAGCACCTCGGTGTCGCACCACTCGACGCTGTCGGTCTCGGCCGTGGGCCGGAACTCGCCGGACACGACGCGTCCCTGGCCCTCCAGCCGCTGCAGCGTGTGGCGTACGACGGCGGCCCCGAGCCCCAGCCGCTCGGCGACCTCGCCGACGACGAACGGGCCGTGGGTGCGGGCGAAGCGCCCGACCAGGTCGGCCAGCGGGTCGTCCACGGGCTCGGTGAACGCCGCCGGCACGCCCGGGGGCACCGGCGTGCCGAGGCCGTCGCGCAGCCGGGCGACGTCCTCGATCACGGCCCAGGCGTCACCCGCCGGCGTCCGGACGACGACCACCCGGCGGGCGGCGACGAGCGACTCGAGGGCCGGTACGACGTCGAGGGCCGGCTCGACCCGCTCGCCGATCTCGGCGGTGGTCAGCGGGCCGAGCAGGCGAAGTAGGTCGACGACGCCCTCGGGGTCGCGGGCGCGCCGATCGGCGGAGGTGCGCTGGAGCTCGGCCTCGACCTCGGCGAGCACGTCGGGATCGAGCAGCTCGCGCAGCTCGGCGCGCCCCAGCAGCTCCGCGAGCAGCCCCTGGTCGAGGGTCAGCGCGGCGGCCCGTCGCTCGGCGATGGGGGAGTCGCCCTCGTAGAGGTACTGCGCGACGTAGCCGAACAGCAGCGTCCGGGCGTACGGCGAGGGCTGGGTCGTCTCGACCTCGGTGACCGTCACCTCCCGCCCCTCCACCCGGCGCAGGAGCGCGGTCAGGCCGGGCAGGTCGTAGACGTCGTTGAGGCACTCGCGGACCGTCTCGAGGAGCATCGGGAAGGTCGGGTAGCGGCTGGCGACCTGCAGCAGCGCCGCCGCACGCTGCCGCTGCTGCCAGAGCGGCGACCGCCTGCCCGGGTCGCGGCGCGGCAGCAGCAGGGCACGCGCCGAGCACTCCCGGAAGCGGGCCGCGAAGAGTGCGGAGCCGCCGATCTCGCGGGTGACGACCTCCTCGACCTCGTCGGGCTCGAACACCACCAGCTCGGCGCCCGGCGGGGGTGCGTCGGTGTCGGGGATCCGGATGACGATGCCGTCGTCGGCCGCGAGCGCCTGCCCGTCGACACCGTGGCGCTCCTGCAGCCGCGCGTTGATGGCCAGCGCCCACGGGCCGTGGACCGCCTGGCCGTAGGGGGAGTGCAGCACCAGTCGCCAGTCGCCGAGCTCGTCGCGGAACCGCTCGACGACCAGGTTCGTGTCGCTGGGCAGCTGGCGGGTGGCGTCGGCCTGCTCGCGGAGGTAGGCGACGAGGTTGGCCGCGGCGTACTCGTCGAGGCCCTCGGCGCGTGCCCGCTCGGTCGCCCCGGTGTCGGGCAGCGCGGACAGCTCGCGGGTGAAGGCGCCGATGGCCTCGCCGAGCTCGGCGGGTCGGCCGGGGTTGTCGCCCTTCCAGAACGGCAGCCGCGCGGGGACGCCGGGCGCGGGTGTGACCACGACGCGGTCGTGGGTGATGTCCTCGATCCGCCAGCTGGTCGCGCCGAGCGCGAAGACGTCGCCGACCCGGCTCTCGTAGACCATCTCCTCGTCGAGCTCGCCCACGCGCCGCCCGACGCCCTCGCCCGCGAGGTAGACGCCGAAGAGTCCGCGATCGGGGATGGTGCCCCCGCTGGTGACGGCGAGCCGCTGGGCGCCGGGGCGACCGGCGATGCGACCGGTGAGGCGGTCCCAGGTGATGCGCGGGCGCAGCTCGGCGAACTCGTCGCTGGGGTAGCGCCCCGCGAGCAGGTCTAGCACCGCGTCGTAGGCGGACCTCGGGAGCGAGGAGTACGGCGCCGCCCGGCGGACCGTGGCGTAGAGCTCCTCGACGTCCCACTCCTCGATGGCCGTGGCGGCGACGATCTGCTGGGCGAGCACGTCGAGCGGGTTGGCCGGGACGTGCAGCGCCTCGATGTCGCCCGAGCGCATCCGGCTCACGGACACGGCTGCCGGGGCCAGGTCGCCGCGGTGCTGGGGGAAGAAGACGCCGTGCGAGACCTCGCCGACCTGGTGCCCGGCGCGGCCGACCCGTTGGAGCGCGCTGGCCACGCTCGGCGGTGACGCGATCTGGACGACCTGGTCGACCGCTCCCATGTCGATGCCGAGCTCGAGGCTGCTGGTCGCGACCACTGCGGGCAGCCGGCCCGACTTGAGGTCGTCCTCGACCAGCGCGCGCTGCTCCTTGGAGACCGAGCCGTGGTGGGTCCGGGCCATCAGCGGCTGCGATCCCGCGCTCGCGCCCGACTGGGCCATGACCTGCGCCGGCGGCTCGAGCCCGTCGGCGGTCTCGCCCGCGGCGATCTCGTTGAGCCGCGCGGTCAGCCGCTCCGCCGTACGGCGGCCGTTGGTGAACACGATCGTGGACCGCCGCGAGCCGATCAGGTCCGCGACCCGCTGCTCGACGTGGGGCCAGATGCTGGGTCGGGGAGCGGGGGCGCCGGGCTCGTCGTCGTAGTCCGGGAGGGCCTGCTGCGACCCCAGCGCCGTCATGTCCTCGACGGGCACCTCGACCCGCAGGTCCCACTGCTTGTGGGCCGGCGGCGCGACGATCTCGACCGGCTCGGGACCGCCGAGGAAGCCGGCGACGGCCTCGGTCGGACGGACCGTGGCCGACAGCCCGATCCGCTGGGCGGGCCGGGGGAGCAGCGCGTCGAGGCGGGCGAGGCTGAGCGCGAGGTGGGCGCCGCGCTTGGTGCCGGCCACGGCGTGGATCTCGTCGACGATCACCGCCTCGACGCCGCGCAGCGTCTCGCGGGCCTGGCTGGTCAGCATCAGGAACAGCGACTCGGGCGTGGTGATCAGGATGTCCGGCGGCCGGCTGGCGAGCGCACGACGCTCGGCCGTCGTCGTGTCACCGGAACGTACGCCGACGGCGAGCTCGGGCGGGTCCGGGAGCCCGAGCCGGGCGGCGGTCTGACGGATGCCCGTCAGCGGCGCGCGCAGGTTGCGCTCGACGTCGACCGCGAGCGCCTTCAGTGGACTGACGTAGAGGACGCGGGTGCGGTGCTTGCGCTCGGTCGGCGGGGGAGTCGTGAGCAGCCGGTCGATGCTCGCCAGGAAGGCGCTCAGGGTCTTGCCCGAGCCGGTCGGGGCCACGACGAGGGTGTGCCTGGCCCCGGCGATCGCGCGCCAGGCGCCGGTCTGGGCAGCCGTCGGCTCGGCGAACGCCGCGCGGAACCACGCGCGGGTCGGTTCGCTGAAGCCCGCCAGGGCGTCCTCGGAGCTGTCCTCGGCCACCCGTCCATCCTCCCGCACGCCGCCGACAGTTGTCGGCGTCGGCCGCTGGGAGCAGACTGCGACCATGCTCGGGGGGATGCGACGGCGGTGGTGGACGCTCGGCGCAGGTGCGCTGGTCGTCGTGGCCGCCCTGGTCGGCTGGTGGCAGTGGCCCGGGGGCACGGCCTCGACGCCGCCGGCGGCGCGGGCCCGCCCGAGCGCGCCACCGGCCCTCCATCCGGACTCGGGACCCTGCGGGAGCGCGCCGAGGCGGCCGTTCGTGCCGACCTCGGTGGTCCTCGCCGGCCGGTCGGTCAGGGTTCGACCCGTCCCCCGCACGCCCGAGGGCGTGATGGGCGTCCTGCCCGAGACGGACAAGACCGAGATGGCGACCGACCTCGGCGGGGTCGAGGCAGGGGCCGCCCACGGCCGGCTGCTGCTCAACACCCACACGTGGCCGGACGGCTCGGCGCTCGGCAACCGGCTCCTGGCGCGCCTCCGCCCGGGCGCGCGACTGGTGGTCAGCGGACACGGCCGGACGCAGTGCTACCGGGTGTTCTCGCGGCAGCAGGTCCTCGCGAGCAACGGCTACCCGGGCTGGGACCGGCGGCGCGGCACGCCCCAGGCCGTGATCATCGTGTGCAGCGGCCGTCGGCTCGGCCCCGGCGACTGGACCGACCGCACGCTGTGGTTCGCCCGGCCCTACTTGGGCGGCAGGCCGGCGGCATAGGCCGCGCCGCGGCGCACCCACTCCTCGAGCGCGTCGTCGTCGGCGACGGCGCCGTCGGGGAGACGGAGCCAGCCGGTCATCACGCGACCGCGCATCTCCATCGGCTCGGCGGCGGTGGTCTGCGCGAGCTCGTCACCCTGGTCGGGATCGACGCGCACCATCAGCCCGCCCTGTCCGCTGGCGGCGACCGCCATGTTGCCGCCGATCAGGAACGCCAGACCACCGAACATCCGCTTCTCGATGAGGCCCGCCTCGCCCTCGAGCAGGAAGCGGACCCGCTCGGCCAGGCCTTCGTCGTATGCCATGTGCGGGAGCGTACGGCGGCCCACGGACAAGGCCACCAGGACGACAGGTTCGACGAGCCCGCGGCCGGAACTGGCTTCGACCGACCGAACGTGTCGTGCTCGTGGCCGTCGGTCAGCTGCGCGACATCGGCGGGGAGACCGTGGTGGCGGGGCCCCGCCGGTAGAGGGCGGCGCGACGGCCGCCGGTGGAGGCGGCGCCGCCGCCCCGGACCGGTACGACGAACCCGTCGGTGCCGAGCACCTTGCGGCGGAAGTTGCCGAGGTCGGGCGGGGTGCCCCAGACGGCGGCGTACACCCGGCGCAGCTCGGGGAGCGTGAACGGCTCGGCCACGAACTCCGCGGCCAGGGTGGTGTACTCGAGCTTCGCCCGGACCCGCTCGAGCGCGTCGTGCACGATCTCCTCGTGGTCGAAGGCGAGGGCCGGGCGGTCCTCGCCGAGCCCGTGGCCGAGCAGGTCCTCCACGGCCCACCAGCGCGCGTCGGCGGCGTCGTCGCCGGCCGCCGGCTCGGGGAGGTCGGGGGCGAAGGCGACGTGCGCGATCGACACCGTGCGCATGCGCGGGTCGCGGTCGGGGGCCGAGTAGGTGCGCAGCTGCTCGAGGTGTCCGGAGAACTGCTCGACGCCGGTCTCCTCCGCCAGCTCGCGCCAGGCGGCGGCCTCGGCGTCCTCGTCGGGATCCACGAAGCCGCCCGGCAGGGCCCAGGCGCCGGCGTACGGCTCGCCGCCGCGCTCGACCAGCAGCACCGACAGCACGCCGTCGCGGATGGTGAAGAGCGCGATGTCGACGGTGACCGCGAACGGCGGGTACTTCGTCGTGTACATCAGCGCACCTCCACGCCGGCCGCCGCCATCTCCTCCAGCGCCGCCGCCGACGTGTCCGGAGCGACGCCCGCGTGCAGCCCGTGCGGCAGCCGTACGTCGAAGCCGGCCGCCCGCGCGTCGAGGGCGGTCGCGCGCACGCAGTGGTCGGTGGCGATGCCGGTGACGTCGACCGAGGTCACCCCGGCCGCGTGCAGCACGTCCACGAGCCTCTCGCCCGACGAGGTCACCCCCTCGAACGCCGAGTACGCCGGCTCGCCCATGCCCTTCACGACGTGCACGGTCACGTCGGTCGTGTCGAGCTCGGGGGCGTACTCCGAGCCGTGCTCGCCCGAGACGCAGTGCACCGGCCAGGTCGTGGCGAAGTCGGGCTCATCGCCGGGCTCGGCGAAGTGGCCGCCGTTGGTCTCGCCGGCGTTGTGCCAGTCGCGGGAGGCCGCGACGACGGCGTACTCCTGCGCGTGCACCGCGAGGTGGGCGGTGATGGCGGTCGCGACGTCCTTGCCTCCGACGACGCCGAGCGAGCCGCCCTCGACGAAGTCGTTCTGCACGTCCACGACGATCAGTGCTCTGGTCATGACTGCTCCTTCATCTCGACGGTGAGGTAAGGCGGCCCAGCTGCCACCTCGCGGGCGGTGCTCGGGAGGGTGGCGACCGCCGCGGCGACGTGGTCGCGGATCGCGGCCAGCGCCGGCCGGTGGACGATCTCGCCCCCGCGGATCAGCGGGACCTGCGGCGAGGTGGCGCCGCCGGGCAGGTCGAGGGTGAAGTGCTCGCCGACCAGGACGCCCGCCTCGTCGTACTCCCGGATCACGTGCTTGCGGCCGCCCGCGGACGCCTTGTCGGCGGCCTTCTTCGCGACCGGCCGCAGCTCGCCGCCGGCCGAGTCGGCGACGGCCACGAGCTTGTAGACCATGCTCGCGGTGGGGTGGCCCGAGCCGGTGACGAGACGGGTGCCGACGCCGTACCCGTCGATGGGGGCGTCGGCCAGGGCGGTGATGACGTACTCGTCGAGGTCGCTGGTCACGATGATGCGGGTGTCGACGGCGCCGAGCTCGTCGAGCATCGTCCGCGCGCGGGCCGACTCCTCCGCCAGGTCGCCGGAGTCGATCCGGATCGCGCCGAGCTCGGGCCCGGCGACCTTGACGGCCGTGCGGATGCCCTCGGCGACGTCGTAGGTGTCGACCAGCAGCGTGGTGCCGACCCCGAGCGCCTCGACCTGGCTGCGGAAGGCCGCCTCCTCGCTGACGTGCGCGAGGGTGAAGGCGTGGGCGGCGGTGCCGACGGTCGGTACGCCGAAGCGCCGCCCGGCCGCGAGGTTGCTGGTCGACGCGAACCCCGCGAGGTAGGCCGCTCGGGCCGCCGCGACCGCCGACTCCTCGTGGGTGCGCCGGCTGCCCATCTCGATCAGCGGCCTGCCCTCGGTGCCGCCCGCCGCGTCGACCATCCGCGCGGCGGCGCTCGCTATCGCGGTGTCGTGGTTGAGCACGCTGAGCACCAGCGTCTCGAGCACGACGCACTCGCCGAGCGTGCCGGACACGGTCAGGACGGGGCTGCCGGGGAAGTAGAGGTCGCCCTCGGCGTACCCGTCGACGTCGCCGCGGAACCGGAAGCCGCGCAGGTAGTCGGCGGTGGCCGGGCTGATCGCGCCCTGCTCGACGAGCCAGTCGACCTCCTCGGTGTCGAAGGTGAAGGCCTCGATGAGCTCGAGGAGGCGGCCGAGCCCGCCGAGGACGCCGTACCGTCGGCCCTCGGGGAGGCGGCGCGCGAACGCCTCGAAGACCGCCGCGTGGTCGGCGCTCCCGTCGCGGACCCAGGAGTCGAGCATGGTGAGCTCGTAGCGGTCGGTGAGCAGTCCACTGCGGTGCATCGCGGCCTCCTGATTATTAGTCAAAATGACTATAACACGCCGGCGTGGGTGGTCGAGCCGCTACGTCGAGGGTGGTCGAGCCTGTCGAGACCCTTCTAGTCTGCTCGCGTGGAGGTGGACGCGCGGCGGCGGGCCGAGGAGGCGGCGGCCGACTACGAGCGCGGCCTGGCCGCCGATCCAGGTCGCCGCAGCCGCGGCTCGTTCTACACGCCGCCCGACCTCGTGGCCTGGATCCTCGACAGGGCCCTGGCCCCGACGACGCGACGCGTGCTCGACCCGGCCTGCGGGACCGGCCACTTCCTGGTCGCCGCGGCCGAGCGGGTCGGTGCGCGCGCCGTGTGGGGGAGCGACCTCGACGGCGCCGCGGTGGCGGTCGCGCGCGACCGGCTGCGGGCGCTCGACCCGAGCCTGACCGAGGCCGAGCTGGCCGATCGGGTGCGGCACTCCGACGGCCTCGCCTGCTGGGCGGGCGAGCGCTTCGAGGCGGTGGTCGGCAACCCGCCGTTCCTGGGACAGCTGCGTCGTCGTACGGCGGGGGCGACCGGCGGCCTGGGCGCCTACACCGACACCAGCGCGGCCTTCCTGCACGCATCGCTCGGCCTGGTCGGCGACGGTGGCGCGGTCGCGCTGGTCCAGCCGCTGTCCGTGCTCGCCGCGCGCGACGCCGGGCCGGCGCGGGCCGAGGTGGCCCGGCGCGGCGCGGTCGTCGACTTCTGGTGCTCGCCGCGCCCGGTCTTCGACGGCACCGACGTGCTGACCTGCGTCCCGCTGGTGAGCGTCGGTCGTGCGGGCGGTCCTGCGCCGGACGACTGGGGCGCGCTGGCGGCGCCGACCTTCGGCATCCCGGCGGTGAGCCTGCCGTCGGACGCCGGTGTCGTCGGCGACCTCGCCGCCTGCACCGCCGACTTCCGCGACCAGTACTACGGCCTCGTCCCTCACGTCCGCGACGCAGCCGACGGCCTCAGGCCCGGCGAGGTGCGGCTCGTGACCACCGGGCTGATCGAGCCGGCCCGCTCCCAGTGGGGCGAGGTGCCGACCCGCTTCGCGCGCCGGCGGTACGCCGCCCCGGCCGTCGCCGTCGCCGACCTGGATCCGCCCCTGGCGGCCTGGGCGAGGTCGCGGCTGGTGGCCAAGCTGCTGGTGGCCGGCCAGGGGCGGGTGATCGAGGCCGTCGCCGACCCCGCGGGGGAGCTGCTGCCGTCGGTGCCGGTCGTCTCCGTCGTACCCCACGATCCTGGTGACCTCTGGCGGCTGCTCGCCGTCACCCTCGCCCCGCCGGTCGTCGCGTACGCCGCCGCGCGCTACCTCGGCACCGGCCTGACGCCGGGGTCGGTGAAGGTCAGCGCACGCCAGCTCGCGGCGCTGCCTCTGCCTCGCGACCACGAGCGGTGGGCCGCCGCGGCCACGCTGGCGCGCGAGGGGGCACGACCGGCGCGGGTCGCCGAGCTGATGACGGCGGCGTACGCCGCCGAGGACCCCGCCCTGACCGCCTGGTGGGCCGAGCGCGCGCGTATTCGCAACGACACCGTCGGTGCTCGCGACTAGGGTCGCGGACGTGGACGCGATGATCGAGGCGCGCGGGCTGCGCAAGACGTTCGGTGCCGGTGCGTCGGCCTTCGAGGCCGTGCGGGGCATCGACGTGGTCGTGCGCCGCGGCGAGGCGTTCGGCTTCCTCGGCCCCAACGGCGCCGGCAAGTCCTCGACCATGCGGATGGTCGCGGCCGTGTCGCCGATCAGCGGCGGCGAGCTGCGCATCCTCGGGCTCGACCCGGCCACCGACGGTCCGAGCATCCGCGCGCGCATCGGCGTCTGCCCGCAGGAGGACACGCTCGACAACGAGCTCGACGTCTGGGAGAACCTCTTCATCTACGGCCGCTACTTCGGGCTGCCGCGTGCCGTGGTCAGGGAGCGGGCCGAGGAGCTGCTGGAGTTCGCAAAGCTCACCGACAAGGCCAAGTCCCGCGTGGAGGAGCTCTCCGGCGGCATGAAGCGGCGCCTCACCATCGCGCGCAGCCTGATCAACCGGCCCGACCTGCTGCTGCTCGACGAGCCGACCACCGGCCTCGACCCGCAGGCCCGCCACCTGCTCTGGGACCAGCTGTTCCGGCTCAAGCAGGCAGGCGTGACGCTGGTGCTGACCACCCACTACATGGACGAGGCCGAGCAGCTCTGCGACCGGCTCGTCGTGATGGACAAGGGCGTGATCGTCGCCGAGGGCGCGCCGGGCGAGCTGATCCGCACCTACTCCACGCGCGAGGTCGCCGAGCTCCGCTTCGCCGTCGGCGAGGAGGACAACGAGGTCATGGCCGAGAAGATCGCCGACCTCGCCGATCGTCTCGAGGTGCTGCCCGACCGCATCCTCGTGTACGCCGACGACGGCGAGTCGGTGCTGGCGGCCGCCCTCGACCGGGGCCTGCGCCCGGTGGCCTCGCTGGTGCGCAGGTCCAGCCTCGAGGACGTCTTCCTGCGCCTCACCGGCCGGACGCTGGTCGACTGATGACGGTCCCGACCGGCTCGGCCGCGCTGGGCCTGCGCGACGGGACGCTCCGTCAGGCCGACTACTGGGCGGCGCTCTGGCGGCGCACCTGGCGCGGTGTGCTGGCCACCTCGTTCCTCAGCCCGCTGCTCTACGTCCTCGCCCTCGGTGTCCTGCTGGGCGGCTTCATCAAGGCCGACCCGGCGCGGATGGAGGGCGCGACGTCGTACCTCGCCTTCGTGGTGCCCGGCCTCATCGCCGCGCACGCGATGCAGCTGGCGGTGGGGGAGGCGACGTACCCCGTCATGGGGATGATCAAGTGGCGCCCGACGTACCAGGCGATGCTGGCGACGCCGCTGCAGGCGCGCCACGTCGTCGCCGCTCACCTCACGACGATCGCGCTCCACCTCGCGGCCGCGACCGGGATCTACATGCTGGTGATGGTGCCGTTCGGCGTCTACGCGACGTGGTGGGGAGCGTCGCTGGCCTGGCTGACCCAGATCGGCGTCGGGATGGCCTTCGCGGTGTGGATCTACGGCATCACGTGTCGTCTGCGCAACGAGGAGGGGTTCGGGCTGATCTTCCGGCTCGGCGTCTTCCCGATGTTCCTGTTCTCCGGGGCGTTCTTCCCGGTCGCGAACCTCGGTCGCGTCGGCGCCGCGATCGCCCGCTGCACGCCTCTGTGGCAGGGCGTCAACCTCTCGCGGATGCTCACGATCGACCACATCACCTGGTGGATCGCAGCGATCAACGCCGGGGTGATCGTGCTGCTCCTGGTGGGTGGCTGGCGCTGGGCGCACACGGGTCTCGAGCGGCGGATGATCACATGAGCGCCGTGCCCCAGCCGCTCGCGCCGCTCGAGGCGATGGGATTGCTGGTCTACCGCAACTTCCTGGTCTACCGCCGCCACTGGAAGCTCTTCGTCACCGGCTTCCTCGAGCCGTTCTTCTACCTGCTCTCGATCGGTGTCGGCGTCGGCGCGCTCATCGGCGGCTTCGACTACGCCGGACACCACGTCTCGTACAGCGCGTTCGTCGCGCCGGCCATGCTGGCCACCTCGGCCTTCAACGGCGCGCTGATGGACTCCACCCACAACGTCTTCTTCAAGCTGAAGTACGACAAGCTCTACGACCAGATGCTCGCCACCCCGCTGACCCCGACCGACGTCGCCCGCGGCGAGATCGTGTGGGGCCAGGCGCGTGGCGGCTCGTACGCCGCGTTCTTCCTGCTGGTCATGCTGGCGATGGGGCTGGTCGAGTCGTGGTGGGCGCTGCTCGCGCTGCCGGCGGTCCTGCTGATCGGCTTCTCGTTCAGCGCGGTGTGCATGGCGGCCACGACGTACATGCGCAGCTTCCAGGACTTCGACAAGATCACCCTGATCCAGCTGCCGATGTTCTTGTTCTCGGCGACCTTCTTCCCGGTGGCGACCTACCACGGCGCGCTGCGCTGGGTCGTGGAGTGCACCCCGCTCTACCGCGCGGTCGTGCTGTGCCGGGAGCTGACGCTCGGCAGCCCCGGATGGGAGTCGCTCGTCTCGGTCGTCTACCTGCTCGCCCTCGGCGCGGCCGGCCTGGCGGTCGTGCGCCGGCGCCTGGAGCGCCTGCTGCTGACCTGATCTCGCCGGTGCTTGGCCGGAACTCGGCTGTCGCCGGGCGCTCGCAGCCACCACGATCCTGCCCATGACCATCACGCCCGACACCAAGGACTGGACCTGGGTCCTCGACCGCCCGTGCCCCGAGTGCGGCTTCGACGCCCCGTCGGTCGCCACCGGCGCCATCGCGCCGGCGCTCCGCGGCAGCACGGGGTTCTGGGCCGACGCCCTGGCTCGTCCGGGTGCCGCGGTCCGGCCGGCACCGGGGGTGTGGTCGGCGGTCGAGTACGGCTGCCACGTCCGCGACGTGCACCGGATCTTCGCCGACCGGGTGCGGCTGATGCTGTCCGAGCACGACCCCCTCTTCGCGAGCTGGGACCAGGACGAGACGGCGCCCGCCGAGCGCTACGACCTGCAGGACGCCGGGCGGGTGGCCGGGCAGGTCGCGCGGGCGGCGGAGGCCGCCGCATCGACGTACGACGGCGTGGTCGGTGACGCGTGGCAGCGGCCGGGACGCCGTGACAACGGGAGCGCCTTCACCATCGCGTCGCTGGGCCGCTACCACCTGCACGACGCCGTGCACCACCGGTGGGACCTGCGTCGCCTCGACGGCTGACGAATCACCGGATGACGACCACCAGGTGCCGTGGAATCTGGCACCCTGTGCGCATGGCCACCGCGAGACCCGCACCGAAGGTGTTGTGGATCCTGAGCCTGCTCGGCATCGGGGGATGGGCGGCGCTCACCGTCCTGGTCGGCCTGTCCGGCGTGGCCAATGCGGTCCGTGACTACCGCGAGCTCCACGACGGCGTGGCGTTCGAGAGTCTCGGGCCAGTGGGCTCGCACGGCTCGCCGGACCTCCTCATCGGCATCTCGGTCGCGATGATGCTGGCATGGGTGCTCTCGATGAGCTTCGTCGTCGTGGGAGGTGCGCTCGGCGTCGCCTACGTGATCGTGAGGTTCCGCAGCTGGGCGCGCGCCATCGGCCTCGGGGTCGCGTCGTTCGCTGCTCCCGTAGGCGCGCTCTGGGTCGACCGGGCGCTCGTGAGCGACGGTGACCCCTTCATCGCGAGCGGCATGTGGCACCAGGTCGTGGTCTGTGGAGCCATCGCAGTGATCGGCGTCCTGCTGCTCGTCGCCGCGATGTCGCTCATGGGTCTGTGGTCGAGGCACGGCCGAGCGGCCGGCGCCTCCGCCTGACCTACGACCACCTGCCACCATTGGGGCATGCGGCACACGGAGTTCTGGGCACGGATGGACCAGCACCTCGGCTCGTCGTACTCCCGCGTCTGGGCCGACCAGTTCGTGATCGGCGTCCTCGACCACCGCACCGCCTCCGAGGCGCTCGACGCGGGTGTTCCCCCGAAGCAGGTCTGGCGCGCGGTCTGGCAGGTCCTCGAGCTGCCAGACAGCGAGCGCTGACAACCGGCCGCGACACGCCGCCGCGCCTGCACCACGTCGAACAGGTGTTCGCCTAGTCTCACCCGTAACGGCAGGGCCCAGTTCCTGTCCACAGGTATGACGCCGGACGAGCTTGTCCACAACCACGACGCGGCTGATCAGGCTGTGTCGGGACCTCCCTCTAGCGTCGCCGACGTACCTGGCCCGACACGATCTTTGAAGGAGAACCCCATGGCTGGAGACGACCGCAACAAGGCCCTCGACGCCGCGCTGCTCAACATCGAGAAGGCGTACGGCAAGGGCTCTGTGATGCGCCTGGGCGACGAGACCCGCGCACCCCTGGAAGTGATCCCGACCGGTGCCATCTCGCTCGACGTCGCGCTCGGCCTCGGCGGTCTGCCGCGTGGTCGTGTCGTGGAGATCTACGGCCCGGAGTCCTCCGGAAAGACGACGGTCGCGCTGCACGCGGTCGCCAACGCCCAGGCCGCCGGCGGCATCGTGGCGTTCATCGACGCCGAGCACGCCCTCGACCCGGAGTACGCCAAGAACCTCGGCGTCGACACCGACGCCCTGCTGGTCAGCCAGCCCGACTCCGGTGAGCAGGCGCTCGAGATCGCCGACATGCTGATCCGCTCCGGTGCGCTCGACCTGATCGTCATCGACTCCGTCGCCGCGCTGGTGCCCCGGGCCGAGATCGAGGGCGAGATGGGCGACAGCCACGTCGGCCTCCAGGCCCGCCTGATGAGCCAGGCGCTGCGCAAGATGACCGGTGCGCTCAACCAGTCCAAGACGACCGCGATCTTCATCAACCAGCTGCGCGAGAAGATCGGCGTCATGTTCGGCTCGCCCGAGACCACGACCGGTGGTCGCGCGCTGAAGTTCTACTCCTCGGTCCGCCTCGACGTGCGTCGCATCGAGACGCTCAAGGACGGCGGCGACATGGTCGGCAACCGCACCCGGGTCAAGGTCGTCAAGAACAAGGTCGCCCCGCCGTTCAAGCAGGCGGAGTTCGACATCATGTACGGCCAGGGCATCTCCCGCGAGGGCGGGCTCATCGACGTCGGCGTCGAGGCGGGCCTGGTCCGCAAGGCCGGCGCTTGGTACACCTACGAGGGCGACCAGCTCGGCCAGGGCAAGGAGAACGCCCGGACCTTCCTCAAGGACAACCCCGACCTCGCCAACGAGCTCGAGAAGAAGATCCTGGAGAAGCTCGGCGTCACGCCCTCGGTCGAGGACGAGTTCGCCGCCCTCTCCGACGAGCCCATCGGCGTGGACTCGTTCTGATCGTTGGGCGCGAGCGCGTCGCAGCGACCGCTTCCTCGCCGTCCTTGCGGATCCTGCCCTCTCCGGTTGCTGGCGCTCCCTGCGAGGTCAGGATCCGCGCGCACGGCCTCGGTCGCTGCGGCGCCGCGCTGCCGCGCTGTTGTCTTTGGGCGCGAGCGCGTCGCCGCTGATCGGCGCCTTGCCTCACGTGCCCCGGTCGCTCGCTCCGGTCGCTGGCGCTCCCTGCGCTCACGCCCGGCGCACAGTCGGCAACCTGCGCCGGCGGCGCCGGTTGCCGCGCACGCAGTCGAGGTTCGCTCGGTGCCAGGTCGTTTGGCGGCCGGGCGGTACTGCCGGGCTCGGGGTCGGGTCGGTTCGCGGGCAGACGCTCTTTAGGTGGAGGTGAACATCGGTGGTGAATCCGCTGCCCTGGAAGGCGTCGAGCGCTGGGCCTGATCCGACCGAGAATCCGGATGCTGAGCCGGATCAGGAGGAGGTCGCGCGCAAGATCCTGCTCGACCAGCTGACGGGGCAGGCGCGGAGCCGGCATGAGCTGGCCCAGCGGCTGGCCAGGCGCAACGTGCCCGAGGATGTCGCCGAGCGCCTGCTCGACCGGTTCGAGGAGGTCGGGCTGATCGACGACGAGGCGTTCGCCCGGGCGTGGGTCGAGTCCCGGCAGCGCACCCGCGGGCTGGCCCGCACGGCGCTGTCCCAGGAGCTGCGTCGCAAGGGCATCGACGACGACACCGCGCGCGAGGTGCTCGGCGAGGTCGATCGCGACGACGAGGAGGAGACGGCGCGGGCGCTGGTCCGCAAGAGGCTTCGCACGCTGCGAGGCGTCGATGAGCAGGTCGCCGTACGACGACTGGTCGGCCTGCTCGCCCGCAAGGGCTACTCCTCCGGCATGGCGTTCGCGGTCGTGCGCGAGGAGCTCGACCTCGGCGAGCTCCCCGGCTGAGGGCCCTCCCTGGGCAGGCGGTGGTTTGGCAGCGCCGGAGGTGGTTATGGTTCGCAACGAAATTGCGTCTCGCGACTCCGAGCTCGGTCTGGGTTGAAGCGACGCCCCATCTCGATTCCCCTGGGGGTCCCCATGTCCGACGACTCGACACCGACGCCGCCGCCGCCGTACGGCCAGCCATTCGGCCAACAGCCGTCAGGTCCGCAGACCTTCGCTCCGAAGCTCGCCGCACCGGCCCGGGAGAACGTGCTGGTCGGTCTCGTCGCCGCGCTCGGCGCCGTGGTCGGAGGAATCGTGCTGACGGTGGTGCTGTGGCGGATCGGCTTCATCGCCGGGATCAGCAGCTTCGTGATCGCGGCGGGTGCGACCGCCCTCTACCTCAAGGGCGCGGGCGCGCCGCCCAAGCGCGGTCTGCCCGCGCTGCTGATGCTCATCATCGTCGGCGTCGCCCTCTCGTTCTTCGCTGCGGTGGCCAGCGACCTCTGGTCCTTCTACGGCAGTCACCAGGCCCAGATCCCGCTGTCCCGCACGGCCTTCATCCGCGAGAACCTCTTCCGCGGCGCGGTGCTGCGGACGTACGGCCACAACGCCATCTTCTTCGTGATCTTCGGGGCCCTCGGCGTCTTCGGCACGATGCGTCGCCTGATCGCCTCCGCACGCTGAGCCATGCCCTAGTGGCTCGTCCGCAAAGTTCTTGAACGGTTGAGGCACCCCGGGCACGCACCTCGCTGCGTTGCCGACGCTTGTCAGACGGCCCGGTATGGCGGCGCGCCGACGCCTTGCGATGCGCGCACCCGGAGCACCCCAACCGTCCAACAACTTCACGGACGAACCACTAGCCTTCGGGCATGGCGCTCAAACACCTCTCCGACCGACTCCGGGTGCCGGCGGGGTCGGTCGACCTGGGTCGGCTCGCGACCGACAGCACGCCGCACTTCGACGGCAACAAGGCCGACGGTGAGAAGGCGCTCGCCGACCTCGGTCCGGAGCTTCTCGACCTGCAGACGCGGCTGTTCGCCCACCGCGGGCGGGACACGGCGCGCGGGGTGCTGCTCGTCCTGCAGGGCATGGACACCTCCGGCAAGGGCGGCGTGCTCAAGCACACCGTCGGCCTGGTCGACCCGGTGGGCGTGCGCATCACCTCGTTCAAGGCGCCGACCGAGGAGGAGCGTGGCCACGACTTCCTGTGGCGCATCGAGCGGGCCGTGCCCGAGCTCGGCTACCTGGGCGTCTTCGACCGGTCCCACTACGAGGACGTCCTGATCGGCCGGGTCCGTGAGCTCGCGTCGCCGGAGGAGATCGACCGCCGGTACGCCGCGATCAACGACTTCGAGAAGCGGCTGACCGACCACGGCATCGTCGTGCTCAAGTGCCTCCTCCACATCTCGGCGGCCGAGCAGCGCAACCGCCTCCAGGCGCGGCTCGACCGACCCGACAAGTACTGGAAGTACAACCCGGGCGACCTCGACGAGCGTCAGCTCTGGGACGAGTACGCCGCGGCGTACCAGCTGGTGCTCGAGCGCACGAACACCAGCTACGCCCCCTGGCACGTCGTGCCGAGCGACCGGAAGTGGTACCGCAACCTGGCGATCGGCCACCTCCTGCGCGAGACGCTCCTCGAGCTCGACCTCGACTGGCCGGAGGCGGACTTCGACGTCGAGGCCGAGCGCAAGCGGCTGGCCGAGGACACGATCGCGTGAGCCTTCCCGCGGTCAGGGTCATCCGGTACGTCACGCCGCTGCGCGAGGGCGGCAGCCTGCCGGGCATCGTCGAGGCCGACGACCTCGGCACCTACGTCTGCAAGTTCCGTGGCGCCGGACAGGGCCTGCGGGTCCTCGTGGCCGAGGTCGTCGTGGCCGGTCTGGCCCGGGTGCTCGACGTACCCACACCCGACCAGGTCGTGCTCGACCTCGACCCGCAGATCGCCCGCTACGAGGCCGACGAGGAGGTGCAGGACCTCCTCAACGCGAGCGCCGGCACCAACCTCGGGATCGACTTCCTGCCCGGCTCGTTCGGGTACGACGCGGCGACCGAGCCCGATCCCGACCTCGCCGGCCGCATCCTGTGGCTCGACGCCTTCACCGCGAACGTCGACCGCAGCTGGCGCAACCCGAACATGCTGCTCTGGCGCGGCACTCTCCACGCGATCGACCACGGAGCCTCGCTCTACTTCCACTACTCCTGGCCCGGCGGTCCCGGCGACCCGGCGCGCTTCGCGGTCCAGCCGTACGACGCGGGCGAGCACGTCCTGCGCAGCTACGCCGCCCGCGCGGTCGCCCAGGACTCCGACCTGGCCGCGCGGCTGACGCCCCAGGCACTGGCCGCCGTCGTCGCGGACGTCCCCGACGAGTGGCTGGAGCCGGTGCCGGGCGCCGACGACGCCGCTGCGGTACGACGCCGCTACGTCGACTTCCTGACCGCTCGCGTCTCCGGCGACCGCCCGTGGCTGCCCGCCGCGGTCGAGGAGACCGCGCGATGAGCCCCTACCAGTACGTCGTCCTGCGCTGCGTGCCACGCGTCGACCGTGAGGAGTTCGTCAACATCGGCGTGGTGCTCTACTGCCCCGACGAGAGCTTTCTCGACGTCCTCTGGGACCTCCGCGCCGCGAAGCTGCACGCTCTCGACCCCGGGCTCGACCTGGACCTGATCTCCGATGCGATGCACGGGATCGACCTCCTCTGCCGCGGCGAGGCCCACGGCGACGCCGCCACGGCGGTCCGTGCAACCGCCTACGGCACCCGTGAGGCCGCCGAGACCCAGGGCACGCGCTTCGGGATGCTGAAGGCGCCGAAGAGCACCGTCGTCCAGCCGGGCCCGGTGCACGGGGGGATGACCGCCGACGCGAACGAGACGCTCCAGGGTCTGCTGGAGCGTCTCGTGCGCTGAGCGTGGATTCAGGCTGAGGTCGCAGGCTCCTAGACGGGAACGAGCTCGACCGCGCCGACGGCGTACCGGGCGAGCACGACGCGCGCGATCTCCTGATGGGCGCCGAGCGGGCCGGAGACGGCGACGGCGCCTGCCTCGAGCGCCAGCTCCGACGCGCGGTCGAGCAGGTTGCCCGGCGCGAGGAACAGCGAGGCCACGGCGACGTGGCGGCGGCCCTCGGCCCGGAAGGCGCGGACGGCCTCACCGGTCGCCGGCGGAGCGGCGCTGGCGTAGGCGGCGGTGACGGGCAGCTTGTGGTGCGCGCCCCAGACCCGGGCCAGCCGGGCGACGGCCTGGTTGGCCAGCGGGTCGGACGACCCGGCGGCCGCGAGCACCAGCGCGTCGAGCTCTCGGACGCGGGCGTCGGCCAGCGCGGTGCGCAGGCGCTCGTCAAGGATCTCCAGGAAGCGCGGCTCGAGGCCGAGCACCGCCGTCTGGCGGATCTTGAGACCCGGGTGACGGGCGACGGCTGCCTCGATCAGGCCGGGTACGTCGACGCGGGCGTGGAACGCCTGCACGAGCAGCAGGGGTACGACGACGATCTCGTCGTAGCCCGCCTTGACGAGCTTGTCGATCACTGCCGGAAAGGCAGGCTTGGACAGCTCGAGGAACGCCTTCTCGATGCGCAGGTCTGGCCGCAGCGCCTTGACCTCGTCGACGAGGGCGCTCACGGTTGCGGCCGAGCGGGGGTCACGGCTGCCGTGAGCCAGCGCCACCAGTGCGGGTGCGGTCATCGGGTGTGCCTCCTTCCGGTCAGGTGTGGATTCCACATTCGGTCTTGTTCATGCCGGCCCAGCGTCCGCTGCGCGGGTCCGCGCCGGCCTCGACCCTGCGGGTGCACGGCGCGCAGCCGATCGACGGATAGCCGTCGTACACCAGCGGGTTGACGAGCACGCCGTTCTCGGCGATGTACCTGTCGACGTCGTCGTCGCTCCAGCGGGCCATGGGGGAGACCTTGACCTTCTGCTTCTTGGCGTCCCAGCCGATGACCGGCGCGATGACCCGGTTGTGGGTCTCCGCGCGGCGCAGACCCGTCGCCCAGGCGTCGTACGCCGTCAGCGACTCGGCGAGCGGGCGGACCTTGCGCAGGGCGCAGCAGAGGTCGGGGTCGCGCTCGTGGAGACGCGGGCCGTGCTCGACGTCCTGCTCGGCGACGGTCTGCGCGGGTGTGATGGTCAGCAGGTTGACGTTCATCGTGGCCGCGACCGCGTCGCGGGTGCCGATCGTCTCGGCGAAGTGGTAGCCGGTGTCGAGGAAGACCACGTCGACGCCCGGCACGACCTTCGCGGCGAGGTGCGCGAGCACCGCGTCGCCCATCGAGGACGTCACGCAGAAGCGCTCGCCGAAGGTCGCGGCCGCCCACTCGATGATGACCTCGGCGGGCGCGAGCTCGAGCTCGGCACCCCAGTGCGAGACCAGCTCGCGCAGCTGCTCGGGCGTGCGGCCCTCGGTGTGGACACCGCGGTTGCTGCGCGCGATGTCCGTCGCGGTGGCGGTCACGAGGTGGGCTCCAGCGACCGTTCGCCACGCAGCAGCGTCTCGTCGGCGCGCTCGATCCAGTCGGCGAACCGCTCCCCGTCGTTGCGGTCTGTCAGGAAGTTGCGCACCACCGTCTCGACGTAGTCGTCGAGCCCGGCGCTGGTCACCTTGTGCGCGCGCAGCTTGCGGCCGAAGCGGGTCACCTCGCCGATGCCGCCGCCGAGGTGCACCTGGAAGCCCTCGACCTGGTTGCCGTCGTCGTCGAGCACGAGCTGGCCCTTCAGACCGATGTCGGCGACCTGGGTGCGGGCGCAGGCGTTCGGGCACCCGTTGACGTTGACCGTGATCGGCACGTCGATGTCGGGGATACGACGCTCGAGCTCGGTGATGAGGTCGGCGGCGCGCTGCTTGGTCTCGACGATGGCGAGCTTGCAGAACTGGATGCCGGTGCAGGCGAGCGTGGAGCGCCGCCAGTTGGACGGGTTGGCCTCCAGGCCGAGCAGCTTGAGCTCGTCGACCAGAGCCTCGACCTTGTCGCCGTCGACGCCGATCACCACGAGCTTCTGGTACGACGTCAGGCGGGCGCCCGCGGCGCCGTACTGCTCGAGGACCTTGCCGAGCTCGCTCAGCATGGTGCCGTTGACGCGCCCCACGACCGGCGAGGTGCCGATGTAGAACCTGCCGTCCTTCTGGCGGTGGACGCCGATGTGGTCGCCGGGGCGGGTGGCGCCGGCCGGGGACTCGTTGTCGATCAGCCTGCGGTCGAGGTACTCGTTCTCGAGGACCTCGCGGAACTTGTCCCTGCCCCAGTCGGCGACGAGGAACTTCAGCCGAGCCTTCGAGCGGAGGCGGCGGTAGCCGTAGTCGCGGAAGATACCGGCGACACCGGCCCACACGTCGGCGACCTCGTCGATCGGGATCCAGACGCCGAGCTTCTGGGCGAACATCGGGTTGGTCGACAGACCGCCGCCGACCCAGAGGTCGAAGCCCGGGCCGAGGTCGGGGTGCACGACGCCGACGAACGAGACGTCGTTGATCTCCGGTGCGCCGTCGAGGCTGGGGTGACCGCTGACCGAGGTCTTGAACTTGCGCGGCAGGTTGGAGAAGTCCGGGTTGCCGAGGAAGCGCCGCTGGATCTCCTGCAGCGCGGGCGTGCCGTCGATGATCTCGTCCTCGGCGATGCCGGCGACGGGGGAGCCGAGGAACGGTCGGGGGCCGTCGCCGCAGGCCTCGAGGGACTGCAGCCCGACGGAGGCGAGGCGGTCCCAGATCTCCGGGACGTCCTTGATGTCGACCCAGTGCAGCTGGATGTTCTGACGGTCGGTGACGTCGGCCGAGTCGCGGGCGAAGTCGGTGGAGATGCCGCCGAGCGTGCTCAGCGCGGCGGGGGAGAGCAGCGAGCCGTCGGTGCGGATCCGCATCATGAAGTAGCGGTCGTCGAGCTCCTCCTCCTCGAGCGCACCGGTCTTGCCGCCGTCGATGCCGGGCTTGCGCTGGGTGTAGAGGCCCATCCAGCGGAAGCGGCCGCGCAGGTCGGCCGGGTCGATCGAGTCGAAGCCGCGCTTGGAGTAGATGTAGAGGATCCGGTCCCGGACGTTCAGCGGGTCGTCGTCCTTCTTCGACTGCTCGTTCTTGTTGAGCGGCTCGGTGTAGCCGAGCGCCCACTGGCCCTCGGCACGGCGGGGCCGGGGGATCTCGGTGTGCTGGGCCCTGTCGGGCTTGAAGCGCAGATCAGGCATCGCTGGGTGGTCCCTTTCGCTGACGGACGCGCGCGACGGCGCGCGGAGATGGTCGGAGTCGTGTCAGAGGGACCAACACATGGCGCTGCGGGTACGCCCGAGGTCCACGTGGCGGCGTACCACCAGGTAGGCGTGGGTTGCAGCGGTGACCATGTCAAGAAGTCTCAGGTTTCGGACGGCCATCCCACAAACTCGAATCTCGTGATGTGGACGCTGGTACCGGGATATGAGACGAGGCTGTCGCGGGGAGGGCGTCCTGCGCGGTCGGTGCGACCGAGGTCACATCGGCGCCGTGGCCGGCTCGGCCAGCGTCGCCGTCGACCACTAGTCTGTGCGCATGAGCGAGACGCCGTCCATGAACCTCGTCAGCAGCGCCTACAGCCAGGCCCTCGACGTGATCGCCGCGGTCGAGCCGCGCGTGGCCGAGGCCACCCGCAAGGAGCTGGCCGACCAGCGTGCCTCGCTCAAGCTGATCGCCTCCGAGAACTACGCCTCGCCGGCCGTGCTGATGACCATGGGCACCTGGTTCTCCGACAAGTACGCCGAGGGCACCATCGGCCACCGCTTCTACGCCGGCTGCCAGAACGTCGACACCGTCGAGGAGCTCGCCGCCGAGCACGCCCGCGAGCTGTTCGGCTCCGAGTACGCCTACGTCCAGCCGCACTCCGGGATCGACGCGAACCTGACGGCGTACTGGTCGATCCTCGCGCACCGCGTCGAGGGCCCGTGGCTCGAGAACGCCGGCGTGAAGAACATGAACGACCTCTCCGAGGCCGACTGGGAGAAGCTGCGGGGCGAGCTCGGCAACCAGCGCCTGCTCGGCATGAGCCTGGATGCCGGCGGCCACCTGACCCACGGCTTCCGCCCGAACATCTCCGGCAAGATGTTCCACCAGAACCAGTACGGCACCGACCCGGAGACCGGGCTGCTCGACTACGACGCCGTCGCCGCGAAGGTCAAGGAGTTCAAGCCGCTGATCCTGGTCGCCGGCTACTCCGCCTACCCGCGCCGCGTGAACTTCGCCAAGATGCGCGAGATCGCCGACTCCGTGGGCGCGACCCTGATGGTCGACATGGCCCACTTCGCCGGCCTCGTGGCGGGCAAGGTCTTCACCGGCGACGAGGACCCGGTCCCGCACGCCCACGTCGTCACCTCCACCTCGCACAAGTCGCTGCGCGGCCCGCGCGGTGGCTTCATCCTCGCGACCGAGGAGTACGCCCCGTCCGTCGACCGCGGGTGCCCGATGGTCCTCGGCGGTCCGCTCTCGCACGTCATGGCCGCCAAGGCCGTCGCGTTCGCCGAGGCGCGCCAGGACTCCTTCCGGACCTACGCCCAGCAGGTCGCCGACAACGCGCAGTCACTCGCCGAGGGCTTCAAGAAGCGCGGCGCCAGGCTGGTCACCGACGGCACCGACAACCACATCGTGCTGCTCGACGTGAGCTCGTTCGGCCTCACCGGCCGCCAGGCCGAATCGGCGCTGCTCGACTCCGGCATCGTCACCAACCGCAACTCGGTCCCGGCCGACCCGAACGGCGCCTGGTACACCTCCGGCATCCGCTTCGGCACGCCCGCGCTGACCACCCGCGGCTTCGGCCACGACGAGTTCGACCGCGTCGCCGACCTCGTCGTCGACGTGCTCACCAACACCGAGCCCGGCACCACCAAGGCGGGCGGCCCGTCCAAGGCGTCGTACGTCCTGGGTGACGGGGTCGCCGACAAGACCCACGCGGCCGCGGCCGAGATGCTCGCCAAGCACGAGCTCTACCCCGGCCTCGACCTCGTCTGACCTGAGCAGCGGTACGGCGCGTCGGCGGATCACCGCCGGCGCGCCGTACCTATTCTTCAGCGGTGTACGCCCATGCCTTCCGGTTCTCCCCGCTGAGCCTGGGGCTCCTCGTCGTGCTGGGCTGCGTGGGCGTCCTGCTGCTCGCGGTCGCGCTCAGGCGTCGCCGGGTCGCGGCTGTCCTGCTCGTGCTCGTCGTGGGGATCCTGCTCCTGATGACGCTGGTCGGCACCGGCAGCGGCAGGTCGATCAACCTGGTGCCGGGCCGCACCATCGGCGAGGAGCTCCACAACGGGAGCATCGCGCTGGGCTCGGTGAACCTGCTCGGCAACGTCGCCATGTTCCTGCCGGTCGGCTGGCTCACCTCGGCGCTCTCCCGCGGGCGCGTGTGGCCGGGCCTCGCCGCAGGGCTCGCGCTCTCGCTGACGATCGAGACCGGTCAGTACGTCCTGGACGTCGGTCGAGCTGCCGACGTGGACGACGTCATCCTCAACACCGCGGGCGCGGCCCTCGGCGCCCTGCTCGCCGGTGGTCTGCTGCGGTCGAGGAGGAGGCGTGCGGCGCTCACAGACGGGCGCGCATCGACTCGCACACCCCGCGCATCGCGGTGACGGGTAGGCCGGCCACGGTGCCGGTGTAGCTGCCGACGAGCTGCCAGTAGTCGATCGACGCGACGACGAGCTGGTGGCGCACGGACTTGCGGTCCTCGGGCGTGAAGGTGACGTCGAGCCGGCCGTCCTCGCTGCGCATCGTCCAGGGCTTCAGGGGATCGGCGGGATCGCTGGCGGTGAAGGCGATGTCGGCGAGCGGCTCGCACGCGCCGGGCACCCACAGGCCCGACTCCTCCTCGCTGCCGGGCACGGTGGCGCGCTCGGCGAAGTTCGCGCCGGCGATGCCGTCGGGCGTGATGCCGGCGAAGGTGCCCCACAGCCAGCGGGTGCGGTAGGGCAGGAAGGTGCGGTGCTCGTCGAGGACCGCCAGGTCGCGTGAGGGGTCGAAGACGTGGGTGCGGTCGCCGACCGCGATCGTCCCGGAGGCGGGATAGGCGACCTTGTGCGTGTACATCGAGCCGCCGGGCAGCGGCGCGCTCACCGAGAGCGGCGCCGACGACGCGCCGCCGTCCAGGACGAGGTCGACCGAGATCGCGGGCTGGTCGTCCTCGGCGTCGACACGCGCTGTCACCCGGTGGTGGCCGGCGGGGGAGGCAGCCCACTCGAATGCGATGCGGTAGCCGGGCGCCTTGATCGACGGGCTGCTCGGGTAGAGGCGGGCCGGCAGTCGGAGCGAGCCACCGCGCGCGTTGCGTGCGTGCTCGACGAGGCCGGCGGCATCGCGGACGTAGATCTCCGAGCTCGCGAGGTAGTGCGCGTCCTGGAGGATGAACGACGAGGACATCTCCGGATGGAGCAGCGTGAAGCCCTGCCACTCCTTGAGCCGCAGCCACCGCAGCGCTCTCGGGACCCGTGAGCGCTCGGCGAGCGGGTCGGCGACATCCGGGCGGGCGGAGGACCGGCCGTGCCGGCGTACGCCGCCGTCGACCAGGAGGGGTACGTCGGACACGCGCACAACCTATTCCCAAGACGAGTGCGGGAGGGCTAGTCTCCGCCGCGGGGGAGGGCTGAGCCCAGGAGTCACCATGAAGGCCTGTTCTGCCCCTCGCCGCCGTCGTACGACGGGCGCCCTCTTCTCCGCGCTGGTGGCCATGGGCGGCCTCGCCCTGGTCGTCACGCCGAGCCCGGCCCGCGCCGATGCGACGAGCGCCGACGCGTGCACCTGGTCCGGGTTGGCCGCCACGGGCATCCCCGGCCAGGACATGGACCACCAGCAGCTCCTAGAGCACGTCTCCGAGACGCTCGACGTCAGCAGGAGCGCCCAGCCGGCGCCGTACTCGTGGTCGACGGAGGGGAGGCTCCCGCCGGGTGAGAGGTTCACGTCCTCGCCGGACGGTGTCGCCACGATCACCGGCAGCCCGTTGGCTACGGGGCACTACCTGTTCGACTTCACGCTCACCGATTCGACGACGCCCACGCCCTGCACCTTGACCTTCGGCTACGACATCCAGGTGACCGCCCTGCCGGCCGGCAGTCAGGCTCCGAGCTGGTTGCAGAACGGACTGACCAACGTGGTCAACCTCGTCGAGGACGTCGCCGGTGGATGCGCGCTGCAGGTCATCGGAGGCCTGCTCGACATCCCGTCCGGCGTTCCCTGCCGCTGACCGCGTGCTGAGATTCCTGCGGCCGGTGGCGGCACCCTCCGGGTCGTCGTACGTTTGGCCGATCATGGAACGTGTTCTAGAAGGCTTCGGGGACGGGTCCGGTGTCGGCCGGCGTGGCGTGCTGGCGGGCACGGCGGCCGGGATCGGCCTGCTGGGCCTCGACCTCGGCGGGCTGCCGGGTACGGCGGAGGCGGCCTCGACCCACGGCGCCCTACCGCGGAGCGTCGACGTCGTGGTGGTCGGCGCCGGCCTCGCCGGTCTGACTGCGGCCCGCCAGCTGCACCGGCACCACAAGGACGTCCTCGTCGTGGAGGCGCGCGACCGTGTGGGCGGCCGGGTGCTCAACCACCACCTCCGTGCCGGGGGAGTGATCGAGTCCGGCGGTGCGTTCGTGGGCCCGACGCAGGACCGGGTGCTCGCGATGGCGGCGGCGTACGGGCTGAGGACGTTCAAGGAGTACCTCAAGGGCCGCAACGTCTACATCAACAAGTCGGGGGCGCGGTCGAAGTACACGGGGACCGTGCCGACCGACCCGACCATCCTGCTCGATGCGCTGCTGCTGCAGTCGAAGATCGACCAGTGGGCCAAGGAGATCGACGTCTCGGCGCCGTGGACGCACCCGAAGGCGAAGGAGTGGGACGCGGTCACGGTGAAGGACTGGCTGGCGCAGCAGTCGATCATCCCCGACATCGAGAAGGTGATCCTCGCCTGGCTGCAGCCGTGCTTCGGCTCCGACGGCCAGAACATCTCGCTGCTCTTCCTGCTCTGGTACGTCGCGACCGCCGGCGACGCGACGCACCCGGGCACCTTCGAGCGCTCGTCCGGTACGTCGAACGGCGCCCAGGACTCCCGCTTCGTCCTCGGCTCGCAGGCGCTGCCGCTGGCCATGGCCAGGCACCTCGGCGGCCGCGTGGCGCTGAACGCGCCGGTGCGGTCGATCCGGCAGCAGACCGGCAGCGTGCTCGTGCACACCGATCGCGGGACGGTCCGCGCCGAGCGGGTCGTGGTGGCCGTGCCGCCGCCGCTCGTGCTCGACATCGACTGGCACCCGCACCTGCCGGCCGCCCGGCACCAGCTGCTGCGCGAGATGCCGATGGGCAAGCTGATGAAGTGCGACGCCGTCTATCGCACGCCCTTCTGGCGAGCGGCCGGGCTGTCCGGCTCGGGCGTCGCCGCGACCGGCGTGACACGGGCGGTCTTCGACAACAGCCCCGCCGACGCGCACATCGGTGTGCTGCTGGCGTTCGTCGGCGGCTCCACGTGGAGGGAGGTCGCCCGGCTCCCGAAGGCGCAGCGCCGCGCGCGGATCCTCGCTGGCTTCGCCCAGATGTTCGGCGACGACGCCCTGCGCCCGATCGAGTACGTCGAGCACGACTGGACCCTCGAGCCGTGGACCACCGGCGCTCCGACGGCGCTGCCGCACGTCGGTGCCCTGACGAGGTACGGCTCCTCGATCCGTACGCCGTTCCGCCGGGTCCACTGGGCCGGCACCGAGACGGCGACGTACTGGAGCGGCTACATGGACGGCGCGATCGGGTCGGGCGAACGGGCCGCCGGCGAGGTCCTCGCGGCCCTTTAGTCCTCGTGCGTCCCGGCCCCGATAGCCCGCTCGGACCATGCCGCCGGATCGTGCGGATCGACCTTCGCGAACCGGGCTCGAGGGGCGTGACGCGGGGTGGTTGGGTGCGTCAATCTTCTCCCATGTCGAGGGATTTCGGTCCGTGGGTGCGACCAGCATGGTGCCCCACGTGCAACAGGTCGACGGAGCAGACTCGGTGGCACTCCTACGATGCCCCCGACTCGCCCCGCAACGGCGTCAAGGTCCGCTGCAACGACTGCCTGCAGCCAGTGCCGTCCGAGGAGGTGCTGTCGCTGCGGCGCTACACCGATCCGTACGACTTCGTCGCCGCCTTCGCCGACCTCCGCGCGCGGGCGGGGTAGATCGCAGGGCATGCATCGACTCCGGGCGATGGGGTACTGAGTGCCCAACGTCCACCCCCGAGGAGGTAGCCATGCCGCGCGAGAGCGTCCTGCACGACATCAAGAACGACCTCGACGGAATGCCGTCGGAGATCATGGCCGACATCAAGCAGCTGATCGACGATGCCGGACCCGCACTGGGATCGGCCGTCGGCGACGCCCGCTCCCGCAGCGCGGCGGTGGGGGCGACCCTCGTCGGACACCTTCCGGACCAGGTGGTGGAGCGCGTCCCGGACGCGATCTCCGACCGCCTGCCCGGTGCTTCGTCCGGCGGCTCGAAGCTCAAGAAGGTGCTGATCTTCGGCGGAGTGGCGGCGATCGCCGCCGCCGGCCTCGCCGCGTGGAAGAGCCGCAGCGCAGCGCCCGCCCCGGCCTTCAGCAGCAACGGACCGTCGGCCAACGGCCATCGTGCCAACGGCCCGACCACGATGGGTGACGAGACCTCCCTCAACTGAGGCTCGTCGGCTCTGGGTGGGCGAGAGCGGTTGATCGGCCGCTCCCGCCCGCCCAGAGTCATCACATTCGGCTGCGCGGGCCGTCGCCTTCTGCGACGCTGCGGCAATGAGCGCGCAGACGGGCCGGACCTGGCCCTCCGGCTACTACAACCCGTACTGGCTGATCGTGCAGGGGATCATCGGACTGGCCGTAGGCATCGTCCTGTGGACCCTCACCGACACGGGCACCCAGGACGTCCGACTCGTCGGCATCCTGATCGCCGTCATCGGCTGGATCCTCGCGCAGGTCGGCACCATCGCCGTCGGCGTACAGATCGGGATGCAGCACTTCAAGATCATGACGCGTGATGACCCGATCTAGACCGGGCTGGACGTGGCTGGGGCGAGAAGCTCAGTGCGCCGGCAGCGGCGTCAGCGGGTTGCCGGCCTCCGTGCTCGAGCAGTCGGTCGTGGTGCTGCGTCCGTGCATCCGTGCGTTCAAGAACGCCGTCGCCCTTGGCAGGAACGACAATGCGGCCTCGGTGTGGTTCAGGCCCTTGTCGGTCTTGAAGTCCACCGGGACCCCGCGCCGGCAGTACTCGTAGGCCAGCTGCTGGACGTCCTTGGCGACCATCACCCCGTCGCCGGTGCCATCGGAGCTCCCGACCGTCATGAGCAACGGCTCCCTCGGAGTGGGCCCGCGCCCCATGATCGTGGAGTTGAAGACCTTCACGAAGAACGGGACGTGCTGCCAGTCCTGATACGCCGGCTTCAGCATGGTGTGGAAGTCCAGGCCCGGGTCGGCCTTGGGCACGAGGCAGCCCTTGGCCGTCTGGGTCAGCACCGCCATGCCCGCCGCGTTCGCGTACGTGCTCGCGTCGGCATGAAAGGCCCGGATCAGCCCCAACGCCACCGCGGGCATCGCGCCGGCCCAGCTGGTGGACTCGTTGATGTACAGCAGGTTGTGGGCGAAGTCGACCGGGATGCCGCCGGCTGCCACGCCCCTGATGTTCAACCTCGGTGCGTACGTCGGCTGCTCCTGAGCCGCCCACATGCTCGCGGTCGACCCACCGGAATAGCCCTCCAGCCCGACGGCCGTGCTAGCGGGGTCTCCGAGCAGGTGCTCGGTCGCCCTGATCCCGTCGAGGGTCTGGCGACCCGACTGGATGCCGGCGCCGAAGTCGTCGGTCGAGCCCTCGTAGTCGCTCGTGACGACCGTGTACCCCGCGGCCAGCCACTGGGTGATCGGCTCTTCGTCGACCGCGTTCTGTGCCTTGCTCAGCGTCGTGCCGCCGATGCGCAGCTGGTAGGAGGGGCGGCAGGTGCTCGCCAGGCCGTCGTAGAACTCCTGGTACGAGATGATCTTCGACCTCATGCCGAGCATGCTGCTCAGGGGTCGGAAGATCGTCGCCACCGTCGCATCGGGCTGTCCGAGATCGTCGGTGGTCTTGTAGAGCACCTGAGTGGCGGGCAGAACCGCTGCCGTGCCCATGGGGGCGGTCTCGACCGTGCGCTTGCGCAGGATCGTCCCGTTGGGCACTCCGCTCAAGGGTCCTGAGTAGCTGTAGAACGAGTCGTTCGCCGGAGTCGGCACGCTCGTTGCCGCCTGCGCTGTGGCAGGGGAGAGCAGCGCGAGACTCGCTGCCGTCGCTGCCGCGACCAGTCCGACCGATCTCTGCGCGACCTTCATATCTCCCCCCGGGTACTCGATCTCGGTCAGCTCGCGAACAACGCGGCCACCCACCGCTGGGCCGCCGGATAGGAAGCTGCGATCACCCCGCGGTGATCGGCTGTGGGATAGCGCTGGTAGTCGAGCCTCACGCGCTTCGCCCGAAGCTCCAGTGCGAGAACCTCGGTGAAGGGGGCCAGCGACGTCTGGTCGAGCAGACCCTGTGCCATGAAGATCGGGACCTTCGGACTCGTCGTCCCGGGGTCATCGGCCTTGAGGACCCTGTTGAGCTGACTCAAGTCAGCGCCACTCCTGAACACGGCGTTGCCCCTGATCCCGCCCCAGGAGGTCTTCTCCTGCAGCTGTGCCAGGCAGCCCTTGTCGACATCGTCAAGCAGCGCCTCGGCCCTGTCGGTGAGGACCGTGTCGGGATCGAAGCTGCTCACCGCTTGGACTCCACGCAGCAGCAGCGGCAGGAACGCCACGCCGGGATTGGTCACCGGCAGGCTTCGGAGCAGGCCGACGTCCGTGACCCAGTTCGAGCCCGGGGCCAGAGCCGCTGCTCCGAGCAGCCTCATCTGCGGATCCCAGGCCTGGCCCAGCGCCGAGGCGAAGATCGCGGCCTGACCACCCTGGGAATGTCCCATGGCCACCCAGCGCCTGCCGATCGAAGGTGCCACCGTTCGTGAGGCTGCCGCGATGTCGGCAACGGCATGCGCCTCCGCGACGCCATCGGCGTACGCGTGGGGGCCCGGCGTGCCGAGCCCGATGTAGTCGGTCTGGGCGACGGCGTAGCCGGCCGCGACCCACTTAGCCAAGGTGGCCCGGTAGACCGACACATAGGCCTCGGAGCCGTAGCCCGGCCCATATCTGGACGGAGCGCAGGCGTCGGCCACGCCCGTTGTGCCGTGTGCCCAGGAGATCAGCGGCCAGCCGCCCTCGGGCGCATCGCCATCGGGCACCGTCACTGTTCCGGAGGAGACCGCCGGAGTGCCGGCGGAGGTCCGCGAGCGGTAGAGCACCAGCCAGGTCGTCGAGTCCGGGAAGGCGGCCGGACCGGAGATCCTGCGGGCCCGGATGACGGTGCCGTGCGGTCCGGCGACCGAACCGGGTGGCGGAGCATAGAAGCTCGTTCGCGTGGCCCTCGCCGTCGGCGTACCTGCCGATGCCGGGTCCGGCACCTGCGCCACCGAGGCCACCAGGACGCACATCGAGAACACGGCCATGCCTGCCAGCCGACGACCCCCCATGAACAACTCTCTCTCATCTCGAGTCGTGCCAGAATCGGCGATATGGGGGAAGTGCCGACCGAGATGCCGGATTCCGACCGTTCCGGTGCTTCTCTGCAGGATTCGGGCTCGCGCTCCCTCAGCGAAGAGGATCTCCGGCTGATTCATGCATTGCAGATCGACCCCAGAGCAGCCTGGAGCCGCATTGGTCAGGCCCTCGGGATCGACGCCACCACGGCGGCTCGTCGTTGGCAGCGGTTGAGTGCGGACGGCTTGGCCTGGACGACCGCCTATACGTCGACCACGACCCAGGTCGCCTACATCTGGCTGCGCTGCGCGCCGAGCGCGCTCCCAGCGGTCTGCGACCAGGTGTGCCGCGATCCCTACGTCTTCGGTGTCGATCGGTTGGACGGGGAGTGGGACCTGCTGCTGTGCGTCGCCGTCGATGAGATGAGCGACCTCGACGACGTCGTCCTGACCCGACTGCGCAGCACGCCCGGTCTCCAGGCCGTCCGGAGCGCCGTCGCCACGCGGATGTATTTCGACGGCTCGAATCTGCGTGCGCAGGCGCTGGAGCCGACGGCGAGCGCTGTGCTTGCCGGCGCACGCGACCGACCCGCTCCAGCAGGGCGAGGGCTGCGAGACGAGGATGCCGGTCTGATCCTGGCGCTAGGTGCCGACGCCCGGGTACCGGCCTCGCGACTGGCGGCCTCGGCGCGGAAGAGCGAGGCGACCGTCCGGCGGCGCATCGAGGCGCTGCGACGCGCGGGGGTACTCGTCCTGCGTTGCGACTTCGCTCATCCGTTGGCCGGCTGGCGCACGAACGTGACCGTCCGGGCCCAGCTGCCCGCCGGTCGGCTCGACGCGTTGGCGAGCACTCTGCAGACCTGGCCGCAGATCCGGATGTGCGTCGCGACCGCGGGAGGTCGGAGCAACCTGCTGCTGATGGGGATGCTGCGGCGCCCGGAGGACCTGATCGCGTTGGAGGCGAAGCTCGGCTCGACCTTCACCGACCTGAGGGTCACCGAGAGAAGCATCATCCTCAGGTCCCTCAAGCGCATGGGTCGACTCCTCGACGCCGAAGGCAGAGCCATCGGAATGGTGCCGCTGGGCGCGGCAGGACGCCCTCCGGCGCCGGCTTGACGCGAGGCCGAGCAGCCCTGAGATCTCGATTCAGAGTCAGCGCGACGCGCCTCTCGGAGGAGATGTCATGAACAGGATCTCTGACCTGATCGAGTCCGAGTCTCGCGCCGCCGAAGAGGCGGACGACTCGGTCGACCTGGTGCTGCCGAGCAACGTGCGGGTCACTCGCGGCCACGACCGGAGCAACGTACTTCAGGTTCACCTCAACGAGGACGACTACCGCCTGGGGGCGAAGCTTGCCGAAGAACGTGGCGTGCCGGCGTCGACGTTCGCCGCGGGGTCGACTCCCTCAGCGAATGCCGGGAGGTCGGCCATGAGTCGTCTCCGATGCGGCTGAGACTCTTTGCAAATTCCCTTGCATTTCCGTCGGCTGGTGCAAGAAAACCTGCAGTCATGAGGATCACGGAGAGCACGGCGTCGAGGACGCCGACATGCTGTACGCGCTCTGCAACTACGTGAAGGTCTTCGACGACGGCGACGGCTCCGCGATGTTCATCGGACCCGTCGAGGACGGCGCGATGCTCGAAGTCGGCTACCGCGAGTACGACGACGCACCCGGATCATCCAAGTGATGCCTGCGCGGAGGAAGTTCTCGCCGTGACCAGGACAGTGCCGCTGCAGCGCGGGACTCGGATTCTTCCGCCTGGTCGGGAGTACCTCGTGGGCGGACCTGAATTCGTTCATGCTCTGGGCCGGAGGAAGTCGAGCACGGTCGCCCAGTCCGGGAACTCGGGGCTGCCGAAGTGCAGGGTCGTGGCGCCGGCGTTGGTCTCGGCGAACTGGGCGGCGCCGTTGCGGTGCGGTCGGTCGTCGATGAGGTAGTCGCCGCGGTTGAGGTGCTTGTGGTGGGACAGGATGATCCGCTTCCACAGCGGGCTGTGTCGGTCCTTGCCGAAGTGGCGCTGGATCCATTCGATCTTCTGGCTCGCGCCGGAGGTGTTCGCCCACGGGACGGTGGAGAGCACGTAGGTGTCGAACAGGCCGGCCAGCTCGGTCACCGCCTCGATGGCGCCGGGGATCGGCGTCATCAGGGAGAACAGATCGGGGATCTGGTCCTCGCGACCGCGGTACCGCTCGCGCACGGCGGGGTCGAGGCGGGCGAGGCCGGAGTCGAAGTCGCAGATGACGCCGTCCATGTCGATGTAGAGCGTCTTCTTCATGCCTGCTCCTTCGTGGCGAGCCGGCGGAGGGCGGCTTCGAAGCCGTGGTTGGGCCGCGCCGTGGGCAGCGCGGCGAGCACGGCGCGGCGCGCCTCGGTGTAGGGGATCCCGAGGGTCATCGCGTAGGCGATGGCGACGGCCGGGGTGCGGGACTGGGCGGCCACGCAGTGCAGCAGCACGGTGTGGCCCTCGGTCCGGAGGTCGGCGATCGCGGTGGCCGCGTCGCGCAGGATGAAGTCCAGGTTCGGGTTCGACTCCGCGTCGGCGCGGTCGATGAGCCGGAAGGACCGGTGCTCGATGTCGTCGGGGACCTGGGCGGTGCCGAGCAGGCACATGCTCACCGCGGCGGTCACGCCGTCGGGCAACTGGTCGAGGGCTGCGGCGTCGGCGAGCAGCACCTTGTCGTCGTAGGGGTGGGGGATCGGGGTGATCCCGATGTCGTAGACCGAGTAGTCGATCCGCCCGACGGTCGGCCAGCCGTAGACGCCGGGGCGACCGTTGGCGGCGAGGTGGGCGAGCTCGACGAGCTGCTCGCCGGTCAGGCCGGGGTAGCCGTGGGTGATCCGTCGCCAGCGCGCCGGGAACGCGGACGCTCCCCACCGGGCACCGAGCAGCGCACCGGCGATGGCGGCGGTCGTGTCGGTGTCGTGCCCGATGCCGATCACGCAGGCGAGTGCGTCCTCGACGTGGCGCCGTGGGTCGTCGGTCGGCACCGGGGTCTGGTGGATCGCGGCCCATGCCGCCTGCAGCGCTGCGACGGCCCAGACGTTGGGGGAGAAGCTGTTGGGGGCGGCGGTCTCGGCCTCCTCGATCCGCTCGACCCAGAACGCCTGCGACTGCTCGGGCAGGTGGTCGAGGCCGGCGCGGAGGTCGAGCTCGGCGTGGAGGATCGCGTGTCGGATCGCGAGGGACCACAGCACGCAGGCCTCCTGGGCCTGGTGGTCGTAGTGGGTCAGCGCACTGACCTTCCGCGCTGCTTCGGTGAGCGCGTCCGGGTCATCGAGGAACGGCAGCGCGACGGGCGCCGTACGCATCAGGGAGCCGTTGCCGGCGGTGCGTCCGGTACGGGCGTGGAGGTCGTAGGCGGTCGCGGTCATCACCGCTCCGGTCGGCTCCGGGCCTGCCTGGCGCAGGACGGTGCGGGACTGGTTGCCGATGTCGGGCGGGCGGGAGTCGTACCAGGCGCGGAAGTTGCGCGCGATCTGGTCGAGCCCGTCGGCGGTACGCAGGTCGACGTGGCGGGCGGCGACGTCGAGGATGCACCACGCCATGGTGGTGTCGTCGGTCCACTCGCCGGGCTCGAAGTCGCCGAGCCCGCCGCCGATCATCTGGGGACCGGTCGGCCCGAGGGGAGCGGAGCCGAGCTCGTAACCGGCGCCGAGGGCATCGCCCACGGCGGTGCCGAGGACCGTGCCGCAGGCCCGGTCCTGCTGGGCGGTGGTCAGGGTCTTCACGCGACCGTCGCGCCCAGGCGCAGGGCCAGGTCGTCGCGGGTCTCGGACATCGCGGCGAAGAACTGCCGAAGCATCTCGTCGAGGTGGTCCGGCGCGAACGGGCCGGCGGGGAACGTGATGCGCTGCCACACGTCGCGGTCGGTCAGTGCCCAGTCGACGAAGACGCTGTTGCGGTTGAGGATCGCCAGCTCGACAGCGGCTTGGCGGCGGGACCGCACGTCGTGTGCCACGCGGGCCATGATCCGGACCGCGGGCTGGTCGTCGAACGCGTGCACCCACACGGTCTGACCCATGTGGCTCAGCACGAAGTCGCCGTCGCTGTCGACGGTCGGCTCCTCGGCGTACTTCTTGGTGAGCGCCTCGGCGATCGCGGCGTTGAGGTCGTCGCGGCCGCTGGGAGTGATCACGACGGGGGCGGCGGGGCCGCCCGGCTCGTGTGGAACGTCGTCGGAGTCCTCGAGCCCGAGCATCCCGCGCAGCGCGGCCTGGGGCCCCGAGGCGCTGATGGTCAGCAGGTGCGGGTGGGCCAGGTGCATCTGGTCGCGCAGCGCGACGACGGCCGCCGCGGCTAGGTCGGCGGCTCGCTCCCGCGACCGGACCTGCTGGGTGTCGAGGTCGGGCAGCGTCAGCTGGACGTCACCGGAGTCGGCGGCCGTGAAGCATGCGCAGAGGTTGCCGGGCACCTCGAGGTCGAGGTGGTCGCTCGGGTCGGTCATCCCGCCGACGTATGCCACCAGGGCCTGCTCGAGCGCGGCCCACGCCGCGGTCTCATTCGTTGCGGCGAACATCTCGCCGCGGTTCACATCTTCCATGTGGAACCTCCTTCGTCATCTGAGACGGAGACTACGGAGGACATCCGACACAAAGCCGTGACGTCGCCGAGCACGGCAACAACCTCAGGAATCGAGCGACTGCGAGGTCGCGTAGCGGTCGACGTACGCCTCGGACGTGATCAGAGGGTCGAGGAAGACCGACGGGTCGATGTGCACGAACCGATCCGCTGCTCGCAGGAGCTTGGACCACGCCTCGTCGACCGTGGCGCCGATGGCCCGGTGCTCGGGCCGGGCCAGCGAGTCCTGGTAGCCGGTGTTGTCCGGGGAGAGGACGTGGAGGACGCGTACGACGTCCGCGCCGTGGGCGTGAGCCTGCTCCAGCCGGTGGGCGAGGAGCTGCTGCCGCATCAGCTGGTAGAACGGCTCGTCCAACAGAAGCTCGATCGGGAGGACGTCTGCTCGCACCGGGCCGTCGGGCGCGGAGAGATCCTCGGCGTACCGACCGATCCGGACGGCGTCGGAGGCAGGATCACGGTCCTGGGCGGTGAGGTAGGACTCGGTGAACTTCCACTCGACCAGCGCCAGCTCGGTGACGCCGGTCGACGACCTGAAGAGGAAGGCGGCGTCGACGCTGGTGCAGTTGGTGCCACGGCGCCGCCCCACCTCCTTGCCGTGACGGACGCCTTCGCCGAAGTAGTCAGTGGGACC
Organism: Nocardioidaceae bacterium; assembly: GCA_009780515.1. Lineage (GTDB taxonomy): Bacteria > Actinomycetota > Actinomycetes > Propionibacteriales > Nocardioidaceae > Nocardioides. The sequence continues at coordinate 1,479 of WQZX01000001.1, read as the reverse complement.
GATGTACTCGAACGTGAGGTACCGGCCGTCCTCGATCTGGAAGACCTCCGCGATGTCGACGACCCGGCCGAAGGCGCGCTTGAGGCGGTCCGGGTCCGACACCATCGCGAAGAGCGCGTTGACGCACTGGACCTGCGAGTCCCGCAGGTGATTGCTCGGGCCGCCCGCGACTGAGTCGTGCCACGAGATGTCCAGCTCGGCGAACAGCGCGAGAGCGCCGTCGCGGACCTCGGGCAGGAGGTTGTGTGCCGCGTATTCCAGCGGAAGGCAGACCGGGTACGGGCCCTGGAGCCTGTCTCCGTGGGAGTAGTGACCCGGCTCGCGGGCTTCGTCGGGCAGCGTCGCAGCGCGCTGCTTCCAGGCGATCGCGAGCCTGTTGTGGGTGGTGGCGTAGGGGTTCGTCTTCCGGGGGCCCTCCCCGGCCAGCGGCGTTCGCTGGCTGTTGCTGTTGTTCACGTCGGCAAGGGTGGCTGGCCGGTCCGACACAACATCTTGAGAAGAACCCGATCAGTACCTACAGGCGCGCATGGACATCGAGTCGGCCGGAGGGAGCGACCGCGAAGAACTCAAGCTCCGAATCGCCGACGCCGGCCTTGAGCAGTGTGTCCTGCACCTTGTACATGCGGTCGATGTAGGTGTCGTTGGCGACTCGCTGGAACGCGACGGCAGACACGACTCTTGGCTGCAAGTCCTTGGCTTTGAAGTCGGGAGTGGCGAGACCGATCCGGCGTCGCTGGTCGAGCATCTTCTCGATCACCGACTTCCAGTGGTCACTGTCGAGGTCGACCCACCGTTGCAGGACCCGGGCATACATCGTCGCCTGCGCCGGCACCCAGGCGAGTGAGCCGACGCTCCCCGGTTTGATCTCGATGGCGACCAAGCGGCCGTCCTGATCGACCGCCAGTGCGTCGGTCTCCATCCCGAACGACGATGGCGGCTTCCCGAACCCGAGATTCGCCTGAATGAGCGCCTGGGCCAGCGGGTCGCTGCACTCTCCGTGGATCCGGGTCTTGGTGGCGGTGTCCCGGAAACTGGGGACGACCTCGCGGTCGATGACCGCGCGCCGGTGATCGCCGAGGTAGCCCGAGACGGCCGCTTGCACGATGCCCTCGGTCTTGACGTACTTGCCGCCCTTGGTGACGGTGAAGGCGATGATCTTCTCGAGGTACCGCTCAACGTCTGGCCACCGCTGAGACCATTCGGTCACCGGGGCAGCCTTGCTCCACTCGTCCGTCCACCCGAGGCGAAGGTTCGGGTCCCGGTAGGTCTGGTGGGCTGTGAGAGCGAGCCCCTTGTCGCCCTTGTCGACGACGTTCAGCACGGCGGTGAGGCCGACGTACAACGTCGCCCACTGATCCCGGATCCACCACGGCTGATATGTGATCGGTGATTTCGGTGGAGCATCGCGTTGGTCCGGCTCGGGGCGTGGCTGATGTGCCGGTCGGTGCCGGCTCTTCCACTTCGAGGTCCTCGGTCGTG